>CAMDFP010000190.1 GCA_945897335.1 Asaia bogorensis | reverse complement strand
TGTCGCTGCCGGTATCCGAAGGCAGCCGGGTCAAGAAGGGCCAGGTGCTGCTGGTCATCGACTCGACCACCGAGCGCGCGGCGCTCGCCGATGCCCAGGCCCAGCTCAAGCTGAATATCGACAGATACGAACGCTTGAAGGAGCTGACCGATCGCGGATTTGGCGCGAGGGCCAAACTCGAAGAGGCGCTCGCCCAGATCGCAGCGGCCCGGTCCGCGGCGGCGAAGAGTACGGCAGCACTGGACAACCGTCAGTTCACCGCGCCCTTCGACGGCCAGATCGGCCGCATCGCGTATGCGGTCGGCGCCTACGTGTCCCCGGGCGACGTGATCACCGTGCTGCGCCAGTTTGACACGTTGCTGGTCGACTTCAAGGTGCCCGAGTCGATATTCGACCGGGTCAAGGCCGGCGCTTCCATCGATGTCCGCAGCATCGAGAACAAGCACGTGGCCGACGGCAAGGTGACGTTCATCGACCCGGTGATCGATCCTGTCACGCACAGCATCGGTCTGCGTGGGGAGATCCCCAATACCGAGGGTATCCTGCGACCCGGCCTGTTCGTCAGCATCGTGCTGACGCTGAGCGAACAGCCGAACGCGTTGCTGGTGCCGTTGGATGCCGTGGTTCATGAGCTCTCCGGCACCTACGTCTATCGGATCGCCGGAGGTAAGGCGGAGCGGGTGAAGGTCGAGCTCGGCCTCGCGCATGAAGGCAAGCTGGAGGTTCTCTCGGGCGTCAAATCCGGTGATGTGGTAGTCACTGAGGGGCGGTTTCGTGTACGCCACGGAACGCTAGTGAAGATTGCGGGCTCCTAGTGGACCATCGGACGCCAAGTGCTCGGCCATGACGGTAGTGATCGTATTGCCGGGGACGGCGGTCCCATCGAGCGTGTCCGGAGACGTGCCATCATCATCATGGACGACATCGAGGACGACGGAACCTGAGGCGCCGCGTTACAGCCTGATGCGAAGGTACCAGGCGACGTCGAGCCAGGTGGCGCGTTCCGCCAGGGCCCGAGTGCTGCAACCCGAGCACTAGGAACCGGCGCCTTGGGACTCTCCGATTTCTTCATCCGGCGGCCCGTCTTCGCCATTGTGATCAATGTCATTATGGCCATTCTCGGCCTCTATGGCTTGACCAAGCTGCAGATGCGCGAACTGCCGGCCTTCGAGGTTCCATTCGTCACGGTCACAACGGTGATGGCCGGCGCTTCGCCGGAGCTGATCGAGACCCAGATATCGACCCCGATCGAACAAGCCGTCGCGACGATCGACGGCATCGACACGCTGTCGTCGACCAGCATCGCCGGGCTGAGCACGGTCAAGATCAGCTTCAAAGGCGAAGGGATGGCGAAGTCCCCGGCCGTCGAGGTTCGCACCAAGGTCGAACAGGTACGCAACCTGCTCCCCGCCGACGCCCTGCCGCCCACGGTGATGCAGCTCAGCACCGATGCCATCCCTGTCCTGTACCTGTCCTTGAACAGCGCCAGTCGTTCGGAGTTGGAGCTGACCGAGCTCTATGACACGGTGATGCGCACGCCGCTTTCGGCGATCGAGGGCGTAGCCCAACTGACCCTGCTGGGCGAGCGCAAATACGCGATCCGCATCAAGGTCGATCCGGTCAAGCTCGCCGCCTATTCAATGACCAACGACGACGTCCGTCTGGCGCTGATCGCAGGCAATGCCAAGATCCCGGTCGGCTCGATCAAGCAGGCCGGAACGCGGATCGACGTGATCGCCAACACCTCCGCCGTCAATCTGGAGGGCTTCAAGAACATCGTGCTGCGCGCCAAGAACGAAGCGCTGGTGCGCCTGTCGGACGTCGCCGAGGTGGTGGTCGGCGCGGACAATACGAACACCGGCGTGCTGATCGACGGCAAACCGGGTCTCGCCGTCGGAATAATCAGGCAGCCCTCGGCGAATGCGCTCACCGTGGCCGGCCTGGTGAAGCGGGAGCTACCGGGTCTGCGTGCGGTGCTGCCGACGGACGTCACCCTCGCCGTCGCCTTCGACAGCTCGATCTTCATCAAGGAATCCGTCGTCGAGGTTTTCGATGCACTGCGTGACGCAGTCATCCTCGTGATCGTCGTCATCTTCCTGTTCCTGGGCTCGATCCGTGGCGCCTTGGTGACCGTCGTCACGATCCCGCTGTCGCTGATCGGCACCCTCGCGTTCATGGCGCTGATGGGATACAGTCTGAACACATTCTCGCTACTCGCCATCGTGCTCGCCGTCGGCCTCGTGGTCGACGACGCGATCGTTGACGTGGAGAACGTGCAGCGCCACATCGTCCGCGGTCTTTCGCCGATGACCGCGTCGTTCGTCGGCAGCCGGGAGATCGGTTTCGCCGTCATCGCGACGACGCTGACGCTGGCGTCAGTCTATCTGCCGATCGGCTTCCTTCCCGGCCTGATGGGCAAGCTGTTCTCCGAATTTGCCTTCACGCTGGCCGCGGCGGTGCTGATCTCGGGATTCATCTCGCGAACGCTGTCGCCGATGATGTGTTCGCGCATGCTGAAGGCGCATGATCCGCGCTCGCGCAAGGGGCCGACCCTGATGGATCGGTTCACCGGCGCATTCCGGCGCTCGCTCGAGCTGATGCTGACCATGCGCTGGCTGGTCTACGCATTGATGGTCTCGATCGGCGTGCTTGCCGTCGGCGCCAGCGGCACCCTGCCGGGTGAGATGGCGCCGGTCGAGGACCAGGGCTATGTGTTCGCGCGATTCGCCGGGCCGCCCAGCTCCACCTATGAGGCGCTTGCGGAAAGAGGCAAGACGATCTCGGCGATTCTCGATGCCGTGCCGGAAAAATCCAACTCTCTGGTCATGCTGGGCAACCCCGATCCGCGTTCCGGCCTGGCCATCCTGGTCCTGAAGCCGGCGAGCCAGCGCAAGCGCGACGCGACCCAGATCGGTGCCGGGATCGAGCCGAGCCTCAAGGCCATCCCGGGCCTCGACGTCGACGTCGTCGATCCCGGCGTTCTCTCCGGCGGCGGACAATTGCCCGTGCAGATGGTGGTCAGGACGACCGGCAGCTACGCCGACCTGGCGGCCGGCATGGACATGCTGTTGCAGAAGATCGGCCAGGGTGCCGGCGTGACCAACCCGCAATCCAACCTGCGCTTCACCAGCCAGCGGCTCGAGATCGAGGTCGACAGAGACCGGGCAGGCGATGTCGGTGCCGATCTCGCGACCGTGGCCAACGCGGTCGCGACCGCAATCGGCGGTTTCAAGGTGAGCACCTTCACCTATGGCACGCGGACGTACAACGTCATCATGGATCTGGGAGACCGCTTCGCCAACAGAAGCGACAGCATCGAGATCCTCAGGGTGCGAACGAAAGACGGGACCGTCATCCCGCTGAGCCGGCTGATCTCGATACGGCGATCTGTCGGCGCCGACCAGCTCGAGCACTTCGAAGGCCAGCGATCGGCGACGTTGTCCGGCGGCATAGAGGCGGGGCGTTCGCTCGGGCAGGTGCTGGACGATCTGGAGAGGATTTCGAAAGACACCCTGCCGGCCGGAATGAGCATCGACTGGGACGGCGCCTCGCGCCAGCTCAGGCAGGCCAATGTGGCGGCCGGTCTGGTGTTCCTGCTTTCCTTCGTCTTCATCTATGGTTTCCTGGCGGCTCAGTTCGAGAGCTTCCGCGATCCATTCATCGTTCTGCTGGTGGTTCCGTTTGCCGTATTCGGGAGCTTGCTCGGGTTGAAGGTTTTCAGCGGCAGCCTGAATCTCTACAGCAGCATCGGTCTGATCACGCTGGTCGGCCTCGTCGCCAAGCAGGGCATTCTGATCACCGAGTTCGCCAACCAGCTCCGTGAGGAAGGGCGCGACATCCGCACGGCCGTCGTCGAGTCCGCGACGGCGCGGCTTCGCCCGATTCTGATGACGACGGCAGCGATGGTGGTCGGCGCGGCGCCGCTGATCTACAACAGTGGCTCCGGCTCCAACAGCCGCTACCAGATCGGGGTCGTCCTCATTGGCGGCATGATCGTCGGCACGCTGCTGGCACTCTATGTCGTACCTGCGACCTATACATTGATGAGCAAGCGCAATCGGCCGCCGCTCGCGAGTCCGCCCAGCGACGAGGAGTCTCGCCGGTTGCTGCACGGCCAGTTCGACAAGCCTGTCGCCGATGCGGAGGCACGCACATGACCCGTCGCGTCCGGGTGCCCGGCGGCCGCGCTGTCGTGCTGGGTCCTCGCGCTGACGACGATCGAACACGTCCCGACGACACCACGGAATTGCTGTCGGATCCGCCGAAGCGGTATGCGGCGAGCTTGCGCGACCTGATCCCCACGCCGCTGATGGCGGAGCAGGAGCGGCGAGCCATCGAAATTATCCCGGTGCCGCGGCGGCCATGGTGGCGCGGTGCGTGGAGCCTGGCTCTGATTGCCGCCTTTTTCTTCGGTCGCCTGCTCACCAAGTGGACCGGCCGGTTCGACGAGCAGGCCGACGCGCGGAAGGCGCGACAACTGTTCGAGCGCCTGAGCGGCATGTGGATCAAGCTCGGTCAGCTCCTGTCGCTCAAGACCGACATCCTGACCGACGCCATGTGTCGCGAATTGTCAGCGCTGCAGTACGAGATGCGCGGTTTTCCGAGCGACGTCGCGATGGACGTCCTGGCAGAAGACCTCGGCGCGCCGATCACCCGCGTATTCGCCCGGATCGAGGCTCAGCCTTTCGCCGCTGCTTCGATCTGCCAGGTGCATCGCGGCATCCTGCTCGACGGCGATCGTGCGGTGGTGGTCAAGATCATGCGTCCGGACGTGCGGCAATCCTTCGAGAGCGACCTTCGGCTGCTCCGCGTCCTGGTGACCCTGATCAACATACTCGGCCAGGGGGGACGGCTGAATCTGGACGAGGGACTCCGAGAACTGAGCAATCTGCTGCGGGAGGAGACCGACTACTCGCGCGAGGTGCTCAACCTGCATCGGATGCGCAAGAGGTTGAAATCCCACGGCGTGATCGTGCCGCGCGTCTTTCCGCGGATCAGTGGACGGCGCGTTCTGGTGATGGAAGAGATCCCGGGCGTGCTGATGTCGGAGTATATCCGGCAGCGGCGCGAGAACCTCAGCGCCGTGCTGGCCTGGGAGCGCCGGAATGGCGTCGACCCGGGTCGGGTGGCGCGCCTGCTGCTGACCACGACGATGCGGCAAATTCTCGAGGACAATCAGTTCCACGGCGACCTGCATCCCGGGAACATCGTCCTGCTGGCGGATAATCGCATCGCGCTGATCGATTTCGGCACAGTCGGGCAGATGCCTCTCCAGGCCTGGCTGGCCTATCGCGAGATGAACAACTCGATCGCCATGGGCGACTATGAGCGCGCGGCCGACTACATGCTGCTCATGAGCTCAAGCGTACCCGCCTTCGGCGTGGCGAAGCTGCGCACCGGCTTGGCCGATATCATCCGCCAGTGGGAGGCAAGGAGCCAGCTGGTGACGCTGCCCTATTCGGAGCGCTCGATGGGCTCTGCCTCGGTCGATATGGCGCGGCTTATGGCCGTGCACAAGGTTGCCCCGACCTGGGCGCTGCTGCGCGTCGGGCGCGCCCTCGGTACGCTCGACGCCTCGCTCCAGGTGCTGTCGCCTGACGGCAATTTCATGCGTCTGTACAAGGCATACTTCCGCGACCGGCAGAAGCGGCGGAGCAGTCTGCGCGGTCGGATTTCGTCGCTGCAGACCACGATCGGACAGATGTCCAAGCTCAGCGGCGACATGCAGGTCCTGCTCTTGCCGCAGATCCGGCAGCAGGCCCTCAGGCTGCGCGGCATGGCGGGCGGCCTCACCAGGGTCAAGCTCTCGCTGCTGAACGTGATGCGGCACGGCGCCATGGCGATGGTCGGGTTCGCGCTCCTGGGTCTGGTGACCGACGAATACGCGCAAACCATCGAAGACTATGCCCATGGCGAGGGAGTGCTCGGCTACCTCGTCGAGCCGGTGCACTGGTTCAACGAGGCCACGCCAAATCTGCACTATCTGCATTGGCTCTTGATAGCCGGCGGGTTCCTGTTCGTGACTCATGTTCTCGCCGTGGTCCGCCGCTCCATGGCTTCGCGCGATTGAGGCGCGACGTCGAAATCTGGGTCATGCGGGTGGAAGGCCTCGACGAGCCCGCGGTCGAACCCTGGGCGGCCGTGCTGGACGAATCCGAACGTGCCCGCGCCGCGCGTTTCGTGTTTCCGCGCAACCGGGTTGAGTACACGGCGGCTCACGTCCTGGTACGGCGAGCGCTGGCGGCGACGACCGGCCATCCGGCGGCGGCATTCCGCTTTGAGGCCGGCGCCCATGGCAAGCCGACCGCATGGATCGGCGGCACGATGGCCGGGGTCCACTTCAATCTGTCGCACACCAGGGGCATGGTCGCCGTGGCGGTCGCGCCGTTCGAGCACGGGCTCGATGTCGAGCCGCTGGACCGCACCGTCAATCTCTCCATCGCCGGCCGCTATTTCTGCCCGGAGGAGATCGCATGGCTGGGGGGCCTGCCCGAGGAGCGCCGGGGCGAGGGGTTCCTCCGGCTGTGGACCCTGAAGGAAGCGTTCATCAAGGCGACCGGCCTCGGTCTGTCTCAGGAGCTGGACGGCTTCTGGTTCCAGGTCTTCCCGCCCGCCATCCGCTTCAAGGACATTGCCGACAATCCGGCTGCCTGGCGGTTCGAACAGCGGGATCTTGACGGGAAGTTCATGGCCGCAGTCGGCTTCCGCGCGCCCCCGGGGCAGGCGCCGCTGGTAACGTGGTGGCAGGTCGAGCCGGACGCCTTGTCCGCGACCGTCGACCCATCGGCGCCGATCTCACGCCGTCCGGTCAACAGCGTGGTGGGGCCGATGTCATGATTCTACCCGTGCACACTCCGGTAAGGCCAACGAGGGAGATCTCATGCCTAGAATTGCTCGCCGGCAGCACCATATCGGCTCGGCTTTCACGGTCCTCAAGCCGTTGGAGGCCGAGGCGGGGCTGCTCGGCGCTATACTTGAAGACAATGAGCAGGCGTGCCGCGTCCAGCACTGGTTGAAGGCATCAGAGTTCAGGCACCCGATCTATCGCTGGACCTATGAGGCAGCGCTCGACCTCATCGACTCTGGAGAGGTGGCCTCCTCGTTGACGCTGGCCGTCATTGCGGCAGCCGATGGCGTGCTCGATGTTTGCGGTGGGATCGAGTTCTTCGACAGTCTGCTCGATCAGATCCCGGAGGAGCGCGATCTCGAAGGCTGGGCGCTGGCGATCCTTGACCGCAAGCCGTGGCGGTATGCGCCGTCCGCGCCGCCAGCGCACCGCAAGAATTGCCCGGACAAGGGTTGGAATTGATTCGCACTTTTGTGCTGCGCCAGCCAACCGGGGGATGCCTTCGTCGCCGGTGCAAGGATTAAGTTTCTTTGTCTGTGGTGACTGGCTCAGGCAGTCCCCGCGGCTGGACCGGTATGAAAAATCCGACCTCGCTGACGTCATCCTCGATCATTTCGCGCTCGCCACGCCAAAT
The DNA here is from genome assembly GCA_945897335.1 of Asaia bogorensis. Lineage (GTDB taxonomy): Bacteria > Pseudomonadota > Alphaproteobacteria > SHVZ01 > SHVZ01 > SHVZ01. Next base: position 2,000 of record CAMDFP010000190.1, on the reverse strand, counting down.
GATATCCAAGAAAGGGGGCTGCAAAAGGTTCGCCACGCGTTCCAACCTTGACGTCCTACGGTGTGCGTGACTCGATGGGAGTCGCAGCCCGCCTTCAAATGGAATGCCTTCCCACCATCACCGGAACCCGCAAACGGAGGCCCTTCCGTGCGATTCCATAAGCCTGAGATTCTGCTACGCCTCGCGTTACTCATGCAGGGATCCGCCGAGGGTGTCTCTCTTGCCGATATCCAGAGAGACGTTGGCGTGAGCCGCCGTACCGCCGAGCGGATGCGCGATGCTGTGCTCCGAGTCTATCCCCAAGCTGAAGATGTGCCAGGTGCAGGACGTCAGAAGCGATGGCGGATACCGAGCCGCACCCTGAATGACTCCGTTTCCTTCTCAGCTGACGAACTCGGGCATGTCAGTACGGCGGCCGCTCTGCTTCGCCATGAAAACCTTCCTGTTCAGGCGGCGGCGCTGGACTACCTAGTCATCAAGCTCAAAGCCCTTATGTCCGCATCGACCATTCGACGCGCGGAATCTGACCTTGAGGTGCTGTTGGAAGCGGAGGGACTGGCATGGCGTCCAGGGCCACGTCCGACAATCAATCCGGAGACCCTTGAGGCACTACGCCAGGCGACAAAGCGCTGCGCCACGATTCGCATAGCCTACGATGCGCGTATCTCTGGGCGTAGGGCGGTCCATACCGTTCAGCCCTATGGCTTTCTCTATGGCAACAAACACTACCTCGTCGCCTATAACCCGAAACGCAGCGTGCGCGATTTTGCACTGTTCTCGATTGCTCACATCAAGAAGGTGACCACGCTCGCTCAACCGTTCGCTCGTGATCCGAAGTTTTCGCTGAAAGACTACGTCAGCCAGTCTTTCGGCATCTGGCGTGGCAAGCCGTTCGAGACGATCTGGCAGTTCTCGGCGCAAGCAGCCGCGAATGCGCGTGAGTACGTTTTTCATCCGTCGCAGGTCTTGGAACCGCAGCCCGATGGCTCGCTGATCGTGCGCCTCAAGGCGGCGAGCGATCGTGAGATGGCATACCATTTGATGACATGGGGAACTGATGTGGAGGTGCTGAAGCCGATTGGGCTGAGGCGCATGTTGGCGAGGATGACCGGGCGCACGCCGTGACCCGAGCATCTCCCGCGTTCTAACCCGCGTGAGAAACGAAGATGCCCAGCATCGCTTCGTGGACGCGGTGACCTGCTCGGAAACATCGGCGGATTAGAACCAGATGACGTCGCTCGGCGTATCGCTCGTCCACTCATAACCGTGGATAGGCGGAGAGCGGCGGTGGTCGCGGAGCGTGTTGAAGTGGGGAGCCTCTGCGCGGCGTGATACGTCCAATTCTGACGTGTGTTTCCGACAAAATAGAGTCATCACACTGGAGATGGCCCATGAAGATCAACCGTCGCGATTTGTTCAGCTGCTTGCCGGCGGGCCTCCTTACGTTAGCCGGCATTGGCCCAGCCGAAGGCGCGTCCGGGCCGAGCCCCATTACCGGCGAAGCTCTCAAAAACACGGTGATCCTTGTCCTTGATCGTGAGGGTAGAAGGGATGCTTGGCAAACTGCGCTAGCTGCGGAGGCAACGGCCCGAGGCTGGCCCGACCTGCCCGAGATCCGTCACTTGGTTGACGTGCTCGACCATGAGAATTGGCCCTCATACGCTGCCGATGAATGGAATGCCTTCCTTTTATCGGATCTCTATGCGCTCGGCAGGTGCCCATCGGATCGAACGCCCGGTGATAGAGTCATACAGACCTTCTTGCCTTCTAGAGATCCTGACAATCCTTCGCATTCACTCGACAATGCCGCGCGCGAAGCATTCTATCGCCTGATCGGCCTCGCCCGGGGAAGTGCTGATTCCGGAGCAAGCCGCCCCCCTATTCCGGAATGATGGCGCCCCCCTGTTCCGATCAATTGCCGCCCAGCGTTCCGATCAATCCTCGCCCACCATTCCGGGATGATGGCGCCCGGGGGTGAGGGATAACGGGAGCCTCTGCTG
>CAMDFP010000189.1 GCA_945897335.1 Asaia bogorensis | reverse complement strand
GGCTGCGATGCGATCCTGAAGGCGACCAAGGTCGACGGTGTCTACTCGGCCGACCCGATCAAGGATCCGACGGCGACCCGCTACGATCGCCTGACCTACCTCGAATGCCTCTCCCGTGACCTCAAGGTGATGGACGCGTCGGCCATCTCGCTGGCGCGGGAGAACCGTATTCCGATTCTGGTCTTTTCACTCCACAATCACGGAGCCTTCGCCGAGGTCGTCCAGGGCCTCGGACGATTCACGATCATCACGGAGGATACCAAGTCGTGAGCGAGACGGATCTCAAGGCCATTCAGCGCCGCATGGACGGCGCTCTCGAGGTTCTCAAGAAGGAATTCGGGGGCCTGCGTACCGGCCGCGCCTCGACGGCGCTCCTCGATCCCATCCATGTCGATGCCTACGGCTCCAACGTGCCGCTGAATCAGGTGGCCGGCGTGAGCGTGCCTGAGCCCCGCATGATCATCGTCCAGGTCTGGGACCGCGGCGTGGTCAAGGCGGTGGACAAGGCGATCCGCGAGTCCGGCCTCGGGCTCAACCCGCAGACCGAGGGCCAGACCATCCGCCTGCCGCTGCCCGAGCTGACCCAGGACCGCCGCAAGGAGCTGTCGAAGATTGCCCATAAATATGCCGAGGCGGCCAAGGTCTCGGTCCGCAACGTGCGCCGAGACGGCATGGACGGCCTGAAGAAGGCCGAGAAGGACGGCGACATCACCGAGGACGATCACCGGCGCCTCTCCAACGAGGTGCAGGCAAAGACCGACGAGCACATCAAGAAGATCGATGAGATGCTCGTTCAGAAGGAAAAAGAGATCCTCAACGTCTGAGGACCGGCGGAAGCGGAAGCCCCTGATGTCGACGCCCGAGTCGCCCCCGGTGCACGTCGCGATCGTGATGGATGGCAACGGCCGTTGGGCCAGGGCCCGAGGGCTGCCGCGCGCGGCCGGGCACCGCCAGGGCGCCGAGGCGCTCCGGCGGACCATTGTCGGCGCCGGCGAGATCGGCATCCGCTATCTGACCGTTTTCGGCTTCTCGTCCGAGAACTGGAATCGCCCGGTGGTCGAGGTCCAGGATCTCATGGGCCTGATGCGCCACTATCTCAGGAGCGAGATCGCCGACCTGCATGCCAAGGGCGCCCGGCTCCGGGTGATCGGTGACCGCGGCCGCTTCGATCCCGACATCGTCGCGCTGATCACCAATGCCGAGGAACTGACGCGCGGCAACGACCGGCTCAACCTGACGCTTGCCATCTCGTATGGCGGCCGGGACGAGATCGTGGGGGCGGCCCGCGCGCTCGCCGCGGACGCGGCGGCGGGGCGGATCGACCCGGCGGCGATCGATGCGGCCGCTCTCACCAAGCGCCTGTTCACCGCCGACATCCCGGATCCGGACGTGGTCATCCGGACCTCGGGCGAGAAGCGGCTCAGCAACTTCCTGCTCTGGCAGTCGGCCTATGCCGAGCTGGTCTTCGTCGACAAGTACTGGCCTGACTTCGGCAAAGCCGATCTCGAGGACGCGGTCCACGAGTTCAGGCGACGGGAGCGCCGCTATGGCGCTGTTGGATAAGGTTTCCGGCCCGGGCCTGGTCAGGCGGATCCTCTCGTCGCTGGTGCTGGCGCCGCCGGTTCTCGCCGCGGTCCATTTCGGTTCGCCCTGGGTCGAGCTGCTGCTGGTCCTGGCATCCGCCGAGATGGCGCGCGAATGGGCGAAGCTCTGCGACGGCGGGCGCGCGATCCCCGGCGGCGGCGTCATCGCGGCCGGCGCCATCATCGCGATCCTGCTGGTCTCGCGCTCCCGCATCGACCTGGCGCTGATCGTCGTCGTCGCGACCGCAGTCGCTGCCTTCGTGACCGGCCTCCCGCGGGGACGGGAGACAGCGACCTGGCTCGCGCTCGGCGCACCGGTGGTGGCGCTTCCCTGCCTTTGCTTCCTTTGGCTCAGGATCGAGACCGAGCAGGGGCGGGAGATCTGTTTCTGGCTTCTGGCGGCAGTCTGGGCGACCGACATCGGCGCCTATGCCGTCGGCCGTACCGTAGGCGGCCCGCGCCTCTAGCCCCGGGTGAGCCCCGGCAAGACCTGGTCCGGACTCGCCGGCGGCGTGGTCGCAGCAGGCGCGGTCGGCATTGCGACGTCCTGGTTGTTGGGGGCCGATCGCATGGTCGCCCTCGCCGTCGCCGGATTCCTGGTCGCGCTCATCTCCCAGTCCGGAGATCTGGCGGAATCCGCGGTCAAGCGGCGCTTCGGCGTCAAGGATGCGGGCAACCTGATCCCCGGGCATGGCGGGTTGCTGGACCGGGTCGACGGCATGGTGACCGCCATTCCCGCGGTCGCGGTCGCCGTCTGGCTCCTCGGAGGAGACGTCTTCCCATGGAGATGATCCGGCGGGTCACCGTGCTCGGCGCCACCGGCTCGGTCGGGGCCTCGACCCTCGACCTGGTCGGCCGCGACCCCGAGCGCTTCCCGGTCGAGGCGCTGACCGCGGGCTCGAACGTCGAGCGGCTGATCGAGCTGGCGCGCCTGCACCGTCCGCGCTTCGTCGCCATCGCCGACGAGAGCCGCTACGGCGCCCTCAAGGACGGCCTCGCCGGCACCGGCATCGCGGTCGGCGCCGGCGACGCGGCGGTCATGGAAGCGGCCGACCGGCCGGCGGGCTGGGTCATGGCGGCGATCGTCGGCTCGGTCGGGCTGAAGCCGACCTTCGCTGCGATCCGCCGGGGCGCCCTGGTGGCGCTCGCCAACAAGGAGTCTCTGGTCTGCGCCGGCGCGCTGATGACCGACGAGGCGAAGAAGCGGGGCGCCAAGCTGCTGCCGGTCGATTCCGAGCACAACGCCATCTTCCAGGTGTTCGAGGACCTGCGCCGGGATTCGGTCGAGAAGCTGGTTCTGACCTGCTCGGGCGGGCCGTTCCGCACTTGGTCGCTCGAGCGCATGGCGAAGGCGACCGTGGCCGAGGCGGTGAAGCATCCGACCTGGTCGATGGGCTCCAAGATCTCGGTCGATTCGGCGACCCTGATGAACAAGGGGCTGGAAGTGATCGAGGCGCACCACCTCTTCGGGGTGCCCGAGGAGCGGATCGAGGTGGTCATCCACCCGCAGTCGGTACTGCACAGCCTGGTGGCCTATCGGGACGGTTCCGTGCTGGGTCAGCTGGGCACCCCGGACATGCGGGTGCCCATTTCCTACGCGCTCGCATGGCCGGAACGGATCGAGACCCCGGCAGCCCGCCTTGATCTCGCCAAAGTTGGTCAGCTTACTTTCGAAATGCCTGATCCCATACGGTTTCCTGCCCTTGAGCTGGCCCGCCGAGCCTTGCAAACAGGGGGGGCGGCACCTACAATCCTGAATGCGGCGAACGAAGTGGCCGTCCACGGCTTCCTGACCGGTCGCCTGGACTTCCTCGACATCGCTAAGGTCGTCGAAAGTACCCTCGGGTCGGTCACCGCTCCGGCGCCGGCTTCGATCGACGAGGTCCGGGCCATCGACGCCGAGGTGCGCGCCAGGGCCGGCGCGCGTCTGGCAGCTTGAGGAAACGCGCGGTCGAAGCATGATGCAGTTCGTCACCGGTATCGGTACCTACGTCCTCCCGTTCCTGGTCATCCTGACCGTGCTCGTCTTCGTCCACGAGCTCGGACATTTCCTCGTGGCCCGCCGTTACGGCGTCCGCGTCGAGGTCTTCTCCGTGGGATTCGGCCCTGAGCTGTTCGGCTGGACCGACCGAAAGGGCACCCGCTGGCGGCTGTCGCTGCTGCCGCTGGGTGGCTATGTCCGCATGATGGGCGACGGAGATGTCGCCTCGGTCACCCACGAGCCCGTGGCTGCGGCCGAGCGCCAGCACTCGCTCTTCGCCAAGCCCGTCGGCCAGCGGGCCGCGGTCAGCGTCGCCGGGCCGCTTGCCAACTTCCTGTTCGCGATCGTGGCGCTGGCGCTTCTGTTCGCCACCGCCGGACGTCCGTTCACCCCGCCGACCGCCGACCAGGTGGTCGAGGACGGGGCCGCCGCGGCCGCCGGTATCAAGGCGGGCGACCGTTTCATCACCGTTGACGGTCGCCCGGTCTCCCGCTTCGAGGAGCTTCAACGCACAATCCAGGAAAGCCCCGGACGGCCGCTCGCGGTCGAGGTCCGGCGTGGCGAGGAGGTCCTGGCGCTGACGGTGACGCCACGTTCGAGCGACGTAACCGACCGCTTCGGCAACACCCGGAAGGTCGGACTTCTCGGCGTCCGCTCGCTCAAGATCGAGACCAAGCGCGACGATCCCTTCACCGCGATCTGGCACGCAGGCACCGAGACCTGGAATCTCACCGTCGGGACCTTGAAGGCGCTGGGCCAGATCATTGCCGGTACCAGGGGCTCCGAAGAGCTGGGCGGGCCGCTCCGGATCGCCCAGATGTCGGGCGAGGTCGCCCAGGGCGGGCTGGTCGCGATCCTCTGGTTCATGGCGGTGCTGTCGATCAATCTCGGGCTGGTCAATCTGCTGCCGGTGCCCGTCCTCGACGGCGGCCAGCTGGTCTTCTATGCCGCGGAGGCCCTTCGTGGCCGGCCGCTAAACGAGAAGGCGCAGGAATGGGCCGCGATGGTCGGTCTCGCGCTCGTTCTCGCGCTGATGGTCTTCGCGACCTGGAACGACCTCGTCCACCTCAAGGTCGTCGATTTCATCGGCCGCCTGTTCACCTGAAGGACATCTGCAAAGTCATGCTTCCGACCGGGCTTAAACGATCGGCCGCGTGGGTGCTCGTTCTTCTGGTGCTCGCCTTCGCGGGCGAGAGCCGCGCCCAGGGGGTCATCAGCGACATCCGTGTCCAGGGCGTCCAGCGGATCGATCCTGAGACCGTTCGCTCCTACCTATCGCTCCGGGCCGGCGATCCATTCGACAATGACCGTCTCGATCGGTCGCTGAAGACCCTGTTCGCGACCGGCCTCTTCGCCGATGTCGCCTTCCGGCGCGAAGGTGACGTCCTGATGGTGTCGGTTGTCGAGAATCCGATCATCAACCGCATCGCCTTCGAGGGGAACCGCAAGCTCGACTCGGAGACGCTGACCCAGGAGGCGACGCTCCGGCCGCGCGTGGTCTACACGCGGACCAAGGTCCAGGCGGACGTCAAGCGCATCCTCGACCTGTATCGCCGCAAGGGCCGCTTCGCCGCCACCGTCGAGCCCAAGATCATCCAGCTGCCGCAGAACCGCGTCGACCTCGTCTTCGAGATCGAGGAGGGCGACGTGACCGGCGTGCGCCGGATCAGCTTCGTCGGCAACAAGCGCTATGGCGACAGTGCGCTCCGGGGCATAATCCAAACTAAGGAATCCGCCTGGTACCGGATCTTGTCCTCGGACGACAACTACGATCCCGACCGCGTCTCCTTCGACCGCGAACTTCTGCGCAAGCACTATCTGAATGCCGGCTATGCAGACTTCCGCGTCGTCTCGGCGGTTGCCGAGCTGGTGCCGGAGCGCACCGGTTTCTACATCACCTTCACCCTCGAGGAAGGCGAGCGCTACAAGTTCGCAAAGCTCGACATCAAGGCCGAGCTCAAGAACCTCGATCCGGAACTCCTGAAGACCGACATCCAGGTCTCCGAGGGCGACTGGTATTCGAGCGAGAAGATCGACGAAGCCATTCAGCGGATGACGATCCGTCTCGGCAATCTGGGATACGCCTTCGTCGATATTCAGCCGGTGCTCGAGCGCCGGCGCGAAGATAAGTCGGTCAACGTTACCTTCGATGTGCGCGAAGGCCCTAAGGTGTATGTCGAGCGCATCGACATTACAGGCAACGTCCGTACCCTCGACAAGGTGATCCGCCGCGAATTCAGGCTGGTCGAGGGCGATGCTTTCAATGCGGCCCGGTTGCAGCGTTCGCGCCAGCGCATTCAGAGCTTGGCTTTCTTCAAGAAGGCCGAGGTCGCGAACACTCCCGGCAGCACTCCCGACAAGACCGTTATCAAGGTCGAGGTCGAGGAGAAGTCGACCGGCGAGATCTCCTTCGGCGCGGGCTATTCAACCTCGGAGGCGGTCGTCGGGCAGGTCGAGCTGCGCGAGCGCAACCTGCTCGGCCGCGGTCAGGAGTTCCGGATCGCCGGCAGCCTGTCGGCGGTGCGCCGCGAGATCGACTTCAGTTTCACCGAGCCTTACTTCCTCGATCGCGACGTCAGCGCCGGTGTCGACCTCTTCCACATCACGCGCAACAACCAGTCCACCAGCTCCTACGACGACCGGCGGACTGGCTTCGGGTTTCGGTTCGGCTATCAGTTGAGCGAGCCGATGCGCCAGACCCTCCGCTATTCGTTGAGCGACGTCGAAATCCTCAACGTCAAGGCCGACGCCTCGCGCTTCATCCGTGAATCGGCGGGCACGCGCATTACCTCGCTGATCGGTCAGGACCTGATCTACGACAAGCGCGACAACCGGGCCGAGCCGACCGACGGCTACTACATCAGGTTCAGCAGCGACTTCGCCGGTGCCGGGGGAGACGCACGCTTCATCCGTCCGAGCCTCGGCGCCGGCTGGTACTACTCGATCGCCGCCGACTATGTCGTCAGCCTGCTCGGGCAGGGTGGCTGGGTGTACGGCCTCAACGACGATGTCACAATCCAGGATCGCTACTTCATCGGCGGCACGACGCTCCGCGGCTTCCGTTCGTCGGGCATCGGCCCCCGCGACATCACGACCGGCGACGCCCTCGGCGGCAATAAGTACTACACGGCGACGGCCGAGATGAGCTTCCCGCTGGGACTGCCAAAGGATCTCCCGATCCTCGGTCGTGTATTCACCGAAGTCGGCAGCCTCTGGGGCATCGACGTGGCGGGACCGGAGATCCGGGATCTTAATTCCCTGCGCGGGTCCGCCGGCTTCGGGTTGTCCGTGAACTCGCCGGTCGGGCCGATCCGCATCGATTTGGCACGCTCTTTCATGAAGGAGCCGTTCGACCGGACCGAGCTGCTTCGTATCAGCTTTGGCACGAGGTTCTGATCATGCGCCGTTATCTCCTTGCTCTCGCACCTGTCCTGTTGCTCGCGATCGCGTCGCCGGCCCATGCCGTCGACCCGCTTCCGGCACCGATCATCGTGGTCATCGACTTCCAGGAAGTCATTCGCAACTCCGCGGCTGCCAAATCGATCCAGCAGCAGCTCGAGAAGACGCGGGCGGCGTACCAGGAGGACATCAACAAGAAGGAGAGGGACCTCCGGGCCGCTGAGCAGGATCTCGCCCAGCAGCGCGCGGTCCTGGCACCAGAGGCCTTTCAGCAGCGCCGCCGTGACTTCGAGACCCGCGTCGCCGATGTTCAGCGCGACGTCGGCGCGAAGAAGCGCCAGCTCGACCTCGCTTTCGAGGAAAACATCGGCAAGGTCCGTGAGCAGCTCATCGGCATCGTCGACGGGCTTGCCAAGGAGACCAAGGCGAACCTGGTGATCTCCAAGGCCGCCGTGGTGATCGTCGAGAAGAAGTTCGACCTGACGGGTGAGGCGCTCGCTCGTCTCGACAAGAAGATCGCCTCGGTCAAGCTGGTGATGCCGGCGATAAAGTAGGGGCCGCCGTGGCTGATCCGCGCTTCTTTCAGCTCGCCGGCCCGTTCACTCTCGGCGAGATCGCGCGGCGGATCGGCGTCGATCTTGCGACCGAAGGCGAGGCGGGACGGCAGATCGTGGATGTCCGGTCTCTGGGTGAGGCCGGGCCTGAGCACCTGACCTTCCTCTACGACAAGCGCTACGCCGACACCTTTGCCGCCAGCCGTGCCGGCGCCTGTATCGTCGAGGCCGAGATGGTGGCCCAGGCCCCGCCGGGCATGGCCTTGCTGGTGGCGAGGAAGCCCCGGCTCTCCTTTGCCAAGGCGGCGGCTCTGTTCTATCCCGAGCCGGAAGCGAAGCCCGTCCGTCACCCGGGGGCGTTCATCGACGCATCCGCGGTCGTCGAACCGTCGGCGGAGGTCGATGCCGGGGCGGTGATCGGGCCACGGGCAGAGATTGGTGCCCGCTGTCGGATCGGCGCCAACGCAGTGGTCGGCGCCGGCGTCGTCATCGGCGAGGATACTGTCGTCGGCGCCAATGCGTCGCTCAGCCACGCGCTGGTGGGCTGTCGTGTCGTGATCTATCCGGGCGCACGCATCGGCCAGCCGGGCTTCGGCTTCGAGCCGTCGGCGGAGGGGGTCGTCAAGGTTCCGCAGCTCGGCCGGGTGTTGATCGGCGACGACGTCGAGGTTGGAGCCAATACGACCATCGACCGCGGATCCGGCTCGGACACGGTGATCGGCAAGGGCACCATGATTGATAATCTGGTGCAGATCGGGCACAACGTCGTGGTCGGCGAACGCTGCATCCTGGTGGCCCAGGCGGGCATCGCCGGTTCCGCCCGCCTCGGGAACTTCGTCGTCATCGCAGGCCAGGTCGGCGTCTCCGGTCACCTCCGCATCGGCGACGGCGCCGTCGTTGGCCCGCAGTCGGGGGTCAAGGATGATTTGCCCGCCGGGGCACGGGTGATAGGGACGCCGACGCAGCCGATGGTCGAATACGGTCGCTCCATCGCGGCTTTCAAGCGTCTCGGGAGGAGGGGCAAGTAGGCGATGAACGACGTCAAGATCGCTCAGGCAGGTCCGAGCGGGCCGACCGTCGCCGAGATCGACATCAACGGGATCATGCGCATGATCCCGCACCGCTATCCCATGCTGATGATCGACAAAGTCATCGATGTCGTCCCCAACGTCAGCGCCGTCGGCATCAAGGGCGTCTCGATCAACGAGCCGTTCTTCCAGGGCCATTTTCCCCGCATGCCGGTGATGCCGGGCGTGCTCATCGTCGAGGCGATGGCGCAGACGGCGGCGATCCTCGTAGTCTCGACCCTGGGCGCGGCCGCGGAGGGCAAGCTCGTCTATTTCATGAGCGTCGAGAACGCCAAGTTCCGGAAACCCGTGGTCCCGGGCGAGCGCCTCGAGATCCATGTCCGCAAGGAGCGACACCGGGGGAATGTCTGGAAGTTCGCTGCCGAGGCCAAGGTCGAGGGCCAGCTCAAGGCAGAGGCGACCTACGCCGCGATGATCCTGGACGACTGATGAGCCAGATCCATCCGATGGCGATCGTCGATGCCAAGGCCAGGCTCGGCGAGAGGGTGACGATCGGTCCCTACTGCACGGTCGGGCCCGACGTGACGCTGGCCGACGAAGTCGAGCTGGTGAGTCACGTAGTCGTCGCCGGCCACACCGAGATCGGTGAGGGCACGCGGATCTTCCCCTTCGCCGCTGTCGGGCTGCCGCCGCAGGACCGCAAGTACCAGGGCGAACCGTCCCGCCTCGTCGTCGGCAAGGGCACCATCATCCGCGAGCACGCGACCCTGCATCCCGGCACCGCCGGCGGCGGCCTCCTGACCGAGGTCGGCGAAGCCTGCCTCCTGATGATCGGCTGTCACGTGGCGCATGACTGCAAGCTCGGCACGCAGGTGACGCTGATCAACAACGCCACGCTGGGCGGCCATGTCCATGTCGGGGACTACGCCATCCTCGGCGGCCTGTCCGCCGTGCACCAG
>CAMDFP010000188.1 GCA_945897335.1 Asaia bogorensis | reverse complement strand
CGATAGGCACTCAGGGCGACAAGATGCTGGCATATGAGACACGCACCTGGATCGAGCGCCTCTTTTGGGGCCGTCAGAGATCCGTGAACCTCACGCTCTCGGCCAATGCGGGCTCGTTCAAGGCGACCGCTCCGCTGATGACGATCGAGCATGTGAGCAATCGAAACGACGGCGAGGGCTTCACCAGGCTGGTCGCCCACACGGTCGAAGCATTCCCGTTGTTTCTGGTGCCGAGCGAAGGCATGACGGCGACGATCCAGGCGAAGGCGAAGGCGACCGAAGAGCAGAAATCCTCGGTCGCAGGCATGGCGCTCAAGGTCACCCAGGAAGCGATCAAGCTGACCTCGCTGACCAGCAAGGTGCTGACGCAGCTGACCGCGTCCTCCGTGCAGAGCGAGGCGCAGGCGCTCGATCAGGCGGTAAGTCAACTCTTCGGGATCAGCGTCGGTGAGACCCAGACGATTGACATCCAGAGCAAGCATTGGAAGCCGGACGGGGTCAGCGTCACCTTCCAGGTGCCGAAGAACTCGGACATCGTTGCCAATGACGCCGACTTCGTCTCGGTTGGCGGATGGAAGATCGGATTTGAGGCACCCCGCCCGTCCATCTTCGCTGAAGTGACTTGTCCTGACACCGGCTGCAGGGACGAGGACTACGCTCGGGCGCGCGGGCTCGCCAATTCGAGCGAGATCCTCGCATTCGATCTCGTCGTCATTCCGGAGAAGGCAGGCAAGCTCGGCTCGTATCTTCGCCAGAAGGACTGGTACACCGCGTCGCTCAACAGCTTCGCGGCTGCCGTGGGGAACCAGCAGGCGCTCACCAATGCGGTGCTGTCCTTCTGCAATCGTATCCGGCAGGAAGCTGTCGACCTCAAGCTGAGCAATCTCGATGCAAGCCTGGTGGTCAAGGCCGTTGGCGAAGCCATGGATCTTCCGCCGGGGGCAAGGCGTACGATCCTCGGCGCGGACGGCGTTGCTGCCCCAAGGGAATGCCGCTCATAGGGCGGATACTTGCGAGAGTGCCTCGCGCCGCCCGACACATCGACCAGGCGGAACGGGCCGGCGGCCTGCGACTTTTCCAGGGAGAGCTGCATCCAGGCCCGCTCCGTGCCCTGATCGATTTTCGGGTCGAGGCGCCGCGTGTTTTCGGTTATCGTCGGCGTCTGAACTCGTCGCGGGAGATCAGGTCATGGCGGATATCGGCAGCAAGGCGCCCGAGCTTTCTCTCAAGTCCCATGACGGGAAGACGATCACGCTCGCCGACTTCCGCGGCTCGAAATGGGTGGTGATCTCGGCATATCCGCTGGCCTTCACCGGCGGCTGAACTAACCAGACGTCAGCTTTCAACCGTGCGTTGAAGCCATTCGAAGAGCGGGGAGCGCAGCTCCTCGGGTTGTCCTGCGACTCCGTTCCGGCCCTCAAGGTCTGGGCGCAGAGCCTGGGCGGCATCAACTATCCGCTGATGTCCGACTTCCACCCGCACGGAAAGGCGAGCCAGGCGCTGGGCATCTTCAATGCCGAGGGCGGCTATCCGATGCGCTCGGTGACGATCGTCGATCCCGGGGGCATCGTGCGCGCCTTCCACACCTATCCGCCGGGCACGCTGCCTCAGCCCGACGCCGTGCTGGCGGAGCTGGCCGGCCTGCAGGGCTAGCGGCCTCTCGACCGTTCTTCGCCGTCGTCATGGCTGTCCTCACGCACGCGCACGAGCCTTTCGCCCTCCATATGCTCCTGCACATGGGGCCCGATCAGATAGGCGACGCCGAGTCCCGACAGCGCCGCCTTCAGCATCAAAGCGGATGAGTTGAACGCGAGCAGGCCCTCGACCCGGACCTTGACCGGGCTGCCGCGCTTCTCGAACTCCTAGGGCAGCAGGGCCGTCCGCTTCTGGGAACGCTTCACCAGGCCGACGAACTGACGGCACTGCCTCAGAGGCGCAAGGGCTAGAACGCATCGAGCTGGCGTAGCTCACATTCGTAATCGCCAGCATCTGCGGCGCCCGAGGCCGGCCGCCATGATCGAGCGCTCGGCCTTCGGTCCGTGACACGATCCGGCTGACCTACGCCCCGGCTTGAATCGCGCGAGCCGAGCCCGTGATAGAGTGGCCGCATCTCCCCACCACAGAGACCGATCATGCTTGAGTCATCCGGCTACACGCCGCCGAAAGTCTGGACCTGGGACAAGGAAAGCGGCGGCAGGTTCGCGAACATCAATCGTCCGATCGCAGGCCCGACCCACGAGAAGGAGCTGCCGGTCGGCCGCCATCCGCTGCAACTCTATTCGCTCGGCACGCCGAACGGCGTGAAGGTCACGATCATGCTGGAGGAGCTGCTGGCGCTCGGCCACACCGGCGCCGAGTACGACGCCTGGCTGATCAAAATCGGCGACGGCGCGCAGTTCGGCTCGGGCTTTGTCGAGGTCAACCCGAACTCCAAGATCCCCGCGTTGATGGACCGGAGCGGCCCGACGCCGATCCGCGTCTTCGAGTCCGGCGCCATCCTGGTCTACCTCGCCGAGAAGTTCGGCGCCTTCCTGCCCGCCGAGCCGGGGGCGCGCGCCGAGTGTCTCTCCTGGCTCTTCTGGCAGATGGGATCGGCGCCCTATCTCGGCGGCGGCTTCGGGCATTTCTATGCCTATGCGCCGTCCAAGATCGAATACGCGATCAACCGCTTCGCGATGGAGACCAAGCGCCAGCTCGACGTGCTCGACCGGCGCTTGAGCGAGAGCCCCTACATCGCCGGCTCCGACTACACCATCGCCGACATGGCGATCTTCCCCTGGTATGGCGGGCTGGCGAAGGGCTGGCTCTATGGCGCGGCCGAGTTCCTCGCCGTGCACGAATACAAGAACGTGCAGCGCTGGGCCGACATGCTGCTCGAGCGCCCGACGGTGGTGCGCGGACGCATGGTCAACCGGCTCTCCGGCGAGCCGTCGAGCCAGCTCCACGAGCGTCACGATGCCGGCGACTTCGAGACGAAGACGCAGGACAAGCTGGCGCCGAAAGCCTGAGGCTCAACCGCCCGCGGCGGTCGCCGCGGGCGGTTCAGGCCAAGACGCTATCGCCTGGCTTCCTGGACGCCGAGGGTGCTGTTGAGGTCGCTGGTGACCGCCTGTTCGCGGGCATCCTGCTGCCTCCGGTTGGGACGCACCATGCGCCCGTCCTCGGTCTGGACCCAGCCGCCGCACATCGGCTGGCTATGCGAACAGCCGCCGGGCTCGGAGGCGGGCGGCTTGACCTGCAGGGTGTTGGCGGGCATCGCCGCGCTGCTGCTCTGCATGGCCTTGACGCCGCCGGCGGATGCCGGCCCGGCAGCGAGCGCCACCACGGCGGTGGCAGCCAAGAGGAAAGTCTTCATCATCCGTCTCCCAAGTCGTGTGCTCTCTCTAGAACCGCGACTCAGGTCGAGTTGTTCCCTGCCGATGACCGGCGTGGCGGGTTACCGCGAGTCTGCTTACGGCAGCAGCGGCGACCAGGCGGGATCGGAGGCTTCGAGCGGGGTGATGACCTCGCGCTCGTTGGCGCCGGTCAGGTCGATCGAGAAGAGCCTGACCTTGCCGCCCCGGCTCCAGAGAGCGGATTGCCGGTAGAACATCAGCACGCGGCCGTTGGGCGCCCAGGTCGGGGCCTCCTGCAGCCAGCTCTCGCTGAGGATGCGCGCACCGCTGCCGTCGGGCCGCATGACGCCGATGCCGAAGGCGCCGTCGCCTTCCCGCGTGTAGGCGATCAGGTCGCCGCGCGGGCTCCACACCGGCGTGTGGTAGCGGCCTTCGGCGAAGCTGATCCGCTGCGCGTTGCCGCCGTCGGCGGTCATCGTATAGAGGTTCGCCTTGCCGCCGCGGTCGGAGCTGAACACGATCCGCTTGCTGTCGGGCGAGTAGCTGGGCGAGACGTCGAGGGCATTGCCGCTGGTGAGCTGGGTCTGCTTCTTGGTCCTGAGATCGAGCGTGTAGATGTTGGACTTGCCCTGGGTCGCCTGCGAGAAGATCACCTTCTGGCCGTCGGGCGAGAACCGGGGGCCGAAGGTCATGCCCGGAAAGTTGCCGACGAGCTCCTGGCGCCCCGTTTCGATGTTGAACAGATAGACCCGGGGCTCGTTGCGATAATAGGAGAGGTAGGTGATCTCCTGCGCCGCCGGCGAGAAGCGCGGCGTCAGCACCAGGTCCTTGCCGTCGGTCAGGAACTTATGATTGGCGCCGTCCTGGTCCATGATCGCCAGGCGCTTGATCGGCTGGGTCTTCGGCCCGCTCTCGGAAATGTAGACGATGCGGGTGTCGAAATAGCCGTCCTCGCCGGTGATGCGCTTGTAGACCGCATCCGAGACGAAATGCGCGACCCGGCGCCAGTTGGACGGCTGGGTGAAATAGGCGAGGCCGGTCATCTGCTGGCCCGCGAGCACGTCGTAGAGCCGGAACTCGACCTTGATCCGCCCGTCGGCCTGGGTCTCGACGCTGCCTTGCACCAGCGCCTGGGCGCCGATCACCCGCCAGTCGGCGAAGCGGGGCTGGGCCTTCAGGGACTCGGCCGACTGCACGAAGGCCTTGGGCTCGCTCGGCTTGAACAGCCCGCAGCGCTCGAGGTCGGCGGAGATCACCTCGGCGATGTTGCGCCCGGTCTGGCTCTCGTCCGGCCGGCCACCGGTGAAGGGGGTGACCGCGATCGGCATCGGCGCGACCTTGCCGCGGGTGATGTCGATGCGGAGTTCGGCCCAGGCGGGTGGCGCCAAGCCCACCAGGGGCAGGGCGGCGAGGCCCGCCACCACGGCGCGGCGGGTGGGGGTCGGTCGGGACCCGAGGATCGCCTTCGTCTTCATGTGATCGCCGGCTCACTATGGTTTCAAGGCGGGTCGGAAGATCGTTCAGCAACGCGGCAGAAATGAGGCATCGGCCGATCCCTTGTATAGTTCGTGGACGGAGGAGACGCGAGTCATGGACCGATTCACCGGCGGTTGCCTCTGCGGCAGCGTGCGCATCGTGGCGTCGGGCCGACCCTATCGGGTCGGCCTCTGCCACTGCCTCGACTGCCGGAAGCACCACGGAGCGCTGTTTCACGCCTCCGCGATCTTCCCGGCGGAGGCGGTGACGATCGAGGGCGAGACCCGCGACTACAAGGGGCGGCATTTCTGTCCCGCGTGCGGCTCGACCGTTTTCGGGCGCGGCGGCGACGAGGTCGAAGTGAATCTGGGATCGCTGGATGCGCCCGACCAGCTGACGCCGACCTACGAGCTCTGGACCGTCCGCCGCGAGTCCTGGCTGCCGCTGTTTCCGCTCAAGAGACGTTACGAGCGCGATCGCGAGTCGACGGGGCGTTCCGAGGAGTAGGGGGCGCTCTAGCCCGCTTGTTTCCCGCTGAAGAACGGAGCACGCCATGGGCGGGCCATAGCGGCCGTCGGCCTTGGAGGGCTAGGATCCGATCCTGCTGCACACATCCGAGGGGGCTCATGTGGACGCTGTTGGAACTCCTCTTCGCCTCGGCATCCTCGGGGCCGCCGGCATCGCGCGGCTGTTCACCCGGGGCGTCGCCGGCTCGGCCCTGGTCACGGTGGAGGCGGTCGCCAGTCGCGATGCCGCAAAGGCGGCGGACTTCGCCAAGTCCGAGTCCGTCCCCCGGTCGCACGGGTCCTACGAGGCGCTGCTCGCCGATGCGGCGATCGAGGCGATCTACATCCCGCTGCCCAACGACCTGCATGCGCAATGGGCGATCCGCGCCGCCGATGCAGGCAAGCACGTGCTCTGCGAGAAGCCCCTGGCGATG
The DNA here is from genome assembly GCA_945897335.1 of Asaia bogorensis. Lineage (GTDB taxonomy): Bacteria > Pseudomonadota > Alphaproteobacteria > SHVZ01 > SHVZ01 > SHVZ01. The sequence continues at coordinate 3,866 of CAMDFP010000188.1, read as the reverse complement.
ACGGGAGCCGAAGCGCGCGCCATGTTCGCCGCCGCCCGCGCCAATGGCGTTCACCTCGTCGAGGCCTATCCCTACATGTCGCAGCCGCAGACGCTGCGCATGCGTGAATTGCTTGCCAGGATCGGGCGCGTGCAGGTGATCACCGCGGCGTTCGGCTTCTCGCTGACCACGCCGGAGGGCGTGCCGCTCGGCGATCCCGCCAATATCCGCCTCGATCCCGCCCGCGGCGGCGGGGGCCTCCGCGACGCCGGCACCTATTCCATGAGCCTGGCGCGGATCGCGGCGGGCGAGCGCCCGTCCCGCGTGATGGCGAGTGCGAAGTGGACCAAGGGCGGCGTCGACCAGGTCATTGCCGCGACCGTCGAGTTTCCTTCCGGCGCGCTGGCGCAGGTCTCATGCTGCATGTCGGGCGCCTTCCACCGCGCCGCGGTCATCGTCGGCGAGAGCGGCGTGATCGAGACGAGCTACCTCAACCACGCGCCCGAAGGAAAGCTGCCGCTGCGGGTCCGCCTCGGCACCGCCGGCACGCTGCCGCTGGAGACGCTGGACGTCGAGGGCGGGAACGGCTTCCGCGCCGAGGCGGAAAGCTTCGCCCGCATGGTGCGGCAGGGGCCGGCCCACTGGAACGGCGCCAGCGAGGCCGAGTCGATCGACATCGTCCTGACGCTGGACGCCATCGCCGCCTCGGCGCGCAGCGGCACCTGGGAGACGGTGGGGGCTTAAGAAGCGAGGATCGCTGCATCCTATGCGCTGCAGCCTGAAACGGATGTTGCCCAAGAATTCAGCCCGGGCCTATGGTCGGCAACACGAATGGAGGCCCCATGTCCGACACCTTGACGCGGGAGACGAACGCGGAGTCCGAGGCGCTGCGTGCGCTCGCCGCCCGGACGCCGGAGCTGCCTTTCGAGCCCGTCGAGGTGAAGATCACGCCGGCGCTCAGGCTCGGTGTCATCTCGGCCAGCGCCGCGGACGCCCAAGGAAACATCTACGTCTACCACCGGCCGAGAAAGAGCGGCACGCTGCAGGATCCGATCGTGGTGATCGATGCCAAGGGCAGCCTCCTGCGCAGCTTCGGCGAAGGCAAGGATCCGATGCCGCACGGCATCGAGATCGATCCCGACGGCAACCTCTGGACCGTCGATGCGAACACCTCGATGGTCCGCAAGCTCACGCCGCAAGGAGACCTGCTGCTGGAGTGGAGCGTCGGCGACATTCCCTTCCCCGACAAGCTGTTCTGCGGCGCCATCGGCGTCGCGTTCAGGGCGGACGGACACGTCTATGTCGGCGACGGCTACTGCAATGCCCGCGTCGTCGAGTACACCGCCGATGGCAGGAAGGTGCGCGAATGGGGCCGGAAGGGCAGCGGCCCCGGTGAATTCAATCTCGTCCACGACATCTCCGCCGCCGCCGACGGCACGATCTACGTCGCCGACCGCGAGAACGGCCGCGTGCAGTGGTTCGACCCCGACGGCGGATACCTCGGCGAGAAGCACTTCGGCGGCCAGCTGTTCAGCGTCGCGGTCGGGCCCGACGGCATGGTCTATGTCGGCATCCAGGCCCGCGTAACGGCCGGTGACCCGGTCCCCTCCAATATCTACAAGTTCGATCCGGCGACCGGAGACATCATCGGCCGGGTAGAGGTCATCGCCCATCAGCTGACCATCGGGCGCGACGGCTCGCTCTATCCCGGAACGGCGAATACCAAGATCGGTGACGATCCGAACGCGACCTCGATCGTCGTGTACCGGCCGCTGACGTAAAAGGCGCGGCCGGCGCCGGCGGCGACGGGCGCCACGACCTGCGCGCTGCCGGCGTGTACCGCTAGGCTTGGGATCGGGGCAGCGGCGTTTCCCGGCGCGTCTGACTGCGCAGATCTTCGAACGCGCTGCCGAGCCGCGAGAGCGCCTCATTCAGCAACGGCCGCGGCATGGCGAAGTTGAGCCGGAGCCAGCCGGCGCCGCCGGGGCCGAACTGATCGCCGGGGCTGGCGAAGATGCGCGCGCGGCGGCTCACGCGCTCCGCCACGTCCTCGGCCGAAAGGCCGGTGCCTCTGAAGTCGACCCAGGCGAGATAGGTGGAGGCGAGCGGCATCGGCCGCGCTCCCGGAATCAGCTCCGTGAGCCGCGCCTCGAGCAGGTCGCGGCTGCCGGTGAGATAGACGAGGAGCGCATCGAGCCAGGCCTCGCCGGTCCGCCACGCCGCCTCGGTCGCGATCATGCCGAAGCTGTTGTAGGAGCTGAGCCCGCTCGCGAGGATGCGTGCATCGAGCCGCTGCTTGAGCGCGGCGTTCGGGGTGACGCAGGCGCCGACATGGGCGCCGGCGAGATTGAAGGTCTTGGTGGCGGCGAGGCAGGTGATGATGCGGTCGGCGAATTCCGGCGCAGCGGTAAGCGCGGGCGTGTGCACGGCGCCGCCCAGCAGGAGATCGCAATGGATCTCGTCGGAGACTAAGATCAGGTCGTGGCGGGCGCAGAAGGCGGCGAGCGCGCGGGTCTCCTCGGCGGTCCAGACCGTGCCGCCGGGATTATGCGGATTGCAGTAGAACACCACCTTGGCGCGCGGGGTGAGACTGGCCTTGAGCGCCGCCAGATCCATGCGGTAGCGGCCGTCGGTCTCGATCAGCGGGGCGTCCAGGATGCAACGGTCATTCGCCAGGATGATCTTGCGGAAGGCGTGATAGGCCGGTGGAAACAGGATCACCTCGTCGCCGGGCTCCGTGATCGCCTGCAGGATCAACCCGAGGCCGGAGACGATGCCCGGCGTCTGCGAAACCCAGGCCGGATCCAGGGTCAGGCGGTGCCGGCGCCGCATCCACTCGACCAGGGCCGCGGCCCAGCTGCCGGTATCGGCGTAGTAGCCGTGGGTCGCGCGCTTCACCTCTTCCATGAGCGCTTCGGTGACGCCGCTCGGCGCCGCGAAGTCCATGTCGGCCACCCACATCGGCAGCGCATCCGGCGCCTCGATGCCCGACAGCTTGGCGATCATGTCCCATTTGGTCGAGTGCGTGCCCCGGCGCTCGATGACGCGGTCGAAGTCGAACATACGGCAAGTCTCCAGTTTGCGGATTCAGGTCAATTTGACCGACCGGCCCTCGTTGCAGAGCTCGGTGCCGAACGGCCGCGAGAGTTCGGCGAAACGGTCCAGGATCGCGCGTCCTTCCTCCGGCCCGGCGAGGCGCGGGCGTCCCCGGCGGTGGCGCGCGTCCTTCCATCCGAGCGAGATCGGCGTCAGCTCGATCGACCGCAGGGTCTTCTCCCCGTTCGCACCGCTGTCGTAGCGGAGCGTGGGCACGATCGCCTCCCAATAGCGCCGGTCGGCCGGGAAGCCCACCTGGTCGCCTTGCGTGCGCTTCTGGTAGACCTGCCCCGGCGTCAGGTCGGGCTCGGCGCGGAAGCGCTCGTAGCCGTCGGCGGGGATCTTGGCGACGAGCTCGTTCTGGCCGATGAAGTTGCCGAGGCTGTAGAAGATCGGCCTGCCCTTGTAGAGCTCGAGGCCGCGCAGCAGGTGCGGGCCGTGGCCGGCCACGAGATCGGCGCCGGCATCGATCATCTCGCGCGCGAAGGCGCCGATGAACTCGGCCGGCACCTCCTTGTCTCCGAGCTGCTCATGCGCGTGCAGGCTGACGATCACGAGGTCGGAAAGCCCGCGCGCCTCCTCGACCCAGCGCTTGATGGATGCCACGTCCTTGGGATTGGACGTGGTGCGCACCTGCGCCCGGTTGGCGGACCTGAACTTGAGGTCGCCCAAGGGGAAGAGCGTGGGGTCGGCCAGCGGGAACGCGCCGCCCGCCTTGATCCTCTGCTGGCGCTCGGCCTCGATGCCGGTTGCCTCGGCGATGTCGCGCACCGCCGCCAGCTGCTGCTCGG
>CAMDFP010000187.1 GCA_945897335.1 Asaia bogorensis | reverse complement strand
GGCAGCGCTGGATCTCGCCGGCCATGGCGCCGGCGGTCGCGGCGATGATCGGAACGGCATTCTTCGGTGCCGGCAGCGCCCGGATGCGGCGGGTCGCCTCGATCCCGTCCATCACCGGCATGTGCATGTCCATCAGCACGAGGTCGTAGGTCTTGCCCCAGTCGATGGCCGTGACCGCGTCGGCGCCGGTCTCGACCACGTCGACCTCGTGACCGGCCGGCTTGAGCAGCCCGGTCGCGACCATCTGGTTCACCTTGTTGTCCTCGGCCAGCAGGATCCTGAGCGGCCGGAGCCGCCCGGCGGCTGCGGTCGCCTGGCTCTCCTCCTTCGGCTTCTCGCCGGGCGTCAGCGCGATCTCGACCCAGAAGGTCGAGCCCTTGCCGACCTCGCTGTCGACGCCGATCTCGCCGCCCATCAGCGCCACCAGCCGCTTGGAGATGGCAAGGCCGAGCCCCGTGCCGCCGAAGCGCCGCGAGATCGAGGAGTCGGCCTGGGTGAAGCTGCCGAAAAGCTTGGCCTTGGCGTCCTCGGTCAGGCCGATGCCGGTGTCGACCACCTCGAAGCGGAGCCCGACCTTGCCCTCGGGCGCATCGATCCGGCGGATGCGAAGCGCGACCTGACCCCTCTCGGTGAACTTGATGGCGTTGCCCATCAGGTTCAGCAGCACCTGGCGGAGGCGGCCGGGGTCGCCTTGAAGATATGGCGGAAGCGACGGATCGACCGAGGTCTCGAAGCCGATCCCCTTCTCCCCCGCCCGCGACGCCAGCAGCGCCGCCACGCCCTCGGCGACGCGCTTCAGGTCGAAGTCGACGGATTCGACATCGAGCTTTCCGGCCTCGAGCTTGGAATAGTCCAGGATGTCGTTGAGGATGGTCAGCAGCGCCTGGCCTGAATCGAGCACGATCTGGGCGTGTCCGCGCTGGCCGCGGTCGAGCGTGGATCCCAGCAGCAGCCGGGTCATGCCGAGGATGCCGTTCATCGGCGTCCGGATCTCGTGGCTCATCATCGCCAGGAACTCGGACTTGGCACGCGTCGCCGCCTCCGCCCGGTCCTTGGCGTCGCTGACCTCGAGCACCGCCTGCTTGAACACCTGCAGCGCCGACGCCATGCCGCCGATCTCGTCGCGACGGCCGAGATGGGGCACCGGCTCGTCGAGGGAGCCGCCGGCGAGCCTGACCATCGCGCGGGCCATGGCGTTGACCGGGCCGACGATGTTGCGCGAGAGCAGCAGGGCCACGACGATGCAGAGCACGATCGCGACCGCGATGACGATCAGGGTCTGGCGCTTCGCCTGCTCGATCAGCTCGATCGCCTCTTCGCGGAACTGGTAGCCGTCGTCGGCGGCGAGCTGGGTCAGGGTCTCCAGCTTCCTCCGGATCTCGAGCGCGAGCGCGTCGCGCGAGACGCCCGTCGGCTGAGCCCCGCCTCGGGCGTCGATCGCCGCCCGCCGCCAGACCTGGATAAGTTCCTTGGTCTCGGCCACCACCGGCCGGATCGCCTCGGAGATGCCGCGCTGCTCGACCACGCGAAGGTCGTCCTCGAGATCCTTCGCGCGGGTGACGAAGCGGGCCATCTCCTCGCTGCTGACGTCGTTGCCGGAATCGCGGTCGGCCAGCTCCAGGATGGCGAAGGCGGTCTGGGCCGAGCGCGCGTAGTTGATCGCCTGCAGCGGCCGGTCGTAGAGGGTGACCGCAAGGTCGCCCATCGACGAGGTGGTGAGGAGTGCGGACGAGCCGAGGAGGGCGGCGGCGAGCGCGGCCAAAAGCAGGGCGCCGACGAGCTTGAGCTTGATCGACACCGGCGCCCGCTCTGCCGCTTACTTAACGACGACCTCGAGCCGCATCTTCGGATGGATGCGGCAATACACCTCGAATGACCCGGCGCGACGGAAGGTATAGGGCACGCGTGTGCCCGGCGCCTGACGGCCGAGGTCGAACTCCGAGCCCGACGAGGTCGAGTGCATGTTGTGGCCGTAATTGTCCTCGTTGGTGAAGACGAGGGTGTCGCCGGCTTGGATCTGGACCTTCTCGGGGATGAAGGCGAGGTCCTTCTGCTGGACCACAAGCTCGCTGGCGGCGAAGGCGCTCGCCGCAGCCAGCACCGACCATGCGGCGCCCATCAGCCAGACTCCGGGCTTGGCCATTGGCCCACTCCCTTTCAGAAACGATCGAAGAACGAAGCGCTTGGCAACTCTAACGCAACCCTCGGGCGAATCATCCACCCGCCGGCTCAAAAATCCGTGCAGCGGCCGCCACGCTCCCAATCGCCGTAGCGCGTCGGCTCCAGCCCGGTCGGCCCGCCGATCTCGTCCGGCTGCGCCGGCTTGCCCTCGGACTTCGGCGGCGAAGCCGGCTCCACCCGTCCGGGCTTCGAGCCCGGCGGAATCGGCCGCATCTCCCGGAAGGTCTTGGAAGGACTGGACATAGCTGTCTTATATGGCCGCCGCCGCGCCCCGCCAAGCCTTGAAGGAAGGCCTTAGGCGGACCATTTTCCCGAATTGTGCCATCGGACCAACCGTGGATGAAATGAACGCTCGCACTTTCATGCTCATGGCGGCGATGACCGCCCTCTTCCTTGCCATCGGCTACGCCATCGGCGGCGAAGGCGGCATGCTGATCGCGCTCGGCATCGCCGGCGCGATGAACCTCTTCGCCTACTGGAACGCCGACAAGATGGTTCTGTCCATGCACGGCGCCCAGGAGATCGACCGGGCGACGCTGCCGTGGTTCCACGACCTGGTCGCGCGCCTGGCCGAGCGCGCCCAGCTGCCGATGCCCAAGGTCTACATCATCGATTCCGAGCAGCCGAACGCGTTCGCCACCGGCCGCAACCCGGAGAACGCCGCGGTCGCCGCCTCGACCGGACTGCTGCGCTCGCTCTCGACCGAGGAGGTCGCCGGCGTGATGGCGCATGAGCTCGCCCATGTGAAGAGCCGCGACACGCTGACCATGACCATCACCGCGACCATCGCCGGCGCCATCGGCATGCTGGCCAACATGGCGATGTTCGCCGGCCATTCGAACGACAACCGCTCGAACCCGCTCGGGCTCGTCGGCGGCATCCTGCTGATGATCCTGGCGCCGATGGCCGCCATGCTGGTGCAGATGGCGATCAGCCGGACCCGCGAATACGAGGCCGACCGCATGGGCGCGGAGATCTCCGGCCAGCCGATGTGGCTCGCCTCCGCGCTGGCCAAGATCGACCAGGCGGCCCACGCCATTCCCAACGAGACCGCCGAGCGCAATCCGGCGACCGCGCATCTGTTCATCATCAACCCGCTCCATGGCGGCACGATGGACAACCTGTTCTCGACCCACCCCTCGACGGAGAACCGCATCGCGGCGCTTCGCGAGATGGCGGGCGGACGCAGCGCTTCCGCTGCTCCCGCCTATGCCGCGCCGCGATCGGCGCCGCGCCGGGGTCCCTGGGGTTGACCCCAGGGACTGACCCGCACCGTCCGAGGACGGAGTGACCGGCGCGCGCGTCGTCGCCCATGCGCTTCTCGGCGAGGTTCTGGGGCGGCGCCGGCAGCTCGACGAGGCCCTGGCCGATGGCAGCCTCGCCGCGCTGGATGCCCGCGACCGCGCCTTTGCCCGCCTCCTGGTCGCGACCGTCCTTCGCCGCCTCGGCCAGCTCGACGACCTGATCGCGCAATTCGTCGAGAAGCCGCTGCCGGAGAAGGCGGCGCCGGTCCAGGACGCGCTTCGCCTGGGCCTGGCCCAGCTCCTGCTGCTCGGCACCGCCGATCATGCCGCCGTCGATTCCAGCGTCCGCCTCCTGGAAGGCCGCTTCGACGGCTTCAAGGGCTTGGTCAACGCCGTCCTCCGCCGCGCTGCCCGCGAGGGCGCGGAGCGGACGAAGGCCCAGGACCCCGCCCGCCTGTCGACGCCCGACTGGCTCTGGGAATCCTGGGCGACGACCTACGGTCCCCAGGTCGCGCACGCGATCGCAGAAGCCCATCTGGTCGAGCCGCCGCTCGACCTCTCGGTCAGGGCCGATGCCAAGCTGTGGGCGCCGCGGCTGGAGGCCGAGATCCTGCCGACCGGCACGCTGAGACGCCCGAGCGGGGTGGTCTCCGAGCTGCCGGGATTCGAGGAGGGCGCCTGGTGGGTGCAGGACGCCGCCGCTGTCCTGCCCGCCCGCCTGCTGGGCGACGTCGCCGGCCGCCGGGTCGCCGATCTCTGCGCCGCCCCCGGCGGCAAGACCGTGCAGCTGGCGCTGGCCGGCGCCCGCGTCACCGCGGTCGATCGCTCCGCCCGCCGGCTCGAGCGGGTGCGCGAGAACCTGACCCGGATGAAGTGCGAGGCAGAGCTTATCGCCGCCGATGCCGCCGCCTGGCGGCCGGCCGAGCCGCCCGAGGCGATTCTCCTGGATGCGCCCTGCTCGGCGACGGGGACGCTCCGGCGCCACCCGGACGTGGCCTACCTCAAATCGGCCGCCGACGTGCAACGCCTGAGCGAGGTTCAGGACCGGCTGCTGGATCATGCGATCGAGCTGCTGCCCCCGGGCGGCCTCCTGGTCTATTGCGTGTGCTCGCTCGAATCCCAGGAAGGCCCGCAGCGAATCAGTCGCCTTCTCGAGCGCGAGGCGCCGGTCGAGGTCATCCCTGTAACCGCGGCGGAAGTGCCCGCGGAGATGGTACGCGACGGATTCCTCAGGACTTTGCCCTCTCACTGGGCCGACCGGGGCGGCATGGACGGATTCTTCGCGGCGCGCTTGCGAAGGCTTTGACGGCGCTGATAAACAGCCGTCATGGCTGATCTCCGCCTCGCCCCCTCGATTCTCTCGGCTGATTTCTCAAAACTCGGCGAAGAGGTGCGCGCCATCGACGCGGCCGGCGCCGACTACATCCACATCGACGTGATGGACGGGCACTTCGTGCCCAACCTGACCATCGGTCCCTCGGTGGTGAATGCTCTCCGCCCGCATTCGACGAAGACCTTCGACGTCCACCTGATGGTGACGCCGGTCGATCCCTACCTTCAGGCCTTCGCGGACGCCGGCGCCGATATCCTGACCGTTCACCCGGAATCGGGTCCGCACCTGCACCGGACGCTGCAGGCGATCCGAGCGCTGGGCAAAAAGGCGGGCGTCGCCCTCAACCCGGGGACGCCGCCGGAAGCCATCGACTACGTGCTCGGCGACCTCGACCTGGTGCTGGTCATGTCGGTCAATCCGGGCTTCGGCGGCCAGAGCTTCATCCGGAGCCAGCTCGACAAGATCCGCGCCGTTCGGGCGCGCCTCGACCGGCTCGGCCGGCACGTCGATCTCGAGGTCGACGGCGGCATCAATGCCGAGACGGCGCGCGAAGCGGTCGCCGCCGGCGCGGACGTGCTGGTGGCGGGCACGGCGGCCTTCACCGGCGGCCCTGCCCGCTATGCCGAGAACCTGACCAGGCTGCGCGGCTAGGGGCCGAGTCCATGGGCGAGCCCAGCGGGTTCCGGCGGCTTCTCTATCACACGCCGATCTATCGCTGGACGATCTCGCCCCGGCGTCCGGTCGATATCGCGACGCCGCTGACCGCGCTCTGGCCGGGAGACGCCGCTCGCGGCCGCGCCCTCGTCGACGGTGAGATCCTCCTCGGCGGCCGCGCCTTCACGCTCCCCGACGCCGGCTGGGCCCCGGCCGATGCGCCGGCCGCCTGGCGGGCGCAGCTCGACGGCTTCGACTGGCTCGCCGATCTCCGCGACCTCGGCGGCGATCTCGGGCGCCGGCGAGCTCGCGAACTGGTCGGCCGCTGGCTCGACCACTATCAGCGCTGGGACCCGATCGCCTGGCAGCCGGCCGCCACGGGACGGCGCATCTCCGCCTGGCTCGGCCATTACGGCTTCTTCTGCGCGTCCGCCGACGACGACTTCCGCGACCGCGTGCTGGTCAGCCTCGGGACCCAGGCCCGCCATCTCGCCCGGGTCGTCGCCGATGCCCCGCCGGGATCGGCGCGGATAGCCTCGATCAAGGGCCTTGTGCTGGCGGCCGTCGGCCTGACTGGTCTCGATGCGCTGCTCGCCCCGGCGCTTGCCCGCCTGGAGACCGAGCTCGCCGAGCAGATCCTCATCGACGGCGGCCACGTCTCCCGCAGCCCGTCGGTCCACCTGGCGGTGCTGCGCGATCTGATCGAGATCCGCCATACACTCCGGCTCGCCCGTATCGCGCCGCCGCTGCCGCTCCTCCAGGCGATCGAGGCGATGTCGGCAATGCTCCGATATCTCCGCCACGGCGATGGCGGGCTCGCCCTCTTCAACGGCTCGAACGAGGAGCCGGGGACACTCATCGACGCGGTCATCCACCAGTCGGAAAGCCGCTCCCGCCTCGCCGTCGGCGCGCCCGACTTCGGCATCGAGCGGCTCTATGCCGGGCGCACCACCATCTTCATCGATTGCGGTCACGGTCCGGCGACCGACGACCGCCTCCATGCCGGCCCGCTGTCCTTCGAGCTCTCGGTCGGGCGCGAGCGGCTGATCGTCAATCTCGGCGGCGCCGGCCTCCTGCCGGGAGAGTGGTCGGATGCGCAGCGCGCGACCGCGGCCCATTCCGCGCTCGCCATCGACGATACCAACGCGATCCGGCTCGAGACCGGCGCCCCTCCGCCGGCGATCGAGCTCAAGCGCGACGAGGCCGACGGCCAGGTCTGGCTGGAGGCGAGCCATGACGGCTATGTCGACCGCCTCGGCGCCAGCCACCGCCGGCGCCTCTATCTCTCGGCCGATGGCGAGGATCTGCGCGGCGAGGACCTCATCACCGGCGCCGCAGGCAAGACCTTCGCGCTCCGCTTCCACCTCCACCCCCGCGTCCAGGTGTCGCTCGCCCAGAACGCGGCGGCCGCCCTCCTCCGGCTGCCGTCTGGCAGCGGCTTTCGCCTCAGGGTCTCCGGCGGGCGCCTCGACCTCGCCGAGGCGGTCTATCTCGGCCGCGCCGGCGAGATGAAACGGACCCAGCATGTACTGGTGACCGGAACCCTCGATGGCCAGACAACCCTCAAATGGGCCCTTCGCCGAGAGGGCCGTCGCTAACCATTCGTAAAGGTCTCCTGTGGTGTAGTGCGGCGGTCGCGATCGCGGCATCAGGGAGGCGGGCATGGACCAATTGGCGCAGACAGGCGTGAACCGACGCATGGACCCGAGGGTCGAACCGGCCAATGGCTGGATCGACATCGACGGCTTGCGCTACGAGGTCTGCGACGTCAGCGTCTCCGGCGTGCTCGTCCGGCCTTATGCCGGGGGACATCGGGTCGGCGGCTCCTTCAGCTTCCAGCTCCATCTCCGGGATGCGTCGGACGAGGAGGTGGTGATCGACGGGGGCGGAATCGTGGTCCGGATCACGCCAAGCGAGATGGCGGCGCAGTTCTTCTATCTCGACTCCGAGCAGTATCCGAAATTCGACGCCTACCTTGCCCGCCTGGTCGAGGGACCTGTCAGCGAGGCCGAGACCTCTCACTGATCCGCCGGTAGGTCCGCTCGACCGTTCCCGCCGCATTCAGCACTTCGTCCGGACCGGCCTGGGTCATGCCGTGGCGTTCGAGATGCACGGCGAGGCCGGCCCAGGCGACGCCGGTGAACAGCGGCAGCCCCTCGCCGAAGGTGATCGGCTCGATCGACAGCCTGATCTCGTCGATCCGCCCGATCGCCAACAGATAGTCGTGCACCCGCGTGCCGCCGAGGACGGCGACCAGCCCGTCGCTCTTCGCCGTTTCAGTCGCCTCGTCGAAGGTGGCGCCCGCCGGGTTGAAACCCAAGTGATGCTCGGTGAGCCAGGCGACGCCTTTGACGCTGCTGGTGAAGACGATGCGCTTGCGCTGGGGCCGGGGCGCGGTCTCGCTCGTGACCCGACCGAGGACCGACCAGGTGACCTTGGCCATGGTCGCCCTGAATCGCTCCTGCTCCTCCGGGCTCGCCCAGGCCCAGGGCGGATCTCCGGGGTAGCGGGCGATGAAGCCGTCGGATGACACAACCGCCAGGAGCAGAAATTCCGCCGTCACCGTCTCGCCCCTTGATCTGATCCCAGGCCGGTGACCATTGTAGCTCTCCCGCCTTCAATCGGACGACGCGCACACCATGCCTGCTGCTTCCCCCCGCGTCGGCCTGTTCGTCACCTGCCTCGTCGACCTGATGCGCCCGACGGTCGGCTTCGCCGCGGTGAAGCTATTGGAAAACGCGGGCTGCCGGGTCGAAGTTCCGGAAACCCAGACCTGCTGCGGCCAGCCGGCCTTCAATTCCGGCGATCGCAAGGACGCCCGCGACGTCGCCCGCGGCGTGATCGCGGCCTTCCAGGGCTTCGACTATGTCGTCGTCCCCTCGGGAAGCTGCGCCGGGATGATCCACGAGCACTACCCGGCCCTGTTTGCGGACGAGCCGGAGACCCTGGCACGGGCGCAGGAACTCGCCGGTCGCACGCACGAGCTCGTCTCCTTCCTGGTCGACGTGCTCAAGGTCGGAACGGTGGACGCGGCCTATGACGGCACCGTGACCTATCACGACTCCTGCTCGGGCCTTCGCGAGCTCAAGGTCAAGGCGCAGCCGCGCCGGCTGCTGGCCTCGGTGAGGGGGCTGGCCTTCAAGGAGCTGCCGAGCGCCGAGATCTGCTGCGGCTTCGGCGGCACCTTCTGCGTCAAGTATCCGGACATCTCCGAGCGCATGGCCGCCGACAAGGCCGACGACGTGACCGCCACAGGTGCCGACACGCTGCTGGCCGGCGACCTCGGCTGCCTGATGAACATGGCCGGCAAGCTTCAGCGCCAGGGATCGCCGGTGCATGTCCGCCACGTCGCCGAGGTATTGGCGGGCATGACCGACACGCCGCCGATCGGCGAGCCGAAAGCTTAGATCGATGCAGTCGACCAGCCATTCCTTCAAAGAAAACGCCAAGAAGGCCATCGTCGAGCCGGGCCTGCAGAAGGCGCTGGCGATGATGAAGACGGGCTTCCAGACCCGCCGGCTCGCCGCCATCGAGAAGCTGCCGGAGTTCGAGCAGCTTCGCGACCAGGGCCGCGACATCAAGAACCACGTGCTGGAGAACCTCGACTTCTACCTCGAGCGCTTCGAGCGCAAGGTCACCGAGGCCGGCGGCCATGTGCACTGGTGCCGGACCGCCGAGGAGGCGCGGGAGACCATCCTCGGTCTCTGCCGCAAGGTCGGCGCGAAGACCGTGACCAAGGGCAAGTCGATGATCGCGGAAGAGATCGCGCTCAACGATTTTCTGGAAGAGAAGGGCATCGAGCCGATCGAGACCGATCTCGGCGAATACATCATCCAGCTCCGCCGCGAGCCGCCGAGCCACATCATCGCGCCCGCCATCCATCTCAACAAATCTGACGTGATCGAGGCCTTCCACAAGGCCCACACCCATCTCGATCCGGACCGGCCGATGGAGGACCCGAACACGCTTCTCGAAGAGGCGCGCGGCGTGCTCAGGCCGAAGTTCCTGGCCGCCGATGTCGGCATCACCGGCGCCAACTTCATGATCGCCGAGACCGGCTCGACCATCATCGTCACCAACGAAGGCAACGGCGACCTGACGCAGATCCTGCCGAAGGTCCACATCGTGCTGGCGAGCCTGGAGAAGCTGGTCCCGACCTTCGAGGACGCGGCGACCATCCTGCGTCTGCTGGCACGCTCGGCGACGGGCCAGGAGTTCTCGGTCTACACCAC
>CAMDFP010000186.1 GCA_945897335.1 Asaia bogorensis | reverse complement strand
CTATCGCTACAAGCACCGCTCGACCGAGCGCTGGCAGGATGGCCGGCTCGCCGCTGTCGACGCCGAGACCGACGACGACGGCACCCGGCTCTGGCTCCAGGCCCGGGCGGAAGCCGGGCGGATCGTGCTGGACGGACCGGGTGGCCGCCAGGAAGGTCCCGTCGGTACCCTTCCTTCCAGCTATTGGAACGCGGGGCTCCGGACCGCGGACGCCTGGATCGAGACCCATTGGGGGATCCTGGCGCCGGTCAAGGTCACCCGCGAGGCGCCGGTGACGGTGCGCCTTCCGGGCGGTACCGAGGTCCGCGCGATCCCGCACCGGATCACCAGTGAGAAGGCCGAGGTGACCCCGCTCTATACCGAAGAGGGCCAGTGGGTCGGCCTCACCTTCGATCTCTGGGGCGCCCGCTTCGACTACGTACCGAAGTCCCTGCCCGTCGTGACCGTCGCACGATGACCGGCAAGCTCGCCTGGATCACCGGGGCCTCGACCGGCATCGGCCGGACGCTGGCCCTGAGACTCGCGAGCGACGGCTGGCGCGTCGCCGCTTCCGCCCGTGGTGCCGAGCACTTGCGAACGCTCGAATCCGAAGGCGGCGGCGCCATCCAGATCTATCCGCTGGACGTCACCGACGCCGGCGCGGCCGCCGATGTCGCCGTCGAGATCATGCGCGATCTCGGCCCGATCGACCTCGTGGTGGCGAATGCCGGCACGCATGCGGCGACGCCGGCTGAGAGATTCGATGCGGCGGTGGTGCGCCGGCTGGTCGAGGTCAATCTGCTGGGAGCGGCCAACACGCTGGCCGCGGCGATGCCGGACATGATCCAGAGGCGGGCCGGGCAGATCGCCGTCGTCGCCTCGGTCGCTGGATACCGCGGGCTGCCGTCGGCGGCCGCCTATTCCGCGAGCAAGGCCGCGCTGATCGCATTGGCCGAGGGCCTGAAGTTCGACCTCGACCGCTTCGGTGTGAAGATCCAGGTGATCAACCCCGGCTTCGTGCGCACGCCGCTCACCGACCGCAATCCCTTCCCGATGCCGTTCCTGATGGAGCCCGAGGAGGCGGTCGAGCGCATCGTCCGCGGGCTTGCCGGCAACGCCTTCGAGATCGCCTTCCCGCGCCGCTTCGTCTGGATCCTGAAGCTGCTCGGCCTGCTGCCGGACCGGCTCTACTTTCCGCTGGTTGCGAAAGCGACGGGCGGATGAGCCGCTGGCTTCAGCCGGCCCGGGCCTATGCCCGCGCCTTCGAGGAGCTGACGCCCGAGACGTTGCCGGACCTGGCGCGGCTCTGGACCGAGGACGTGGTCTTCCGCGATCCCTTCAACGACGTCCGCGGCATCGAGGCGTCGCTCGCGGTCTATCGCCACATGTACAGGACGACCGACGACCCAAGCTTCCAGGTGCTGGACGTGGCGGCCTCGGAGGCGGCCGCCTATCTCAAATGGCGGATGACCTTCCGGCCGAAAGGCAAGCCCGAGACCTGGACCATCGAGGGGATGAGCGAGCTCATCTTCGCCGAGGACGGCCGCGTGCGTTCCCATATCGATCATTGGGATGCGGCGGGCCAGCTCTACGAGAAGGTGGGCGGGCTCGGCATTCTGATGCGCTGGCTGAAGGGCCGGCTCAAAGTGCCCAGCGCCTGAGGCCGTCCGGCAGCTCGCGGCCTCGCCAGATACCCTTGATGTCGGCGACCAGGGCACCGGGCACGAGCAGCCTCAGGAACTCCTCGTCGGTGAAGTCGCGATAGGCGTCGTGGGCGACGGCGCCGACGATCGCGTCCATGCCGGAGAAGGAACGGAGATCGCTGGCGAGCGTGAGGCCGTAATGCACTTCCGCCTCGGCCGGATCGCCGATCGGGTCATGCGTGAAGACCTCGGCGCCCAGCGCCTGCAACCGTCGGACGAGGTCGACGACCTTGCTGTTCCTTAGGTCCGGCACGTTCTCCTTGAAGGTGAGGCCCAGCACCAGCACGCGGGCTCCGGCCGGCTTGGCCAGCGCATGCCAGATGCGGTCGGCGAAGAAGGCGCCCATGCCGTCGTTGATCCGTCGACCGGCGAGGATCACCTGCGGGTCGAGCCCGGCCTCGGTCGCGGCATGGGCGAGGTAGTAGGGGTCGACGCCGATGCAGTGGCCGCCGACCAGGCCCGGCGTATAGCGGTGGAAGTTCCACTTGGTGCCGGCGGCCTCCAGCACGTCGTGCACCGAGAGGCCCATGCGCTCGAAGATCATCGAGACTTCGTTGACGAAGGCGATGTTGATGTCGCGCTGGGCGTTCTCGATCACCTTCGCCGCTTCCGCCGTCCGGATGTCCTTGGCGACGAAGATGCTGGCGGCGACGGTGCCGTAGATCCGCTCCAGCAACCGCGCCACCACCGGCGTCTGGCCGGCGACCACCTTCGGGATCTTCGCCAGCCCATGCGCGGCGTCGCCGACATTGATGCGCTCGGGCGAGTATCCCAGGAAGAAGTCGCGGCCGGCGGCGAGGCCGGAGATCGCCTCGATGATCGGTCCGGCGACATCCTCGGTCACGCCGGGATAGACCGTACTCTCGAAGACGACGACAGCGCCGCGGGCGATGTGGCGGCCGACGGTCTCGGCGGCGCCGCGGACGGCGGCCAGGTCCGGGCGGTTCTGTTCGTCGACGGGCGTCGGCGCGGTCACGATGTAGACGTCGCGGCCGTCCAGAACGCGCGGATCGGCGGACGCCTCGACCGTGGCGAGTGCCGCTGCCTCGACCTCCCGGGTGCGGTCGTGGCCCCGCCTCAGCTCGGCGACGCGGGTCTCGTCGATGTCGTAGCCGACCGTCCGGAAGGAACGCGCGAGCGCGACCGCAAGCGGCAAGCCGACATATCCGAGGCCGACGACGGCGATCCCGGGATAGTCTGGAAGGGCGGCTTCCTGCATGGACGGCGGCTCGCGGGTCATGGTTTCATCCCTGCATATAAACGGGTCCGAGGGGCGAGGAAACATGGCGCGGCTGATCGAGCACATGATCGCGGGCAAGAAGACCGCAGGTTCCGGCACGCGGCGGGGCGACGTCTTCAACCCGGCGACGGGAGAAAAGCAGGCGGAGGTCGTTTTCGCCGATGCCGCCGATGTCGACGCGGCGGTCAAGGCCGGACTGAAGGCGTTCCCGGACTGGGCCGCCTCGCCCCCGGCGCGCCGGGCGCGCGTCCTCTTTTCCTTCCGCGAGCTGATCGAGCGGAACATGGACGAGCTCGCCAAGATCGTCACGGCCGAGCACGGCAAGATCATCTCCGACGCCAAGGGCTCGATCACCCGCGGCCTCGAGGTGGTGGAGTTCGCCTGCGGCATCCCGCAGCTGCTGAAGGGCGAGTACACCGAGCAGGTCGGCACCGGCATCGATTCCTGGTCTGTGCGCCAGCCGCTCGGCGTCGTGGCCGGCATCACGCCGTTCAATTTCGCGGCGATGGTGCCGATGTGGATGTTCCCAGTGGCGCTCGCCACCGGCAATTGCTTCATCCTGAAGCCGTCGGAGCGCGATCCGTCGCTGGGCGTGCGCCTCGCCGAGCTCCTGAAGGAAGCCGGGCTTCCCGACGGCGTCTTCTCCGTGGTCAATGGCGACAAGGTCGCGGTCGACGCAATCCTCAGCCATCCCGACATCCAGGCGGTCAGCTTCGTCGGCTCGACCCCGATCGCCGAGTATGTCTATCGGACCGGCACGGCGGTGGGAAAGCGCGTGCAGGCGCTGGGTGGCGCCAAGAACCACATGGTGGTGATGCCCGATGCCGACCTCGATCAGGCGACGGATGCGCTGATCGGTGCCGCCTATGGCTCGGCCGGGGAGCGCTGCATGGCGGTTTCGGTCGCGGTCGCCGTCGGCGATGTCGGGGATCGGCTGATCGAGAAGCTGGTGCCGCGCGTCCGCGGGCTCAAGGTCGGGCCGGGCACCGATCCGGAGGCTGAGATGGGCCCGGTGGTCACCCGCCAGCACATGGAGAAGGTGAAGGGCTACATCGACCGCGGCGTCGCCGAGGGAGCGAAGCTGGTGGTCGACGGTCGCGGCCTCAAGCTGCAGGGCTACGAGAACGGCTTCTTCGTCGGCGGCTCGCTGTTCGACCAGGTGAAACCGGAGATGACCATCTACAAGGAGGAGATTTTCGGGCCCGTTCTCGCCGTCGTCCGCTCGCCCGACTACAAGACCGCGGTCGACCTGGTGAACCGCCACGAGTTCGGCAATGGCGCCGCGATCTTCACCCGCGACGGCGATGCCGCCCGCGACTTCTGCAACGCTGTCCGGATCGGCATGGTCGGGGTCAACGTGCCGATCCCGGTGCCGCTCGCCTTTCATTCTTTCGGCGGCTGGAAGCGCTCGTTGTTCGGCGATCACCACATGCACGGACCTGAGGGCGTGCGCTTCTTCACCCGGCTCAAGACCATGACCCAGCGCTGGCCGACCGGCATCCGCGCCGGGGCCGATTTCAACATCCCGACCATGCGGTGACCCCAGGGATCTGGTGTCGCGGGGGTTAACGAACCAGAAGTTGCGTTAACCCTTCTTCAATGATTGCCCGGCCAATATGCGGCGACTTTCGAGTCCGCCGCCTTCTGAGCGGCCGGGAGAACGTATGGCGGGTTGGAGCCTCTGGGTGAATGTCGCGATCGCTGCCGGTTGGCTGGCGGTCGCGGGCATTGCCGTGATCGGGCTCCACTTCACCCGCGATCTGCCGTGGCTTCGGATGCCTTTGGCGCTCCTGATGGGTGCCGCCCTGCTCCTGGTTCTGACCGCGACCGACCAGACGGCAAGGATGATTGCCGGTGTCGTCGATCCGACCGTCGTCGAGCTCGCTGCTGTCGCGATGATCGTCGGCTCCTTTATTTTCCTGCCTCTCCATTGGCGCCAGTCGCGCGACGCCGTGCATAGCCTCGCCGAGGCCGAGGCCAGCTATCGTTCGCTGTTCGAGCATTCGGCCGACGGCCTCTATCAGACCACGCAGGAGGGACGAATCCTCCGGGCCAACACAGCCTTCGCCCGTCTCCTCGGCTTCGAATCGACGACGGCCCTGATGAGCGCGGAACTCAACGTCGCCAGCAGCCTCTATGTCGTCGAGCACCGCCGCCGCGTCTTCATCGATACGGCGGCCGCCCACGGAAGGGTCGAGGATTTCGAAAGCCAGATCCTGAGACGTGACGGTACCGTCATCTGGGTGTCGGAAAGCGCGCATGCGGTGCGCGACCATCAGGGCTGGCTCGTCTGCTTCGAAGGCAAGATGACCGACATCACGTCGCGCAAGCACGCCGAGGAACAGCGCGATCGCGTCTTCCATCTCGCCAACGACATGCTGTGCCTCGCCCGCCGCGACGGGCGGATCGAGCGGATCAACCCTGCTTTCGAGCATGTTCTGGGATACGAGGAACGGGAGCTGTTCGACCGGCCGCTGTTCGACCTCTTCCATCCCGAGGATGCGCTCGCCGCCACCGTCGAATTCGCCAAGCTCGGCCAGGGCCTACCGATGGTCGATTTCGCCGCTCGCTGTCGGGCCAAGGACGGCAGCTTTCGCTCGCTCTCCTGGACGCTGATGCCGGTCGGCGACCGCGCCCAGGCCGTCGCCCGCGACCTGACCGAGCGCCGCTCGGTCGAGGACCAGCTCCGCCTCGCCACCATGGTGTTCGAGACCGCGAGCGAGGCGATCATCGTCACCGACGCGGATCAGCGCATCATCAAGGTCAACCACGCCTTCACCACCATCACCGGCTTCCGCGAGGACGAGGTCCAGGGCGAGACCCCGCGCATCCTCTCCTCGGGCCGGCACGAGGCCGGCTTCTACGAGGCGATGGCGGCCATGCTGGCGACCACCGGCCATTGGCAGGGCGAGGTGTGGAACCGCCGCAAGAACGGCGAGCTCTATGTCGAATGGTTGAGCTTTGCCGCAGTCCGCGACGCGGATGCACGCATCGTCAACTTCGTCGGCGTCTTCAGCGACATCACCCGCCACAAGCAGGACGAGGAGCGCATCCGCCATCAGGCGAACTACGACGCGCTGACCCAGCTGCCTAACCGCTGGCTGTTTCAGGCCCGGCTCGGCCAGGGCATCGAGCGCTGCAAGGCATCGGGCCGGAAGCTGGCGCTGCTCTATCTCAACGTCAACCAGTTCAAGTTCGTCAACGACAGCCTGGGCCATCGCGCCGGTGATGAGCTGCTGAAGGAGTTGGCGCGGCGCCTTCTCGGCGTGGTTCGCCACGACGACACCGTCGCCCGCCTCGGCGGCGACGAGTTCGCGGTGATCGTCGAGCACTATCGAGACGACGAGCCGATCGAGCTTCTGCCCGACCGCCTGCTCAAGGTCATGGCCGAGCCGTTCAAGCTCGAAGGCGGCGAGGTCGTGGTCGGCGCTTCCGTCGGCGTCGCGCTCTATCCGGGCGATGCGACCGACGTGGAGACCTTGTCCCGGAATGCCGCGACCGCCATGCGGCATGCGAAGGAGCAGCGGGCCGCGGCCTTCCGCTTCTTCGACGGCGGCATGGAAACCCGCGCGCTGGAGCGGCTCAAGCTCGAGCTCAGGCTTCGCCGGGCGCTGGACACGGGCGAGTTCGAGATCCACTACCAGCCGCAGGTCGACATCACCACGCGCTCGCTCATCGGCGCCGAGGCGCTGATCCGCTGGACCGATCCGGAGCTGGGGCCGGTCTCTCCCGGCGTCTTCATTCCGGTCGCCGAGTCCTCCGGGTTGATCGTCGCCATCGGCCAATGGGTGCTCCGCGAGGTCTGCCGCCAGATCGTCGCCTGGAAGGCCGCGGGCCATGCGGTGCCGCGGATCGCGGTCAATCTCTCCTTCCTGCAGTTCCGCCGGCCGGACTTCCTCGACACGGTGAAGACGATCATCTCGGAAGCCGGTCTCGACGGCAGCCAGCTCGAATTCGAGCTGACCGAGAGCATCGTCATGCACGACGCCGACCAGGCGATCTCGCTCCTGACCCAGATCCGCGAACTCGGCATCGAGCTCGCCATCGACGACTTCGGCACCGGCTACTCCTCGCTCAACCGGCTGAAGCGCATGCCGATCCAGACGCTCAAGATCGACCGCTGCTTCATCAACGACGTGACGCGTGGCAGCGACGACGCCACCATCGTCTCGGCCATCATCTCGATGGCGCACGCGCTCAATCTCAAGGTCGTCGCCGAGGGTGTGGAGACCGAGCAGCAGCTGGCCTTCCTTGCCGCCAAGCGCTGCGATTCGGCCCAGGGCTTCCTGCTCTCCCGTCCGATCGCGCCCGACCGCTTCGCCGCCCTGATGACCGAATGGAACGAGCGCCCGGCGGCGGCCGACTGAATCTAGCGCTTGTCGCTGCTTCCGAGCGTCGAGATCGCTTCGGTGACCAGGCGGTACTTGAGCTGGACCGAGCTCACGTCACGGAAGTAGTTCACCAGATCGCCCCAGGGATCGTTGAGACGGCCGATCGCGGAGATGAAGGCGACAACGGCGCCGATCTCGATGTGCTCGGCGACGACGAACCAGCCGCCGAGCAGGAGGGCGCCGACGATCTCCATGTGATGGGTCAGGTTCATGACGAAGTTCATCGAGAACTTCAGCTTGTAGATCCCCATGTTGAGCTCGAACACGCGGTCGATGAGCCCGGCCGCGTCGACCGGGGCCGCGTGGGCGCCACCATCCGGAACGACGATGCCTATGCTGACCTCGCGCAGCGCCTGCACGCGATCGGCGGTTCGCCGGTTGATCATGCGTTGGATGATCGGCACGACGACGATGTGCGGCAGGAAGATCAAGAAGGTGAGCGCTGCCATCCACGGTTCCAGATAGGCGATATAGCCGAGGACAGTGACGAGGACTCCGGCCTGCAGCAGCGGCTCGGAGACACTGTTGCCGACGAAGCCGCCGATCGGCTCCACCTCGGCGACGACCATCGCGGCCTCGACACCGCTCTGCTCTGGCGACGCCGAGGCGCCGTCGGGATGCATGAGCGCCTTGATCTTGCGCCGGAGAAGCCGGGTCGAATCCTCGCTGACCCAGCTTCGGTAGATATTGAGGCAGAGCTTGGTCGCTCCGTGCATTAGGACGAGGCCGGCATAGGCGGCTGCCAGCCCCACGACGACGTGATAGTCACGGCGCTCGACCAGCTCGTTGACGATACGGCGCTGAAGCTCGAGCGGCACCAGTTCGAGCAGGAAGACGACGACCGTCAGGATCGACAGCAGAATCTGGTGGCGGGCCGTCGTGTCGACGATGAAGCGAAACAGGCTCCGGGGCAGGGGCCGGGCATCCGCGGCCTGCCGCGACGGCTGGGCGGCGGGGGACGTCGTCTCAGGCACGGCCTGCATTGATGCCTCCCACCCGCCGATGAAAAATCAATGCGCGGAAGCCCAGGTCGTTCCCACGCCGGCATCCGCGATTAGCGGCACGCCCAAGCTGACGGCCGGGGCGGCAGCGCCTTCCATCACCTTCCGGACCAGCGCCGTGGTCGCCTCGACCTCGGCATCCGGCATTTCGAATACCAGCTCGTCATGCACCTGAAGCAGCATGCGAGCCTTGAGCCCGGCGGATGCCAGGGCCGGGGGTACGCGGATCATTGCCCGCTTGATGATGTCGGCGGCGGTGCCCTGGATCGGCGCGTTGATCGCCTGGCGTTCGGCGAAGCTGCGCATCGCCGGGTTCTTGTCGGCGATGGTCTTCACATGGCAGCGCCGGCCGAACAGCGTGGTGACGTAGCCCTGCTTCCGGGCCGTCTCCTTCGCCTTGTCCATGTAGGCGCGGATGCCGGGATAGCGCTCGAAATAGGCCTTGATGAAAGCCGACGCCTCGCCCTGGGCGACGCCGATCTGGCGGGCGAGCCCGAACGCCGACATGCCGTAGATGATGCCGAAATTGATCGCCTTGGCATTCCGGCGGGTCATCGGGTCCATCTTGTCGAGCGGTACGCCGAAGACCTGGGAGGCGGTGAGCGCATGGATGTCGATGCCGTCGCGGAACGCCTGCTTCAGCGGCTCGACACCGGCGATCTCGGCGACCAGGCGGAGCTCGATCTGCGAGTAGTCGACCGACAGCAGCTTGTGGCCGGGCTCGGCGATGAAGGCGGCACGGATGCGGCGGCCCTCCTCGGAACGCACCGGGATGTTCTGCAGGTTGGGATCGGTGGAGGAGAGCCGCCCGGTCGCCGCGCCCGCCATCGCGTAGGAGGTGTGGATGCGGCCCGTCGCCGGATTGATCTGCTCGACCAGAGAGTCGGCGTAGGTCGACTTCAGCTTCTGCACCAGCCGCCAGTCGAGGATCTTCTTCGGCAGCGGATGCGCGTCGGCGAGATCTTCCAGCACGTCGGAGTGGGTCGAGTAGGCGCCGGTCTTGCCCTTCTTGCCGCCCGGCAGCTTGAGCTCGTCGAACAGGATCTCGCCCAGCTGCTTCGGAGATCCCACGTTGAACTCGCGGCCGGCCAGCGAATGGATCTCCGTCTCCAGGCTCGCCATGGTCCGGCCGAACTCGTTCGAGAGCCGGCGGAGCGCGTCCGGATCGACCTTGATCCCGGCGGCCTCCATCTGGGTCAGCACAGGCACCAGCGGCCGGTCCATGGTCTCGTAGACGGTGACCAGGCGTTCGCGGATCAGCCTCGGCTTCAGCGTCTCGTGCAGGCGGAGCGTGACGTCGGCGTCCTCGGCCGCATATCCCAGCGCCTTGTCGAGTGCCACTTC
>CAMDFP010000185.1 GCA_945897335.1 Asaia bogorensis | reverse complement strand
GCTCCTCTCGGAACCCTCTCCCGCGTCTTACGCGGGGGAGGGCAGGGTGGGGGCCCGAGCGTAGCGAGGGTCGGACGGTTGTGCGCCGTAACGAACACCGCCCCTCGCTGACGCTCGGGCCCCCACCCCAACCCTCCCCCGCGCTGCGCACGGGAGAGGGGGCACAATCGCCTACTTCCCCCGCGTGTGCGGGCAGCCGTGCTGGGTGTCGGCCTCGCCGACATAGACCGTGATCGTGTGGTCGTCCTCGTCCTCGATGAAGGTCGCGGTGAAGACCAGCGTGGCGGTCGGGCTGTGATTGTGGATCTGGTGCGGCGTCTTCCGCGGGATGACGACGACCGTGCCCGGAGTCAGCGGCGTGTCCGGCAGGTTGTCGATCTTCACGAGGCCGTCGCCGCTGATGACGTGGAGGTACTCGACGGAGTCGTGCTGATGGCGATGACCGTCGCGGTCGGCGGCGACGGTCACCTCCAGCATCAGGATCGAATGCCCGGGGTTGCCCGGGATCGGCGACTCCGGCAGCAGCACGCGGCACTGGATCGCCGGAGTGCGGCGCACTTGAGCGACCGCGGGAAGGTTCGAGAGGGTCAGTACGAGGGCGAAGCAGGCGAGGGCGAACGGACGGATCATGACGGGCCTTCGGGTGCGGGGAGGAATGTCGACATTCCTCCAATCGGCCGATGCTGGCCAGCCCGAAGGGACCGATAATCCCTGCCAATCGACATCCATAAGAATAAGTACGTGGGCCCACCCGCCTCGCCAGCCCTAGACTTTTCGCCGGAGGGGTGAAGTCCGGGCACTCCGCGATGCGTCACCGGATGAGATCGAGGGGATCCGAACATGCAGCCCACGCGTGCCTTCGCCGGCGCTTTCGCCGTCGCGTCTCTCATTGCGGCCGGACCGGCTCTGGCGCAGAAGAAGGGCGGCGACCTGACGGCGCTGCTCTATGCCAGCATCAACAGCGTCGACCCGCATTTCACCGGCACCTATCCGGCGCGCAGCATGATTCTCGGCATGTACGAGACGCTGGTGACGGTGGACGAGAACGGCAGCACCATTCCGATGCTGGCCGAGAAGGTCGACATCTCGGCCGACGGCCTCACCTACGGCTTCCCGCTCCGCAAGGGCGTCAAGTTCCACACCGGCAAGGAGATGACCTCGGCCGACGTGAAGGCATCGCTGGAGCGCTTCGCCAAGGTGAGCCCGGGCCGCGCCGCGATGGACGCGGTGGCCTCCTTCGAGGCGCCCGAGAAGTACCTCTTCGTCATCAAGCTGAAGGCGCCGAGCGCCTCCTTCCTCGACCGCATGGCGGCGCCGACCTCGCCGGCGACGATCATCCCCGAGGAGGAGGCGGCGAAGGAGATCAACAAGACCGCCAACATCTCGACCGGGCCGTTCCAGTTCGTCGAATGGATCCCCGACAGCCATTTCCGCATCAAGCGCTTCGACGGCTATGCCAAGCGCGAGGGCGGCGGCGAGCGCACCGGTTTCGGTGGAACCAAGAACGTCTATCTCGACACCGTCACCTTCAAGTCGGTCACCGAGGCCTCGGCGCGGGTGGCGGCCCTCGAGGCCGGCCAGGCGCATCTGGTCGAGGACCTGCCCGGCCCGTCGGCCGAGCGGCTGAAGGCGAATCCGAAGGTCAAGATCCACAACATGCCGACCTTCCAGATGCCGGTGGTCTATCTCAACCACGCGCTGGCCCCGACCACCGACCTCAAGGTCCGCCAGGCGATGCAGGCCGCGGTCGATGCCGAGGAGGCCCTCGGCGCCGCCGCCGCAGGCGCGCCCTATGTCGTCCAGCACGCCTGGGTCTACAAGGGCCATCCGATGTATTCGGACGCCGGCAAGGCCCTCTACAACATCAACAACATCAACAAGGCGAAGCAGCTCCTCAAGGAGTCTAGCTACAAGGGCGAGGAGATCCTGTTCAACGTCGGCAACCTGGGATTCATGACCCGCTACGCGGTGATCGTCGCCCAGGGCCTGAAGGAGGCGGGATTCAACGTCAAGATCCAGACCATGGATCTCGGCACGCTGTTCAGCGTCGCCGGCAAGGACGAGGGCTGGCATCTCACCACCTCCGGCTTCGGCTCGCAGCCGCTGCTCGGCCCGTATCTCTACCAGCCGATCCTGGTCGGCCCGGCGAACCTGTCGCGGCGGAAGAACGATACGGTCATGGAGGCGGCCTGGGCCAAGTTCGACGGCACCCGCGACATGGCGATCCGCCAGGCCGCCTGGAACGACATCACCCAGCGCACCTACGATGAGGCCTACTTCATCAAGCTCGGCGATCTCGGCATGACCCATGCCGCGGTCGCCAACCTCGCCGGGTTCAAGGTCTATCCGGGCGCGCTGCGCTTCTGGGACGTCTGGCTCGACTAGGGCAGGTGCGGGAAGGGACGGCGAAGCGGCGGGCGGTGTAACCTCGCGCCATGGGGCGATACCTAGCCAGGCGGCTGATCACCACCTTCGTCGTCCTGCTTCTGGTCAGTTTCATCTCCTTCTGCATTATGCAGATGGTGCCGGGCGACCCGGCGCTGGTGATGGCCGGCGCCGCCGCACCGGCCGACGAGGTGCAGCGGATCCGCGAGCAGTTCGGCCTCGACCAGCCGTTCCACGTCCAGCTCCTGCGCTGGTACGGCGGCATGATCCAGGGCGATCTCGGCCAGTCGATCACGCTGGGGCGCTCGGTCGTCGCCGCCATCGTCGAGCGCCTGCCCTCCACGGTGGCGCTGGCGGGCTTCGCCTTCGTGCTGACGCTCGCCTTCGGGCTGGTCGCCGGCGTGATCTCCGCCTTGAAGCAGGACACCTGGGTCGACCACACGATCATGACGCTGGCCGTCGTCGGCGTCTCGGTGCCGAGCTTCTGGATTGGCCTGATCATGATCATCGGCTTCGCCGTGATGGTCGACTGGCTGCCGGCCGGCGGCTACGTCACCATCACCGAGAACCCGGCGATGTGGTTCAAGAGCCTGATCCTGCCCTCGATCGCACTGGCGCTGCTGCAGATGGGCCTGCTCGCCCGCATTACCCGCGCCTCGATGATCGAGGTGCTGCGCCAGGACTTCGTGCGGACGGCGCATGCCAAGGGCCTGCCGCGCTGGATGGTGGTCGGCAAGCACGCCTTCATGAACGTGATGATCCCGGTCGTCACCGTGATCGGCATCGTCTTCAGCCTGCTGCTTTCCGGCTCCGTGGTGATCGAGACGGTGTTCTCGATCCCCGGCCTCGGCCGCCTGATGGCGACTTCGATCGTGACCCGCGACTATCCCGTGATCCAGGGCGCGCTGCTGATCACCGCCGCCATGTTCGTGCTCATCAATCTCTTCGTCGATGTCCTCTATGCCTATCTCGACCCTCGCATTCACTACGACTGAGGCGCCCGGCCGGCTCCGGCGCCTGATCCTGCGCATGCGGCCGTTCTTCCGGCACCGCATGGCGGTGATCGGTGCCGTGTTCTGCCTGGCTGCCGTGCTGATGGCGCTGTTCGCCGACGTGCTGGCGACCCATCACCCCGAGCGCACCCGCATCCGCGACGCCTTCAAGCCGCCCTCGGCCGAGCGCGTGCTGGGCGCCGACCATCTGGGGCGCGACGTCTACAGCCGGGTCCTCTACGGCTCCCGCATCTCGCTCGCCATCGGCATCGCGACCGTGGTTCTGACCGGCGTCATCGGCGCCGCCTTCGGGCTCATCGCCGGATATTTCCGCCGCCTCGACGATCCCCTGATGCGGGTCATGGACGCGCTCATGGCCTTTCCCGCCATCATGCTGGCGGTCGCGGTCACCGCGGCGCTGGGGCCGTCGGCGACCAACGTCGTCATCGCGCTCGCCGCCGTCTACGTGCCCCGGACCGCGCGCATCGTCCGCGCCTCGGTGCTGGTGGTGCGCGAGATGGACTACGTCATGGCGGCGCGCGCGCTCGGCGCCAGCCATTTCCGCGTCATCTTCCGCCACATCCTGCCGAACTCGCTGGGGCCGCTGGTGGTGCAGCTCACCTTCGTCTTCGCCTATGCGGTGCTGTCGGAAGCCGCCTTGAGCTTCCTCGGCATGGGCCCGCCGCCGCCGACGCCGACCTGGGGCAACATCATCTCCGACGGCCGCGACTATCTCCGCGAAGCCCCCTGGATCTGCCTCTACCCCGGCATCGCCATCTCGGTCTCGGTGCTCGGCCTCAACCTCTTGGGCGACGGCCTCCGCGACATCCTCGACCCGCGGATGAAGGTCCAGCAGGGCTGACTCTTCTTTACAGCCCCGCCGTCCTCGCCGATCCTCGCAGGCAATGACAGAGACGACGGGAGCGGCGGGCGAGGACGGCTCGCCGCAATGGCGGAAGACCCTGGTGGCGATGGTGGCCGTCCAGGTCATCATGAGCCTCGCCTTCACCTTTCTGAGCCCGATCCTGCCGCTGTTCCTGCCGGAACTCGGCGTGGCGAACGACGCCCATGTCTATCTGTGGGCCGGAACGCTGGCGGCGGTCACCTCCTTCGTCGCAGCCCTGGTCTCGCCGCTCTGGGGCCGCATGGCCGACCGCCGCGGGCGCAAGCTGATGGTGCTGCGCTCGGCCGTCGCCATCGGGGTCTGCACGGTCCTGATGGGCTTCTCCCAGACCGTCTGGCACCTGCTCGGCGCCCGCGTGCTGATGGGGGCCTTCGCCGGCTTCTCGGCCGCTTCGGTGATCCTGATCTCGACCCAGGTGCCGCGGGCGAGGCTGGGCTATGCGCTCGGGCTGATGAGCTCGGGCCAGCTGGTGGGATCGCTGCTGGGGCCGGTCTTCGGCGGCGCCCTTGCCGACGTGACCGGCAGCTACCGCCTGCCGTTCTTCGTCGGCGGCGGCCTCGCGCTCGTTTCCGCCCTGGTCTGCTGGGTCTCGGTGCCCGAGGCCTTCACCCCGCCCAAGGCGGCCCAGGCGCGGCCCTCCCTCTTGAGCGCGATGCGGGTGGTGGCGGCGACGCCGGGCATGGCCGCCCTGGTCATGGTGCTTCTGTTCGCCCAGTTCGCGACCCAGTCGGTGCAGCCGATCGTGGCGCTCTATGTGCAGGACATGATGGGCGATCGGCCGGACCTGGCGACGCTGGGCGGCATCGCGCTGTCGGTGACGGGCCTCGCCGGCATCGTCGCCGTGCCGCTGCTCAGCCGTGCCGGCGACCGTTTCGGCGAGAAGGCGGTACTGATGATCGCGCTGGCCGGGGCGGCGCTGGCGACCGCCCCCCAGGCGTTCGCCGGCTCCTATATGGGCTTCGTGGTCGAGCGCTTCGCACTCGGCCTCTTCGTCGGCAGCATCGTGCCGGTGACCAACGCGCTGATCGGCAAGGTGACGCCGGCGGCGGACCGGGGCCTCACCTTCGGCATCACCTCGTCCGCCTATTTCCTCGGCAATTCGCTGGGGCCGATGTCCGGCGGCGTGGTCGCGGCCTATGTCGGGCTGCCCTGGGTGTTCGTGCTGACCACCGTGGCGCTCCTGGCCAGCCTCGTCTGGGTCGCGCTCGCGGTTCCGCGCCGCTCGGGGACGGGCTGACCGCCGCCGCCCGGATCCGCTGCCCGCCCCCTTTTGAACGGACAAAGTCCAGCCGCCATGAATCCTGCCCCGCCGCTTCCCGGGTTTCTCCGGCACCCGCCCCGCCATCTCTTCGTCACCGGCAAGGGGGGCGTCGGCAAGACCTCGATCGCCTGCGCGGTCGCCATCGCGCTGGCGGAAGCGGGCCGG
Source organism: Asaia bogorensis (assembly GCA_945897335.1). Taxonomy (GTDB): domain Bacteria; phylum Pseudomonadota; class Alphaproteobacteria; order SHVZ01; family SHVZ01; genus SHVZ01. Next base: position 4,036 of record CAMDFP010000185.1, on the reverse strand, counting down.
CGCGTGCTTCTCGTCAGCACCGACCCCGCGTCCAACCTCGACGAGATGCTGGAAGCCCAGCTCACCGCTGCGCCCCGGGCGGTGCCGGGAGTGCCCGGCCTCTCGGCGCTGAACATCGACCCCGAGGCGGCGGCGGAAGCCTACCGCGCCCGCGTGCTTGCCCAGCTCGATCCGGCCTCCGGCGAAGCCAGGCGCGAGGAAGTGCGAGAGCAGCTGTCCGGGGCCTGCACCACCGAGGTCGCGGCCTTCGACGAATTCGCGGCCCTTCTGGGCGGACATGACGCCCGCTACGATCATGTGATCTTCGACACCGCGCCGACCGGGCACACGCTCCGTCTCTTGAGCCTGCCCGCCGCCTGGACCGGCTTTCTCGAAGCCAACGAGGCCGGCGCCTCGTGCCTGGGGCCGCATTCAGGGCTGAAGATGCAGCACGACCGGTTTCGCCAGGCGATGGAGGCCCTCGGCGACGCCGCGGCGACCGAGATCATCCTGGTTACGCGGGCCGAACGGGCCGCCCTGGCGGAGGCCGCGCGCAGCGCCGCCGAGCTCTCGGCCCTGGGCCTCGGGAACCAGCGGCTGGTGGTGAACGGGGTCTTTCACGCCCGCACGGACGCCGATCCGGTGGCGCGCGCCTTCGAGGCGTCCGGGCGTTTGGCGCTCGCGTCGATGCCTGAGGCGCTGCGCTCCCTGCCGCGGGACGAGGTGCCGCTCCGCAGCTTCGACATGGTCGGCCTCGCCGCCCTTCGTGCGCTTCTGAAATCGGATGCCGAGCCGCCTGCCGCGGTCGCCGCGCCGGCCCTGCGCCAGGCCGCGGACACACCCCCCGGCCTCGACACGCTGGTGGAACAGCTGGCGGCACAGGGTCACGGCCTGGTGATGGTGATGGGGAAGGGCGGTGTGGGCAAGACCACGGTCGCCGCCGCCTGCGCCATCGGCCTGGTCGCACGCGGGCTGTCGGTGCATCTGAGCACCACCGACCCCGCCGCCCATCTGCAGATGACGCTGGCCGGAGAGATGCCCGGCCTGAAGGTCGACCGGATCGATCCGAAGGCCGAGACCGAGCGCTACATTGCCCGGATCATGGACTCGCGCGGACGCGACCTCGACGAGGCCGGCCGTGCCCTGCTGCGCGAGGACCTGCGGTCGCCCTGCACCGAGGAGGTGGCCGTCTTCCATGCCTTCTCGCGGATCGTCGCGGAGGCTCGCAGCGGCTTCGTCGTGCTCGACACGGCGCCGACCGGGCACACGCTGCTGCTGATGGATGCGGCCGGCGCCTATCACCGGCAGATGACCCGCGACCTCGAGACCGGGGGCGGTTCCGGGCGGATCGTGACGCCGCTGATGAGGCTGCGGGACCCGGCGCATACCCAGGTGCTGCTGGTCACCCTGCCGGAGACCACGCCGGTGTCCGAGGCGGCGGCGCTTCAGGAGGATCTGCGGCGGGCGGGCATCGAGCCCTATGGCTGGGTGATCAACCGCGGCCTGGCCGGAAGCGGCACCACCGATCCCCTGCTGCTGCGTCGGATGGCGGGAGAGGCGGTGCAGGTCGCGCGCGTCAGGGACAAGCTGGCGAAGCGCTGCTTCCTGCTGCCCTGGCAGCCCGAGCCGCCCGTCGGCATCGCGACCTTGCGGAAACTGGTGGCCTAGTCGCGGCACCCCCTTGCGCCGGGGCCGCCGGACACGCTTCCGGTGGCTCCGCGGGCGATCATGAACTAGATTTCCGCCGGGCCGCCGCCGGCCGATCGATGCGAAGAGGAACACAAGCGACATGCCGACCCCCGTCAACACCCTGATCCTGGGCGCCTCCTACGGCTCGCTGCTGGCGACCAAGCTGCTGCTCGCCGGCCACAACGCGCATCTGGTCTGCCTGAAGGCCGAGGCCGACCTGTTCAATGCCGAGGGGGCCCGGGTGCGGATGCCGGTGAAGGGGAAGGAGGGGCTGGTCGAGGTCGACAGCCGGAAGCTGCCGGGCAAGCTCTCCGCATCTCCGCCCGACGGCGTCGATCCCAAGGGCTACGACCTGGTCGTGCTCGCCATGCAGGAGCCGCAGTACCGCTCGGACGGTGTCCGCCAGCTGCTCGACCGCGTCGCCAAGGCCAAGGTGCCGTGCATGTCGATCATGAACATGCCGCCGCTGCCGTATCTCGCGCGCATCCCCGGCCTCAACCTCGCGACCGTTCGCCCCTGCTTCACCGACGCCACGGTGTGGGACAGCTTCGATCCGGCCTATATGACCCTCTGCAGCCCCGACCCGCAGGCCTTCCGCCCGCCGGAGGAGAAGACCAACGTGCTGCAGGTGCGCCTGCCGACCAACTTCAAGGCGGCGCGCTTCCCCTCGGACGCGCATACCGCCATCCTCACCCGCCTGCAGGACGACATCGAGAAGAGCCGCTTCGAGGGCATGGAGCTGCCGGTGAAGCTGAAGGTGCACGACTCGCTGTTCGTGCCGATGGCGAAGTGGGCGATGCTGGTCGCCGGCAATTACCGCTGCGTGCAGAAAGACGCGATGCGCCCGATCAAGGAGGCGGTGCATTCCAACATCGAGGAAACCCGCGCCGTCTACGACTGGGTGGCCAAGCTCTGCGTCTCGTTGGGCGCCAGCCCCGACGACATGGTGCCCTTCGATAAATACGCCAATGCGGCGCTGTCGCTGCTGAGCCCGTCCTCGACCGCGCGCGCGCTGGCTGCCGGCGTCCCCAACATCGAGCGCGTCGACCTCCTGGTCCAGCGCATCGCCGCCGAGAAGGGCCAGCGCCTGAAGGCGGTCGACGACACCGTCGCGCTCGTCCAGGAATGGGTCGACAAGAACCGGGCGAAGGCGGCGAAGCCGGCCTGACTCGGGCGATGACGGCCGCTCCCGCGTTCGAGGCGCTGCACGAGATCGTCAAGCGGGCTCGCCAGAACCTCGGGCAGAACGACTGGGACTACATCGTCGGCGGCAGCGAGACCGAGACGACGCTCCGCCGCAACCGCCTGGCGCTGGAGACGATCGCCTTCCGCCCGCGGGTGCTGCGCGATGTCGCCCAGGTCGAGCTCGGCGTCGAGCAGTTCGGCCGTCGTCTCCGGCTGCCGCTGTGTCTCGCCCCCGTCGGGGCGCTGGAGATGTTCGCTCCCGGCGCCGGCGCCTCCGCTGCCCGTGCCGCGGGGGCCTTCGGCGTCGGCCACATGATCAGCTCGGTGTGCAAGCCCGGCCTCGAAGCCGTGGCCGAGGCCGCGCCCGACACGCTCCGCATCTTCCAGCTCTACGCGCTCGGCGACGACGCCTTCGTCGACGATCACCTGGCGCGGGCGGCCGCGCATGGCTACGCCGCCTTCTGCCTCACCGTCGACACCGCGTACTACAGCCGACGCGAGCGCGACATCGCCAAGCGCCACTTCACCTCCGGCCGCGCCCGCGTCGCCGGTCGCGACCACCTGGCGCAGCTTGACTGGCGCACGGTCGCGCGGCTGAAGGCCAAGGGCACGCTGCCGCTGATCCTGAAGGGCATCGCCACGGCCGAGGACGCCCGCATCGCGGTCGAGCACGGCGTCAACTGGATCTATGTCTCGAACCACGGCGGCCGCCAGCTCGACCATGGCCGCGGCAGCATGGACGTACTGCCCGAGGTCGTCGACGCCGTCGGCGGCCGGGCGAAGATCATGGTCGATGGCGGCTTCTGCCGCGGCAGCGACATCGTCAAGGCGATCGCCACCGGCGCCCACTTGGTGGGCCTCGGCCGCATGCAATGCTACGCGCTGGCCGCCGCCGGCGAACCCGGCCTGATCCGCATGTTCGAGCTCCTGGAAGACGAGATCCGCCGCTGCCTCGGCCTCGTCGGCGTCACCTCGTTCGCCGCGCTGGACCGCTCCTGCCTGCACCCGGCCGCCCCGGTGAACGCGCCTCACGTGCTCAGCGCCTTCCCGCTGCTGACGGTGGACGACTACAGATACTAAGCGACGCCCGAGGCGGGAGAGGGATGACGGCGATGTCTGCTGCTAGACGAGGCTGTTGAAAAAGGCTTCTGATGAGACGACTTCCGCCCCGGAGCAGCAGTTG
>CAMDFP010000184.1 GCA_945897335.1 Asaia bogorensis | reverse complement strand
GAAGAATGGCTGGGGGACTAGGATTCGAACCTAGATAAACAGAGTCAGAGTCTGTTGTCCTACCGTTAGACGATCCCCCAACGGCCGCGCCGGGGCGCGAAGGAGGCGGCTGTCTAACATGAGGCCGGCGGTCCTGCAAATACCCTGGTGCAGGCCAAGCTCCCGCCCGGCCTATTCCTTCGGCTCGCGCCAGCGGGTCGTCCGCGACTCGGGCATCGGGTATTCCTTCTGGGTCTCGCGGAGGATGGTGTCGATCGCCTGGAGGTCCTCCATCAGCTCCTTTTCCTCGGCGATCGAGGAAACCGAGGTCTCGGAGGCCATGCTGAGCCGGACGATCCCGACGAGGCGCCGGATCGCCTCCAGGAAGATCACGTCGTGGATCCCGCCCAGCGAGTTCGTGCTCCACGAAAGCGAGCCGGCAGCGACCTTCACCAGAGCCACGTCCCGGCCGATCTGCTGGCGCACGTCCTCCCGGAGCTTCCGCGATTGCACCAGTTTCGAATAGACGAGCCGGCAGAGCGATTGGATTGCCTTCCGCAGCGGCACCCGGGGCAGGCTGTCCTCCCGGCCGCTCATACCCGCCTCCGGTCACGACGCGATCTGGCCAAGCCCCCGGCTCCCGACATTCGGTTCCAATAGGATATCGAAGCCCCCAGACTACAGAAGCCTCGGCAGATGGTCCAAGCCTCGCGGGATCCTGATAGGCTCGCTCACCTCCATTCTCGGGAAGCCGGATGCTCGAAACCCTGGTCGTGCTCCTTGCCGCCTCCGTCCTGTTCGTGCCGCTGTCCAGGCGGTTCGGCTTCGGCAGCGTACTGGGATACCTGATCGCCGGCGCCGCCATCGGCCCCTCCGCGCTCAGCCTGGTCGGCGACGTCGACCAGATCGCCCAGGTTTCCGAGCTCGGCGTCATCATGCTGCTGTTCCTGATCGGCCTCGAGCTCCGCCCCCAGCGCCTCTGGGTCATGCGCCGCGCCATCCTCGGCCTCGGCGCAGGACAGCTGATCCTGAGCACGGCCGCGATCGCGTTCCTGACCCATCTCCTCGGCGCCGACTGGGCTTCGGCGGCGGTGATCGGCGCCGGACTTGCGCTTTCCTCGACCGCCATCGTGCTGCCGATGCTGGCCGAGCACGACCTTCTGGCGTCGACCTCGGGGCGCGACAGCTTCTCGGTCCTGCTCTTCCAGGATCTCGCCTTCATTCCGCTGGTGGCGCTGGTGCCGATGCTGGCCGGCGGGCCGATGCCGTCCGCCGTCCCCTGGATCGGGGTGCTGGGGGCGGTCGCGACCGCAATCGCCATCGTCATCGGCGGCCGCTTCGTCATCGGCCCGATCTTCCGCCTGGTCGGTGGCGCCAAGACGCCGGAGGTGTTCACCGCCATGGCGCTGCTGGTGGTTGTAGGTACGGCGGCGGTGGCCCATGCCGTCGGGCTGTCAACCTCGCTCGGCGCCTTCCTGGCCGGCGTGCTGCTGTCGGACTCGGCCTACCGCCACGAGCTGCAGGCCAACATCGAGCCGTTCGAGGGCCTGCTGCTGGGCTTCTTCTTCATGTCGGTCGGCATGTCGGCGAACCTGGCTCTGGCCGTCGGCGAGCCGATGCTGATCGCTGCCGGCGTCGTCGGCCTGGTCCTGGTCAAGGCGGCGGTCCTCTTCGCCCTCGGCCGCGTCGCCGGCCACGACAACCGGGCGGCGCTTCGCTTCGCGCTCGCCCTGCCGCAGGGCAGCGAGTTCAGCTTCGTCCTCTTCGGCGTCGCCGTCGCCGCCGGTGCGCTGGGCCAGGCGGAGGCCGACCGTGCCATGCTGGTCGTCGCGCTTTCGATGGTGGCGACACCGATGCTCTTCGCTGCCTCGGAGAAGCTGGTCGTCCCCCGCCTCTCACGGCCGGTCGAGCCGGTCTATGACAGCATCGAATCCCAGGGCACGCCGGTGATCATCTGCGGGTTCGGCCGGATGGGCCAGATCGTCGGCCGGCTGCTTCGCCTTCAGGGCATCCCGTTCACCGCCTTGGACAAGGATCAGGGCCAGGTCGACGTGCTTCGGCGCTTCGGCACCGTGGTCTATTTCGGCGATCCGACCCGGCTCGAGCTGCTGCGCGCCGCCGGCGCGGCCGAGGCCAAGATCCTGGTGATCGCAGTCGACGAGCTGGAGGAGACCCTGCGGCTCGCCGAGATTGCGCGGAGGTACTTCCCGCATCTGAAGGTGATCTCGCGCGCTCGCAACCGTCGCCACGTGCATCTGCTGATGGACCGCGGCCTGACCCATATCGTTCGCGAGACATTTCATTCGAGCCTCAAGCTCTCGAAGCTGGTGATGTCGGAGCTGGGCGTCCCCGAGAAGCGGATCAAGCGGGCAGTCGAGGTGTTCGCCGAGCACGACGATCGCGCGCTCCGCCAGGCGCATGCCTTCTACCAGGACGAGCGCAAGTTGATGCAGAGCGCTCAGGAAGCGGCGGCCGAGCTCACCACCCTGTTCGAGGCGGACAAGATCGGCGATGGCGCAGCCGAGGACGAACCGCAGCCCGACCGCTTCAAGGCCTGATCGCCGGCGGCACGTGGCGGAAGGTGAAGTGCTTGAGGTTGAGCGCCGCCGGCCCCGGCGTGTCGCAGTCGATCATCACGCCCGTGTATCTGGTGAAGCCGGCGCGGATGTGGTTCTTCGCCTTGACGCAGAGGAGACGCAGCTTTCCCGGATCGATGCCATGCACCAGAAGAAATCCTGGATCGTTCGGGCTGATGCAATGCTCCGTCAGGATGACGGCGATGCCCTCGACCTCGACCAGGGCCGTCCGGCCGAGATCGACCTCGAGGTGGGTCGACATCGGCCCGACGTTCCTGAACCTCCCGTCGGTCAGCATCGTCACCTTGGCTTTCACCGGGATCGGGTCGCCGAAGAGCTTCGACTGCTTGCCGCCGAGCGTGACGTCCAGCACCGCACCGACGCCGGCAGCATGCGCCATGGCGATGACCTCGGGATCGCGGAAGAAGGCGAAGGCGGTCGGCACCTGCGGTTTCGCCTTTAAGAGCGCTGCGAAGAGCCCGGTGGTGTCGCCGATGCCGCCGGAACCGGGATTGTCGGAATTCTCCAGCACCATCGTCGGTCCCGGCGGCGAAGCGAGTGCCATCCGGATCGCCTCCTCCGGTGACGGCAGCTCGACCTGGAAACGGGGTGCCCGCTTCAGTGCCTCGGCCGCCACCTCGTCGGCGACGCGCTGGGCGAGCGCGGCATCGCCGTCGGCATGGACCATGATCGAGCCGCCCGCATAGGGCGTGTCGGCATAGGGGAAGCCGCCGAACACCGTCACGTCCAGAAGCCCGTGGCGCCTTTCTGCCTCGGCCGCGAGCGCCTCAAGCTCGGCCATCGGCCCGTCTCCGGTGGTGCGCATGTTGTGGCTCGGCAGCATCGAGGCGACGCGGGCGAGCGCGCCCACGGGGCGGATCCGGCCCTCGACCGCGGAGGCCAGCAGGCGGAGCGTCTTCTCCGTCGTCTCGTACATGTCGACATGCGGATGGGTCTTGTAGCCGACGGCGACGGTGGCGTTCTTGATCTGCGGTTCGCCGGGATGACCGTGCAGGTCGTAGCTGACGCCGATCGGCGTCATGTCGACCGCTGCCCGCACCCGGTCGATGATCTCCTCGTCAGCCTTGGGATTGCTCGCCCGCAGCATGGCGCCGTGCAGGCAGAGGTAGACGGCGTCCCAGCTCTGCCCCTTAAGGCCGTCGACGATCTCGCCCATGATCCGCTCGAAGGTGGCATCCGCCACCGGTCCCGCCGGGTTGGCGGCTGTGCAAGTGAGAAGCGTCCCCTGCCAGTCGGGATGCGCATTCAGGAAGTCGAGCGCGGCGCCGATCGAGGTCCGCGTGCCGGCGTAATGCGCCCGTGCTCCTTCGCCCCGATGCCAGCCATAGGCCTGGAAATCGGCATCTCCGGTCTCGCCCGGGGTGAAGGAATTGCTCTCATGGGCGAACTTGGCGATCGCCAGGCGCTTGGTCATCTCAAGGGGTCCGGAGTCGGGGAAGGGGCATTTGAGGATCGGAAAACGAGCCTAGTCGGACGGCGCGAGCCGGCGCAAGATGGCCGTCCCTCCCCGCTCCACTCTCCCCGAGGCCGCCATGCTTCCCGATCCCCGCAGCCACCGCCCGCTCATCATGGGGCGTCGCGGCGCCGTCGCTACCAACCATCCGCTGGCGACCCAGGCAGGATTCGACGTGCTTCGTGCCGGCGGCAACGCGGTCGATGCCAGCGTCGCCATCTGCTTCACCCTCGGCGTGGTCGAGCCGATGATGTCGGGCATCGGCGGCGACGGCTTCTACCACGTCGCCATGAACGGCTCGCGCGACGGCCTCGTCTACAACGGCACCGGTGCCGCGCCGGAGGCGGCGACGGTCGAGCGCTATCGGAAGGAAGGCGGCATCCCGGTCTCCGGCCCGCTCTCGACCTCGATCCCGGGCACCGTCGCCGGCATCGCCATGATGCACGGGGCGCATGGCAGGCTGCCCTGGTCGAAGCTGTTCGACACCGCCATCGACTATGCGCGGAACGGCTTCGCCGCCACCCACGGCTATTCGCATTTCGCCGACGAGACCAGGAAGATCCTGTCCGCCGATCCGCGCAGCCGCCGCATCTTCCTGGATGCCAAGACCGGCGGTGGGCCGGAGGTCGGCACGATGATCGTGCAGGAAGACCTGGCGCGGACACTGGAGGAGATCGCGGCCGACGGCGCCGAGGGCTTCTATCGCGGCCGGCTCGCCAAGCGCCTCGCCGCCGCCTGTCAGGGCCAGGGCGTTCTGCTGACCGAGAAGGACCTCGCCTCCTGCGAGGCCGAACGCACGGCGCCAATCTCGATCAAGTATCGGGGATACGAGGTCCGGCAGACGCCGCCGAACTCGACCGGCTTCGTCATGCTGCAGGAGCTCAAGATCGCCGAGCGCTTCGACCTCAAGAGCCTGAAGCCGGGCTCGGCCGACCTCCTCCACATCCTGATCGAGGCCCGCAAGATCGCCTTCCTCGACCGCGAGCGCTTCGGCGCCGATCCGCGCCACGCCCTGATCCCGCTCGAACGCCTGCTGTCGGACGCCTATGCCGATGAATGCGCCGGCCGCATCAATGTGGAAAAGGCCTCGGCACCGGAGCCGTTCTCCGCCGCCGCCGGCGGCGACACCACCTATTATTGCGTAGTCGACAGTGACGGAAACGCGGTCTCGGCGATCCAGAGCATCAACTCGGCCTTCGGCTCCGGCGTCATCGCCGGCGACACCGGCATCCTGCTGAACAACCGCATGGCGTATTGGCACCTGGAAGACGGCCACGCCAACCAGCTGAAGCCGGGAAAACGCGTGCGTCATACCATGAACGCGCCGATGGTGATGAAGGACGGCAGGCCCTGGTGCGTCTTCGGCACGCCGGGCGCCGACAACCAGGTTCAGGTGAACTTCCAGGTTCTGGTCGCCATGATCGAGCATGGCTACGACCCCCAGCAGGCGCTCGAGATGCCGCGCTGGACCTGCATGCAGCCCGGCCAGGCCGCCAACTACCCGCATACCGGCGAGGACTCGGTAACACTTGAGGGCCGCTTCTCGCGCGAGACGGCCGAGGAGCTCCGCCTGATGGGCCACAAGGTCAAGGTGGTCGGCGACCTCGAAGGTCCCTGCAGCGTCGAAGCCATCCGCATCCTGCCCAATGGCGTCCGCATGGCCGGGTCCGATCCCCGCCGCGACGGCTGGGCGCTGGCGTACTGACCCCGCATGGACCTTTCCAAGATCCCGATCGGGCCTAATCCGCCCAAGGACCTGAACGTGCTGATCGAGATCCCTCTGGGCGGGGTTCCGGTCAAGTACGAGATGGACAAGGCGTCGGGTGCGCTGTTCGTCGACCGCTTCCTGCACACCGCGATGTTCTATCCGGGAAACTACGGCTTCATCCCGCACACGCTGTCGGGTGACGGCGATCCCTGCGACGTCATCGTCGTCGGCCAGGTGCCGGTGGTCCCCGGCGCCATCATCCGCTGCCGGCCAGTCGGCGCGCTGATGATGGAGGACAATGCCGGGATGGACGAGAAGATCCTGGCGGTGCCGGTCGACAAACTGCACCCGTTCTACACCGGCGTGAAAAACTATCAGGACCTTCCGACCGTGCTCTGCGAGCAGATCTCCCACTTCTTCGAGCACTACAAGGATCTCGAGAAGGGGAAGTGGGCGAAGATCCTGAAATGGGTCGATGCCGCCGGCGCCGAGCAGCTGGTGATGGAGGCCATCGCCCGCGCCGCCGCGAAGACGGGCTGACGATATGGACCTGACCGCCCTCCTCGCCTTCGCCGCCGTCCTCGGCGTCGCCTGCGCCGCTCCGGGGCCGACCCTGGCCGCACTGGTGGCGCGCGTGCTCGGACGCGGCACCGCGGGCGCGCCGGCCTTCTGCCTCGGCCTCCTGATCAGCGACATTCTCTGGCTGACCGCCGCCGCCCTCGGCCTTGCGGTGCTGGCCGAGACCTTCCATGCCGTGTTCGTCGCGATCAAGTATGCGGGCGCCGCCTACCTGCTCTATCTCGCGTGGAAGCTGTGGACGGCTCCGGCGACGCCGCTGACCGAGATTGCCCCGATGCGGGGCGAATGCATCCGCCTCTTCCTCGGCGGCATCGCCGTCGGCTCCGGCAATCCCAAGACCATGCTGTTCTACCTGGCCCTCCTGCCGGCGCTGCTGCCGCTGGAGGCGATCACCGTCACTGACTACCTGATGCTGGTCGCGACCCAGATCATCGTCTACGGCGCCATCCTGGTCGGCTACGTGGTCCTTGCGTCCCGCGCGCGACGTACCTTCGCCAGCACCCGCGCCATGAAGATCGTCAACCGCGTCACCGGCGGCATCATGGCCAGTGCCGCCGTCGCGGTCGCCGCCCGGTCCTGAGCCGCGGATGGCGCGGTTTCTCATCGTCGCCAGCGTCAATGCCGACCGCATCTGGGCCCTGGCAGAAAAGCTGCGCCCGGGCGGCCGCCACATGTGCACCGGGACGACGACGCAGGTCGGCGGCGCCGGCTGGTATGCGGCCAACGCGCTGAGAGCGGCGGGCCACGAGGTCGCGCTCGCCTGCGTGCTGGGCGAGGACGACATCGGCCAGGCGCTGTTCCGGCGGCTCCAGGATCTCGGTATCGACACCAGCACAGTCCGGCGGACGCCGCGGACGCATGCTTACGATATCTTCGTCGACCCCGACGGCGAGCGGACGCTGGTCTTCGCCACTGCCCTGACGGAACGCCCGCTGCCGATCCTGCCCGAGCGCAGAGACTTCGACGGCGCCTATGTCAATTGCTGGGCGCCGATCTCGGCCACGTCCAGCGTCCGAAGGAATGCGCCTGTCCTGATCCAGCTGCCCCTGCGCGACCGGATCGGCTTCTACCCCGGCACCCATGTCGTGGTCTCGCGCTCCGACACCGGCGAACCGCCGCGCACCGTGTGGTCCCGAGCGCTGGAGACGACCGGCGGCCAGGCGAAGGGGCTGATCCTGACCGACGGACCCGCTCCGCTCCTCGTCGTGACCCGGGAGGCCGAGACCTCGATATCACCGGGGCCTGCCGCACCACCGGGCCGGATGACGGTCGGCGCCGGCGACACATTTGCCGCACACCTGCTCGCGGGTCTGAGCGCAGCGACGTCCGCGGAGGCCGCAGCCGCTACGGCGGCACAAATCGCGTCACACTGGCTTGCCGAACGCCCCGAGCCGCCGACGATCGACGCGTAAGCCCCCTACCTCGCGCCACCCCAATGCGGCGGGCGACGCTGCGCCCAGGGCCGGGCGATCTCCAGCATCGCCGCAAGGCGCAGCAGGTCATTGTCCGCCCACCAGCGGCCGATGAGCTGGAGGCCGATCGGCAGGCCGGCGGCGTTCCAGCCGTTGGGAACCGAGATGGCCGGGTGGCCGGTCAGGTTGAAGGCATAGAGGTAGGAGCTGAAGCCGGTGCGGGTGAAGCCCTGCGGCTTGCCGTTCACCATCACCTGGTCGCGGGATGCATGGTGGTTCACTTTCAGCGCCGGCACCACCAGCGACGGCGAGGCCAGCAGGTCGTAGCGGCCGAACAGGCGCTGAACCGCCTGGTAGAGCCGGGTGCGCGCGGTCTCGGCTTCGCGGAGGCGCTCCATGGAGACCTTGCGGCCGTCCTCCATGAAGTCGCGATAGGATGGATCGAGCTGGTTGCCCCAGCGCTCGAGATCGTTCCGGCTCTTGGTCCACATGCCGGTCCGCATCAGGATGCGGCCGTCCTCCTCGATCCAGTCGATCTGGTCGGTGACCTCCTCGACCTCGGCACCGAGATCGGACAGCGTCTTCAGCGCCGCCTCGGTCGCCGCCTGCACCTCGGCGTCGACATCCGGGTTCGCCATGCGGCGGATGTAGCCGATCTTCATTCCGGCGATGCGGTTGCCGACCAGCCCGGCGGAGACCGGCTTGAGGGTGCCGCCGAGGCTCCAGGGATCGTCCGGCTCCGGTCCCGCCAGCACGCCGAACATCAATGCTGCGTCGGCGACCGTGCGCGTCATCGGCCCGGAATAGGAGATACTGGAGATCACGTCGGGCGCATAGCCATGGGCGACGGCGCCGCGGGTGGGCTTGAGGCCGACCAGGCCTGAGGCCGAAGCTGGAAGCCGGATCGAGCCGGCGCCATCGGTGCCCAGCGCCAGAGGCCCCAGGCCCGCCGCGACATGAGCGGCCGCCCCGCCCGAGGAGCCGCCAGGCGAATACTCGAGATTCCACGGATTGCGGGTGACGCCGAAGGATGGACCGTCGGTGAGGCCCTTGTGGCCGTATTCCGGCGTCGTGGTCTTGCCGACCAGGATGCCGCCGGCCGCCTTCAGCCGCTTTACCGTGGTCGCGTCCTTCGTCGGCACATGGCCCTTGTGGACAGCCGAGCCGTAGAAGGTCTCGACACCGGCCGTATCGACCAGGTCCTTGATGCTGACCGGTAGACCGTGCAGCGGTCCCAGCACCGCGCCCGACATGGCAGCGCCCTCGGCGATGCGGGCGGCGGCCAACGCCGTCTCCGCCGTCACCACGGTGAAGGCGTTGATCACCGGCTGCGATCGCACGATCGCCTCCAGGATCGCCTTCACATATTCGACCGGCGAGAGTTGCCTGGTCCGGATCAGGCGCGCGGCCTCGGTCGCCGACAGCGCCAGAAAATCAGATGACATCGAGGCCTCGGGAAATGCATTCAGGCGAGACATTCAGCCTAGCACGCCTGCTATGCTCCGCCACGAGGGAGGACCAACCATGACGGACCTGAAGCCGATCGACTCGCCGGCGACGCTGCCCGGCTGGCACATGCCGTGGCCGAGCTTCGACATCGACTGGAAGAAGTCGGCGCTCGTCGTCATCGACATGCAGAATTACGGCTGCAACCCGGATGCGGGGGTGGCCCAGATGCTGTCGCTGCGCTACCCCGACATCGCCGGGTACTACGTGCCGCGGCTCACCGACACCGTCATCCCGAATGCCAAGCGTCTGCTGGCCGCCTTCCGCCGCGCCGGCCGCCAGGTGGTCTACACCCGCCACGGGCCACTGCTGCCCGACGGCCGTGACATGATCCTCCGCCGCCGGCGGCGCGACACCGACTCCGTCACCACCACCAACACGCCGACGCTCTGGAGCAAGGGCAGCTTCGAGCACGACGTGATCGAACCGCTGAAGCCGCTCGAAGGCGATCTCGTCGTCGACAAGAACACCTCGAGCGCCTTCAACTCGACCGGCATCGAATGGCTGCTCCGCAAC
>CAMDFP010000183.1 GCA_945897335.1 Asaia bogorensis | reverse complement strand
GCCGGGTCCATGTTGACCAAGGTCATCAGCTCGGCGACGCGCTCGGGGATCTGAGCCGGCGGCACCGAGCCATGCACCTTCAGGGGCTCGGCCAGGATGTCGGCGACCTTCATCCGCGGATGCAGGCTGGAATAGGGGTTCTGCAGCACGAACTGCATGTGGCGCCGCATCTTCCGGACTTCCGAGCGCGACATCGTGTTCAGCTCGCGCCCGAGCAGATGCACCGAGCCGCCGGTCACCGGCTGCAGCTGCAGGATGGCGCGGCCGGTGGTGGTCTTGCCCGATCCCGACTCGCCGACCAGGCCGACGGTCTGGCCGGGCTGGATGTCAAAGGAGACGCGGTCGACCGCGCGCACCGGCGGCCGACCTCGCCGGGCCGGGAAGGTCACGCAGAGATCGCGGACGCGGAGCAGCGGCGTCGAGCCCGTCATGCCGGCCGCCTCGTCGACTCGATGCGGGGCACGGCGGCCAGCAGCGCCTGGGTATAGGCGTGCTTCGGCTCCGCAAACAGCGCGTCGACCTCGCCGGACTCGACGATGTTGCCGCCATGCATGACATAGACCCGCTCGACCATGCCGGCGATCACGCCGAAGTCATGCGTGATCAGCATCAAGGCCATGCCGAGCTCGCGGCGAAGCCGCATCAGGAGGCGCAGGATCTGCGCCTGGACGGTGACGTCCAACGCCGTCGTCGGCTCGTCGGCGATCAGGAGGTCGGGCTGGCACGAGACCGCGATCGCGATCAGGACGCGCTGGCGCATGCCGCCGGAGAACTGGTGGGGGAAATCATCGGCGCGGATCTGGGGGTCGTGGATGCCGACCAGGCTCAGCAGCTCGACCGTGCGCTTGCGAGCCGCGCGGGTTGAGACGCCGGTGTGGCGGACCAGCATGTCGTCGATCTGCTGGCCGACGCTCATCACCGGGTTGAGCGAGGCCATCGGGTCCTGGAACACCATGGCGATGCGCCGGCCGCGCACGTCGCGCATCTCGCGCTCGGTGAGGCTCAACAGCTCCTGGCCCTTGAAGCGGATGCGCCCGCCCCACTCGATCGACGAGCCCTCGGGCGCAAGCCGCATGACCGCGCGCGCGGTGACGCTCTTGCCTGAGCCCGACTCACCGACGAAGCCCACCGCCTCGCCCGGCGCGATGTCGAAGGAGATGGCGTTGACGACGCGGGACGGCACCCTGTCCCGGCTGAAGGTGGCGGTGAGATCGCGGACCTCGAGCAGCGGGCCGGAAGCGGCGGTCATCGGCTGCCGACGTCCAGCATCTCGCGAAGGCCGTTGGCCAGCACGATGAAGGTGAGCGAGGCGAAGACGATGGCGACGGCCGGGCCGATCACGGTGAGCGGCGCCAGCTCCATGAACTGGCGGGCTTCGGCCAGCATGCTGCCCCAGTTGGGATCGGGCGGCGGCGGGCCGAGGCCGAGAAACGACAGCGCGGTCACGGTGAAGATGGTGTTGGCCAGGATCAGGCTGGTCTGCACCAGGATCGGCGAGACCACCATCGGCAGCACGTGGCGGAGCGCAATGGCGAACTCGCCGACGCCGACGCTGCGCGCGGCCTCGACATGGTCCCAACGCTTGACGCTGAGCACGGGGCCGCGCACCACGCGCGCCATCGCCGGCGTATAAACGATGGCGATGGTCAGGATCAGGTTGCGCACGGTCGGTCCCAACGCAGCCACCACCGCGATCGCCAGCAGGAAGACCGGGAAAGCGAAGACGACGTCGAGAAGGCGCATGATCGCGAGGTCGACCTTGCCGCCGAGATAGCCCGAGGTGAGGCCCAGCACCAACCCCGCCCCCAGCGCCAGCGCCACGGCGGCGAAGGTGATGATCAGGGTCGAGCGGCCGCCGACGATCAGCCGGCTCAGGAGATCGCGGCCGATCGAATCCGTGCCGAGCCAATGCGCCGCGGTCGGCTCGGCCAGCGAATTGGGCGAGGTGGTCGACGGGTTGTAGGGCGCGATCAGCGGGCCGAAGGCGGCGATCATCAGGAGGGTCGCCAGCATGGCGACGCCGATGATGACCAGGAGGTGGCCGCGCGTCCGCGGGCGAGCGGGTGCCTCACTCATATGAGACCCGCGCATCGACCCGCGCATAGGCGATGTCGACCAGCACGTTCATCAAGAGCACGATGGTGGAGGAGACCAGCACGATCGCCTGGATGACGGGATAGTCGCGGCGGCTGACGGAATCGAACAGGTACTGCCCCATGCCGGGGATGGTGAAGATGGTCTCGATCAGGATGCTGCCGCCGAGAAGAGCGGCGAGCTGGAGCCCGGTCACGGTGATCACCGGCGTCAGCGCGTTCCTGACGAGATAGTTGCCGAGGATGGTGCGCGCGAGGAGGCCCTTGGCGCGGGCCACCATCACATAGTCCTGGCTCGAGACCTCCAGCACGGCGGCCCGCGTGTTCTCCGAGATGGTCACCGACACGGTGAGCGCCAGCGACAGCGCCGGCAGCAGCAGGCTGCCGATGTTGCCGAGCGGATCCTTGGCGAAGGGGACGTAGTTGAAGATGCCGATGGTCGGGAAGTAGAGCCCGAACAGCAGCACGATCAGGGTCGCGATGACGAAGTTGGGCACCGCCAGCAAGAGGCTGTTGAGGCCCCGCACCGCCCAGTCGGTGCGCCCGCGCAGCCTGGCCGAGGCCAGGCCCGTGGTCACCCCCATGAGCATCGCCAGCAGGCCCGCCATCAGGGTCAGCTCGGCGGTCACCGCCAGCCGCGGCAGGAGCTCGCTCGCCACCGACTTCTTGGTGGCGAAGGAATACCCCAGATCGCCGGTGAGCGCGTTGCCGAACCAGATCCCGTACTGTTCCCAGATCGGCCGGTCGAGGCCGAGGCTCGCCCGCATGGTGGCGATGACCTCGTCGGAGACCGAGGTCGTGCCGGCGGCCGCGAGCACGAAGTCGCCCGGCAGCGCCCGCATCAGCCCGAACGCGATGATCGAGACGCCGAGCAGGATCGGCACCGTCAGCGCGAGGCGGACGAGAATCATCCGAAGCATCAGCTCGTCTGCTCATACCCCCTCCCCCGCCTGCGGCGGGAGAGGGGGCACGAGGGCGCTATCGGCTTCAGGCCCTGTCGAGCCAGGCGGTGCGCACGTAGGTGCGGATGTTGGCGGCCAGCGCCACATAGCCCTTCACATAGCCCCACCACGCCTCCCAGCGCAGCGGATACTGGTAGATGTCGAGGACGTAGACCTGATCGTTGATCCGCTTCTGGATCGCCATGTAGGCCTCGGCCCGCTTCTTCACGTCGAGGATGGTGCGGGCGTCGACGATCATCTTGTCGAGCTCGGTGTCGGCCATGCCGAGCGCCTTGCCCGAGGCGCTGGTCGAGAGGAGGCGCGAGAGGATCGAGTCCGGATCCGGGCTCCAGCTGAGCGCGACCGAGAGCAAGGTCGGAAACTCGCCCTTGAGCCACATCGCGATCAGCGGTGCGGTCTCCATCGGCTTGATCGCCACCTTGATGCCGGCGGCCGCCCATTGCTGCTGCAGGATCTGCGCGCAGCTGACGTCGAGCGGGTTGGCGGCGACGACGATGTACTCGCCGAGGTCGATGCCGTTCGCGTGTCCGGCCTCGGCCAGCAGCTTCTTCGCCCCGGCGACGTCGGTCTTGTAGTAGGGCATCTCGCCGACGCCGTCATAGCCGCCGACATGGCTCTCCGGCACCATCGCCGCGACCTTGCCGGAGCCGCCGAGCACGGTCTCGAGCGCGGCCTTGCGGTCGGTCGCGAGGCTGAGCGCGCGGCGGACGCGCACGTCGTTGAGCGGTGCGGCCTTGAGATTCAGCCACACCGGGAAGGTGCGCGTGGTCTTGCCCGGCGCGTTCACCAGATCGGGCGCGGTGCGCACGATCTGGGCCGAGACCTTGGGATCCTTGAACCAGGTCATGTCGATCGCCTTCGAGCGCAGCGCCGAGGTGATCGAGGCCTGGTCCTTGAAGAAGCGGAACACGACCGTGTCGAGATAGGGCTGGCCCTGCTCGTAGTAGCCCGGGAAGGCCTTCAGCGTGCATTGCTGGTTCGGCTCGTATGACACGAAGGTGAACGGCCCGGTGCCGACCGGCTTGGTGGCGAGGTCGGTCACGCCCTTCGGCACGATCGAGCCGACCGGGTTGGTCGAGAGGAAGGCCAGGAACGCCGCGCTCGGCGCATTCAGCTCGAACTTGACCGTGTACGGGTCGACCACGGTGACCGCCTTGATCACCGCATAGATGCTCAGGTTCGGGCTGGCGTTCTTCGGATCCTGGATGCGTTCGAAGGTCCACTTCACGTCCTCGGCCGTGAAGGGCTGGCCGTTGTGGAACTTCACGCCCTGGCGCAGGTGGAAGATGTAGGTGGTGTCGTTCGGCTGCTCGAAGCGGGTGGCGAGGTCCGGCTCCGGCTTCATGTCGGCGCTCCAGCGGAGCAGGCCGGTATAGAGGAGAGCGGTGAAGTCGTATGACGAGAAGGCGGTCAGCGTCACCGGATCGAAGCCGATCGGGTCGGCATCGGCGCCGATGGTGAGCGTGCCGCCCTTCTTCGGCGTGCCCTGGGCGAAGGCGAAGGGGCTGACGCCCATCGCGCCGGCGGCCAGCGCCAGGCGCAGGAGGGTGCGGCGCTCGATCGCGGCCATGAGGAATTTGCTGTCGGACATGATGAATTCTCCCTGTTCCTGGGCTATGGCAGATACCGTTACCCATTCCGGCCGCCGCGGCAACCGGCACGAGGCGGGAGACGAAACTTCCCGTTTCGCCTGAGGCGAATGTCGCCGGGACCCGGAGCGCCGAGTTGCTTAAGAATGAGGCGGCCGCCCGCCGCCCGAAAGGTTTTCCCAGATGATCCGCATCGCCACCGCCGGCTTCAGCCACGAGTCGAACACCTTCTCGACGATCCCGGCCAGCCTCGACAAGTTCCAGCGCTACGGCATCCTCGAAGGGGACGCGATCACCAAGGAATACGCGACCTCGCAGACGACGCTTGCCGGGTTCTACGCCGCCGCCGCGGAGGATCCCGAGGTCGAGCTGGTGCCGCTGCTGTTCACCCGGCTCACGCCGATGGCCGCCCTCACGCCCGAGGCGATCACCCATATCCTCGACCGCATCATCCGGCTCCTGAAAGACAACGGCCCGTGGGACGCGGTCCTCCTGCCCCAGCACGGCGCCGCGGTGTCGGAGACCTGGCCTGACGCCGACGGCGAGCTGATCCGGCGCGTGCGGGAGACGGTCGGCCCCAAGGTCCCGATCGGCGTGGCGCTGGACATGCACGCGAACGTGTCCCGGCAGATGATCGAGAACGCCGACATCACCACCGTCTACCAGACCAACCCGCATATCGACACGCGCGAGAAGGCGATCGAATGCGCCCGCCTGGTGCTGCGCCAGGTGCGGGGCGAGATCAAGCCGACGACGGCGCTGGCGACCCCTCCCCTGCTGGTCAACATCCTGAACCAGGGCACCGACGACAAGCCGATGTCGGACCTGATCCGCATCGCCGACGAGCACAGGAAGCGCCCGGGCGTGCTCACCCTCAGCGTGGTCGAGGGCTACCCTTACGCCGACGTCGCCGAGATGGGCATGTCGTTCATCGCGGTCACCGACAACGACCCGGCCCTGGCCGAGGAGATCGTGGAGACCCTGGCCCGGGCGGCATGGTCGATGAAGGAGGCGCTGAACACCGGCGGCACCCCGGTCGACGAGGCGCTGATCCGCGCCCGGGCGGCGAACGTGAACCCGGTGGTGCTGTTCGACGTCGGCGACAATGTCGGCGGCGGCAGCCCGGCCGACTCGACGCTGATCCTGCATGCGGCGCGGCGCCTCGGCGTCCCCGGCCTGATGCAGGCACTCGGCGACGCCGACGGCGTGAAGGCCTGCGAGAAAGCCGGGGTCGGCGGACGGGTCGATCTCCAGGTCGGCGGCAAGATCGACGGCCGCCACGGCAAGCCCTTCCCGATCAAGGGCGTCGTCACCGCGCTGTCGGACGGACGCTACGAGGAGACCGGCCCGGTGCATGGCGGCTTCCGCTTCTTCAACGACGGCCCCAGCGCCGCGATCAAGACCGACGACGGCTGGATCATCGTGCTGACCACGCGCGGCGTCGGCTCCTCCAGCCTGCAGCAGTTCCGCTCGCTCGGCATCGTGCCCGAGGACCAGAAGATCATCGTCGCCAAGGGCGTGCACTCGCCCAGGCCGGCGATGGAGCCGATCGCCAAGGAGATGATCTGGGTCGCCACCCCCGGCGTCACCACCGCCGACCTCACCACCTTCACCTACAAACACCGCCGCGTGCCGATGTACCCGCTGGAGAAGGAGACGACTTACTAAGATGAGGCGGTCTCGTCACGTTCATCGGATGATCGTGCGTCGTGATTGCAACGCAGCCGTCCCTTGTACGCATCACACGCTGACAGGGTCCGCTTCTGACCCAAGGCGGCCCCACTCCATGCGCTTAGGTTCGCTGCGCTGTTCACAACAGCCCCCCCGAGCCATTGGATGCTGAGGTAGCACGGACGCCGCTGCCATCGCCACCGAGCGTTTGCGGGAAATCAGGTCGTTTCATTGGAACGGAAAGGAGACTACGTGCGTTAGGTTGAAGTTGGAGCACGTCACAGTCGGAGCAATCGCATTGGCGAGCACTCATAAGAGCCAGCATGGATATCACCACGCTACTCATTATCGTGGCCGTCATTTGCTACTCGGCGGTGACGGCTGGTACGGCCGTGGACGCTGGCACGAAAGAAAGGCCCGAAAGCTAGGAATGAAGCCGGCACCTTCGCGAGAGGCGAATAATTCCCCAAACCAGAAAGCTGATGAGAAGCCTAAGCGCAACGCTCAGAAGTTGATTGGCCAATGCCGACGGCAAGCAGCGGCTGCTTGCGGATTGAGTCTCCAAGGGGACCGTCGGTGGCAGCGAATTTGGCCTCATGCACACCATTGAAGACAAAGCCTTCCTGTTGCTGATCGTCGCGGTATCGCTGGCTTTCGCATGGATTGTCTGGCCGTTTTACGGAGCAGTGCTCTGGGGAATTGTCACGGCAATTCTTTTCGCACCATTGCATCGACTGCTGACGAAGGCCATGGGGCAGAGGCGCAACCTTGCAGCCCTCTCCACAGTCGTCATCATCGTGGCAATCGTGATTCTGCCGTTGACGCTGATGGGATTGTCCTTGATGCAGGAAGGGCAAGACGTTTACAGGCGGATGCAGACTGGAGAGCTGGATCTCGCCCGGTTGCTTCAGCAGTTCCTGGACGCGTTGCCTGCATGGGCAACCAATCTTCTCCATCGCCTCGGCCTCGTGAGCTTGGTCGCGATGCAGGAAAGAGTGTTCGACGGCCTAACGAAGGGCAGCCAGTTCTTTGCCGGGCAGGCCTTAAGTATGGGGCTGAACACCTTGGACTTCATCGCGAACCTGTTCGTGATGCTGTACCTGCTATTCTTTCTGCTCCGCGACGAGGCCACACTGTTTGCGCGCATCAAGGGCGCGATTCCGCTGCGCACCGAGCAACAGCAAGCTTTGTTGCTCAAGTTCACCGTCGTCATCCGTGCCACGGTCAAAGGCGACTTGCTCGTGGCCCTCCTGCAAGGCGCGCTCGGCGGCTTGATCTTCTGGATTCTCGACATCGGCGCCCCGTTGTTATGGGCCGTGGTAATGGCCTTCCTGTCTTTGTTGCCCGTGGTAGGCGCGGGTTTGGTCTGGCTCCCGGTTGCTATCTATTTGCTGGCGACCGGGGCTGTGTGGCAGGGGCTCGGCTTGATCGCTTATGGAACGCTCTTCATCGGCCTTATCGACAATTTTCTGCGCCCGATCCTGATCGGCAAAGACACTAAGATGCCAGACTACTTCGTGCTGATCTCCACACTCGGCGGCCTCGCGGCGTTTGGACTCAACGGGTTTGTCATCGGGCCGGTGATCGCGGCCATGTTTATCGCTGCCTGGGACATCTTTTCCGCATCGAGACTGGAAGCGCATGACGAAAACATCAGTCGCTGAGGCCGGCATCAATTTGCATTGCGATGGTCAGCGTGCAGGAGTGTTGCAGGTGGGGAGCTAACGAAGCAACGGTGTGTCATGCGCTTTGGATAATGTCAGCTCCCGCCTGAGGCGCGTCCCGGTTGCTCACGATGTACGGCGGCCAGACGCAACCGCTCGTGGCCAACCCGCTCAAGCGTTACGTCCCGAACTCGACGATGCTCGCCTCGTTCAAGTTCGCCGACGACGGCTCGCTGACACTCTACGTGCAGCATGACAGTCCCGGTGCGGACAAGGAATCTAAACGGCTGCCCGCGCCGGCCGACGAGTTCTACGCCATAGTGCGCATCTGCATGCCCAAGCCTGAAGTCATCCTTGCCGCCGCTCTCCTTTGCGCGGTGGCCCTTAACCGCAGGGGTAACTGAGAACGATCCGTGATGACTGCTCCTGTCTGAGGCTGTTGAAAAAGATCGTCGAGAGAACCGCGAATCGTGATTCTGTCGCCATAGAGCTTCGGCGATGGAGCGACGGTCATGATGGGACGGTTGGCTGGGGATCAGGCAAAGCTCTTCTACGAGTTTGATCTCGATAGCCGGGTACCGGGCGATCACCTGCTTCGGAAGATCGGCTCGGTCCTGGATCTCAAGGACCTACGCCGACAGCTCAAGCCCTTCTACAGCCATACCGGCCGGCCCTCGATCGATCCGGAGCTGATGATCCGGATGCTGCTGATCGGCTACTGCTACGGCATCCGGTCGGAGCGCCGGCTTTGCGAGGAAGTGTCGCTCAACCTGGCCTATCGCTGGTTCTGCCGGCTCGGCCTTGAGGACGAGGTTCCGGACCACTCGACCTTCTCCAAGAACCGGCATGGCCGCTTCCGCGAGAGCGACATCTTCCGCCATCTGTTTGAGGCGGTGGTCCGCCGGTGCATGGAGGCTCGGCTCGTCGGCGGCGAGGGCTTCGCGATCGACGCCAGCGTGATCGAGGCCGACGCCAGCCGCTACAAGCGGGTCGAGGACGGCGAGCGGATCGGGTGGTCGGAGCAGCAGCTCTCCATGCGTCCGGTCCGGAAGTACCTGGCGGCAATCGAGAGCGAGAATCCTCCGACCAATCCCAGCCGGCAGCCCAAGGCGCTATCGCCGTCCGACCCGGCGGCGGCCTGGACGACGCGCGGGCGCCACAAGGTCCAGTTCGCCTATAGTCTCAATTACCTGATCGACACCAAGGAAGCGGTGATCCTCGATGTCGAGGCGACGCCGACCCGCATCACCAAGGAGGTCGAGGCGACCGAGACCATGATCGAGCGCACGCGAGAGCGGTTGAAGCTGTGGCCTCAGCGCCTTGCTGCCGACGTGGCCTACGGCACCGGCGAACTGCTCGGCTGGCTGGTGGATCGGGATATCGACCCGCACATCCCGGTCTGGGACAAGAGCAAGCGCGAGGACGGCACGCTCTCGCGCGAGGACTTTCGCTTCGATGAGGCGACCGACACTTATACCTGTCCCGCTGGGCGCACGCTCACTACGACCGGCAGGCTGGTCAATGACGGGGCCACACTTCTCTATCGTGGGAGCACCAAGAACTGCGCTCCATGCCCACTCAAGGCGACGTGCTGTCCGAACTCACCGGTTCGCAAAATCCCGCGCGACATCCACGAGGGCGCTCGCGATCGGGCGCGAATGCTAGCCGGCACCGAGGCGTATGTTCGGTCAGGTCGCGAGCGCAAGAAGGTCGAGGTGCTGTTCGGAGATGCGAAGCGCAACCTGGCGCTCACCCGCCTCCGGCTGCGCGGTCTAACCGGCGCCAGCGACGAGTTTTTGCTGATGGCAACGGTCCAGAACCTCAGGCGCTTGGCGAAGCAAG
>CAMDFP010000182.1 GCA_945897335.1 Asaia bogorensis | reverse complement strand
GCAAGGCGCCCCGATCGTGGTGAAGGCCAATGGCCTCGCCGCCGGCAAGGGCGTGGTGGTGGCCGCCACCGTTGAAGAGGCGCTGGGGGCCATCGACGAGATCATGGGCAGGAAGCGATTCGGCGCCTCCGGCTCGGAAGTGGTGGTCGAGGAGTTCCTCGACGGCGAGGAGGCGAGCCTGTTCGCGCTTTGCGACGGGCAGAGCGCGCTCCTCCTCGGCATCGCCCAGGACCACAAGCGCGTCTTCGACAACGACAAGGGTCCCAACACCGGCGGCATGGGAGCCTACGGACCGGCGCCGGTTCTCGACGACGCCGGCGCCCGGCGCGCGATGCACGACATCGTCGAGCCGACCCTGCGGGCGATGGCCGCCGCCGGCCGCCCCTTCAAGGGCGTTCTGTTTGCCGGCCTGATGGTCGGCAGGTCCGGACCGAAGCTGATCGAATACAATGTCCGCTTCGGCGATCCGGAATGCGAAGTGCTGATGATGCGGATGCGCTCGGACCTGCTGCCGGCGCTTATCGCGGCCAGCGACGGCGAGCTCGACCAGGTCGATCTCCGCTGGCATGCCGAACCGGCGATCACGGTCATCATGGCGGCGAAGGGCTATCCCGACGCGCCCGAGAAGGGGTCCGAGATCCGCAATCTCGCGGCGGCGGCGAAGGAGAAGGGCGTCGTCGTCTTCCACGCCGGCACCAAGGCCGAGGGCGATCGCATCGTCGCCAATGGCGGGCGCGTCCTGGCGGTGACCGCGATCGGCAAGGACCTCAAGGAAGCGCGCGACCGCGCCTATCGCGCCGTCGACCTCATCGACTGGCCGGGCGGCTTCTGCCGCCGCGACATCGGCGCCCGCGCGCTTAACGCCTAGCGCCGCTCGCGAAAGAAGCTCCTGAGGAGCTCGCCGGCGCGGGTCTCCTCGATGCCGCCCACCACCTCCGGGCGGTGATGGCAGGTCGGGTGGTCGAAGACCCGGGCGCCGTGCTCGACGCCGCCGCCCTTGGGGTCATAGGCGCCGAAATGGACGCGGCGGATGCGGGCGAGCGAGATCGCCTGGGCGCACATGGCACAGGGCTCCAGCGTGACGTAGAGATCGCAGTCCGGGAGCATCTTCTCGCCCCGTCCGCCGGTCGCCGTGCGGATCGCCAGCATCTCGGCATGTGCGGTGGGATCGGCCAGCTCCTCGACCCGGTTGCCGGCCACGGCGAGCACATTGCCGGAGACGTCGACGACCACCGCTCCGACCGGGACCTCGCCCCTCGAGGCGGCGGCTTCGGCCTCGGCGAGCGCCAGCTGCATCGGCGATGGGGGCCTGGACATGGTCGCACCATCGGGAGAGCGCCCCAGGCCGTCAAGCGCGCCGACATTGCGCCCGGGTGGCCGGCGCGCCTATACCCTCGGCCATGGCCGAGACCGAAGAACGCGAACGCATCGCCAAGCGCATGGCCCGCGCCGGCATCGCCTCCCGCCGCGACGCCGAGCGGATGATCCTGTTCGGCCGCGTTACCCTCAACGGCGAGCTCCTGACCACGCCGGCAACCGTGGTCGGCCCTGAGGACGTCATCACCATCGACGGCCAGCCGCTGCCCGAGAAGCAGGCGGCCCGGCTCTGGCGCTATCACAAGGAACGAGGGGTGATGACCACCCACCGCGACCCGGAAGGACGTCCGACAGTCTTCGACAGGCTGCCGAAGACACTGCCGCGCGTGATCTCGGTCGGCCGGCTCGACTTCAACTCCGAAGGCCTGATCCTGCTCACCAATGACGGCGAGCTCGCCCGCAAGCTGGAGCTGCCGGCCACCGGCTGGACCCGGCGCTACCGGGTCCGCGTCCATGGCCGTGTCCAGCCCGAGCGCCTGGCCGAGCTGGCCAAGGGCGTGACTGTCGAGGGAGTCAAATACGGGCCGATCGAGGCGGCACTCGACCGCGAGCAGGGAACCAACGCCTGGCTGACGCTGGCGCTCAAGGAAGGCAAGAACCGCGAGGTGCGCCGCGTGATGGAGCATCTGGAGCTGCCGGTGATGCGCCTCATCCGCACCGCCTACGGCCCCTTCCAGCTCGGCAACCTCGCCCCCGGAGAGATCGACGAGATGCCGAAGAAAGTGCTGCGCGAACAGCTCGGCGACTGGAAGTCCGATGCGAGTCGTCGGCGGTAGCCTCAAGCGCCGGCCGATCGCCGCGCCCGAAGGCCTCGACGTCCGGCCGACCTCCGACCGTGCCCGCGAGTCGCTGTTCAACATCCTCGCCCACCGCGAGGAGCGGCCGCTCGCGGACGCGCGCGTACTCGACGTTTTCGCCGGGTCGGGCGCGCTCGGGATCGAGGCGCTGTCCAGAGGGGCCGCGCACGCGACCTTCCTCGAGACCCTGCCCCAGGCGCTGGCCGCCATCCGCCTCAACGTCGGCAAGCTGGGGCTTTCGGAGAAGGCCGCCGTGCTGAGCCGGGATGCGCTCAATCCCGGCCTGCCGCCGGCCGGCCCGATGCTGCCGGCGAGCCTGGCGTTCCTCGATCCGCCTTATCGCTCGGGGCTGGCGCCGAAGGCGCTGACGGCGCTGCGTTCGGGCGGCTGGCTCAGCCCCGGCGCGCTCGTCTCGGTCGAGGTCGCCGCCAAGGAAGACCTCGACGCTCCCGAGGGGTTCACCGTGCTGGATGAGCGGCGCTACGGCGCTGCCAAGCTGGTACTGCTGACCACCTGAGCGGATCTCAGCCCATCACTTCCCTGACGAAGATCGACTTGATCTTGTCCTTGAAGCGCTGGTCGAGCTTGGCACCGGCCTCTTTCTTGAAGGTCTCGATTCGCGACGGCGTCGGCCGCCCCTGCTCGAACAGCTTGACCGCGAGCGGCTGGATGATGCCATTCACCAGCTGCTTGTTCGACCAGATGACGCCGCGGGCCGGGGTATCGACCGCCTCGATGGCGATGGAGACGCGGCCCTCGAAGAACTGTCCGCCCTGGTAGTTGGTGACCGTGTACGGACCGAAGGGCGCGAAATTGGCCGGGAGCTTCCGCTCATAGGTCATCTCGGTATCGGGGCCCTTTTTCTTCTTCTTCTCCTGGGCATGACCATCGGCCGGTGCGAGCACGCCGGCGGCAAGCGAAAGTGCCAGCAACAGGGTCAGGAGCGGTTTCATCCTAGGGTCCTCCTCTCATCGCCGCCCGAACAGGCGCTCGATGTCGGCGAGCTTCAGCTCGACATAGGTCGGCCGGCCGTGATTGCACTGGCCGGCATGGGGGGTGACCTCCATCTGGCGCAAAAGCGCATCCATCTCCGACGGCGCCAGCCGGCGCCCGGCGCGGACCGAGCCATGGCAGGCGAGCGTGCCGCAGACATCCGCCAGCCGGTCCTTCAGCGACAGCGTCTGGTCGATTTCCTGCAGCTCGTCGGCAAGGTCGCGGACGAGGCCGGCGACATCGGCCTGGCCCAGCAGCGCCGGGACCTCGCGGACGACCACGGCGCCCTGGCCGAAGGCTTCGAGCACCAGGCCGAGCTCGGCCAGCTCCGCCTGCCGCTCGGCCAGACGCGCGGCACCCGCCTCGCCCAGCTCCACCACCTCGGGCAGCAGCAGGCCCTGGCGCTTGATCCCGCCATTGGCGAGGGCAGCCTTCATCCGCTCATAGACCAGCCGCTCATGCGCGGCGTGCTGATCGACGATGACGAGGCCGTCGGTCGTCTGCGCGACGATGTAGGTGCCATGGACCTGGCAGCGGGCGGCACCGAGCGGCTGGCCGACCTCGGCGGCTCCCGGCTCCGGCGCGGCCGGCGGCATCGACTGCCCGGTGCTCATCAGCGACGCCTGGTAAGTGGCGCCCGCCTCGGCCATCGCGTGCGACGGCAGGGCGGCGGACGAGTAGCCGCCATATCCGCCGGGGCGGAATGACGTGAGCGTCGCGCCGGCGACGGTGGTGGCGGCGCGATGGCCAGCCGCCGCCAGCGCGTGGCGCAGCGCGCCGACGACGAGGCCGCGGATGGAGGCGGAGTCGCGAAAGCGCACCTCGGTCTTCGCCGGATGCACGTTCACGTCGACCGCGTCCGATGGCACGTCGAGGAACAGCGCCAGCACCGGATGGCGGTCGGATGCGAGAAAATCCATGTAGGCGCCGCGGATGGCTCCCAGCAGCTGCTTGTCGCGAACGGCACGGCCGTTGACGAAGAAATACTGCTCGCGGCTGGTCGCCCGGTTGAGGGTCGGCAGGCTCGCATACCCGGACAGGCGCGCGCCGTCCCGCGCGGCCTCGATCGGCAGCGCGTTCTCGGCGAAATCGCGGCCGAGGATCTGGGCGAGCCGGTCGAGGCGCGAGAGCGCCGGCGAGAGTCTGACCGGTGTCCGCGTGCCGTCCGAGAGCGTGAAGGCGACGTGAGGGTTCGCCATCGCCAGCCGGTTCAGCCAGTCGATCGCGTGGTCAAGCTCGGTGCGAGGCGACTTCAGGAATTTGAGCCGGGCCGGCGTCGCGAAGAAGAGGTCGGTGACCTCTACCCGCGTTCCCTCGGATTGCGCCGCGGGCTCGACGCCACCCATGCGCCCGCCCTCGACCTCTATCTTCCACCCCTCGCTCGCACCGCGGGGACGGCTTGCCAGCGTGAGCCGGCTGACCGAGGCGATCGACGGCAACGCCTCGCCTCGAAATCCCAGCGTCGAGATCGCCCAAAGATCGTCATCGGGAAGCTTCGATGTCGCGTGGCGTTCAAGAGCAAGCGCCAGGTCGTCGCGCGCGATGCCATGACCGTCGTCGGAAACCGAGATCAGGCTCTGGCCACCGTCGCGGACGACCACGTCGATGTGGCGGGCACCGGCGTCGAGCGCGTTCTCGACCAGCTCCTTGACCGCGCTCGCCGGCCGCTCGACCACCTCGCCCGCGGCGATGCGGTTGACGATCGACTCAGACAGACGGCGGATCTGGCTCATGCAGTTCGGATCAGCTGCGCGCCGGCGGGGTCGGCCGCGTCGGAGTCACCCCCTGCGGCTTGCCGACGACGACGAACATCAGCTTGTCCGGCTCCACCAGGCGCTTCGCCACCCGGTTGACGTCGTCCAGCGTCACCGCCTCGACCAGCGCGTTCCGGCGCTTGAAGTAGTCGATGCCCATGTCCTCCTCCTGCCAGCCGACGAGCTGGCCGGCGATGCCGCGCGAGGTCGCGAAGTTGCGGGCATAGGCGCCGGTCATGTAGCGCTTGGCGTCGTCGAGCTCGGCCTCGGTGATGCCCTCGTCCTTGAGGCGCTGCCAGGATTCGCGGACGAGGCGGATCACCTCGGCGACCTTGGCGTTGTCGGCCGAGACCGAGCCGAGCCAGAGCCCCGAGCGCTTGGGCGTCGAGAGGGAGGTGTAGATACCGTAGGTGAGGCCGCGGGTCTCCCGGATGTCGGACATCAGCCGCGAGCCGAACCCGCCGCCGCCGACGATGTGGTTGAGGATGAAGGCGGCCATGAAGTCGGGGTCCCTGCGGGCGATGCCGGTCTGGCCGAAGAAGACAACCGATTGCGGCACCGGCCGCTCGATCACCAGCACGTCGCCGGCCGCCAGCGGCGGCATCGTCTTGACCTCTGCCGGCACCGCCTTGGCGGGAAGGGCGCCGAAGGTCTCGTCGATCAGGCGCGCGACACTTGCCGGGTCGATGTCGCCGACCACGCCGATGCGGAGATTCTCGCGGGTCAGGCCCGCCTTGGCGAAGGCGACGATGTCGTCCCGCGTGACCGCCTTCAGCGACGTCGGCGTGCCCTTCGAAGGGCGGCCATACGGGTGCTCGGGAAACGCCATCGCATACCAGGCGCGGGTCGCCAGCGAACGGGGATCCCGCTCCTCGCGGGTGAGGCCGCTCAGCAGCTGCTGGCGCACGCGCTCGACGTCGTCGACTGCGAAGCGCGGCTCCGCCAGCGCCAGGCCCAAGAGCCGGAATGCCTCGGCGGCGTTCTTCGAGGGCGCCCGAAAGCCGCCGCGAATGAAGTCGCTGCCGGCGTTGAGCTGGATGCTGATCGACTTGTCCTCGAGCTGGGCGGCGAAGGCCTGGCCGTCATAGGGCCCCGCCCCCTCGGTCAGGAGGTCGACCGCCAGCACGGCGAGCCCCTCCTTGCCTGCGGGGTCGGCGACGGCGCCGCCGGCGATCGAGATCTCGACCGCGACCACCGGGATGGTCGGGTCATGCACGAACCAGGCGACGAGGCCGGACGGGCTCTCGATCCGCTGCACCTCTACGGCCGCAGCCGGGAGCGGAAGGAGGAACGAGAGAAGGACCAGGACGAAGCGCATCTCGGCTCTCCTCAGCTCGTCGGTTTCGGAAGCAGGATCGCGGTCACCGACGACTCGGGCTTGAGAACCGCGCGCGCCGCGGCGATGACCTCGTCGCGGGTCACCGCCTCGATGCGCTTGGGCCAGGCTTCGACATCCTCGATCGAGCGCCCGATGACGAGCGCGCCGCCGAGCGCCTGCGCCGGTCCGCGCAGCGAGTCGCGGGCGAAGGCGGCTGCGGCGGAGAGGCGCTGCTTGGCGCGGGCGACCTCGTCCTCGGTCGGACCGTCGGCCAAGAGTTTTTCCAGCGCCGCATCGAGGGCGGCTTCAGCCTCCTCGACGCTGCGGCCCTGGCGCGGCGAAGTATAGAGCCCGAAGCTGCCGGGACCGATCGTCGACGCCTCGTAATAGGCGCCGGAGGACGTGGCGAGCGGCTGGTCGATGACCATCGAGCGGTAGAGCCGGCTGGTGGTGGCGCCGCCGAACAGCTCGGCCAGCACCTGCAGCGCATAGGCCTGGGTCGTGTCGCCATAAAGGTAGCTCGGCGCCAGATACGTGCGCGACAAGGATGCGGTCCCGACCTGCTCGCTCTTCATCGTCAATCGCCGGGCAGCGCGCGCCGGCGGCTCCTCCGGCCGCCAGCGCTCGGGCACGGCGCGGGCCGGGATCGGGCCGAAATACTTCTCCGCCAGCGGCTTCAGCCGAGCGACGTCGACGTCGCCGGAAACAACCAGGATGGCGTTGTTGGGCGTGTAGTACTTCCGGTACCAGGCCAGGGCGTCCTCGCGCGTCAGCTTGGCGATCTCGTGGCGCCAGCCGATCACCGGCAACCGGTAGGGATAGTGCTGGTAGAGCAGTGCCCGCAACTGCTCGCCGAGCTGCGAGGACGGCCGATTGTCCACCACCTGGGAGCGCTCCTCCAGGATCACGTCGCGCTCCGGCAGCACCACGTCATCGGTCAGCTGGAGGTTGACCATGCGGTCCGCTTCGAGCTTCAGCACCAGCTCGAGCCGGTCGGAGGCGACCTCGGCCCAGTATCCCGTGTAGTCGAGGGAGGTGAAGGCGTTCTGGCTGCCTCCCTCGCGGCCGATGATGCGGGCGTATTCGCCCGCCCCGACCGTCGGGGTGCCCTTGAACATCAGATGCTCGAGGAAGTGAGCGATCCCGCCCTTGCCGATCGGCTCGTCGGCGGCCCCCGCCCTGTACCAGACCATGACGGCGACTGCCGGGACCCGGGGGTTGTCGACGACGACGACCTCGAGCCCGTTGGCCAGCTTGAAGGTGTCGGGGCGATAGACCTGCGCGTCGACCGGCCGCGCGAGGCCGAGGGTCGCGAGCACGAGGAGAAACCCGAGAGTCCGCATATTCCTGGAGCTCCTGGCCGCCTCCCCCGACGCGGCTGACATGTTCAGAAGAGACCTTCGAAGATCCCCTTGTTCTTCCGCTTGATCGTCGGCGTCTGGCCGTCGGTGGTGGGCTTGCCGAGCGCGGCGTTCTCCTGCAGGCGCTGGTTCTCCTTGCGGGCATCCAGCACCACGGCCGTCGGCTCGTTCTTCCGCCAGACCAGGAGCTTGTCGATGAAGCGCGCGTCGGCGGCGGCGAGCTTCGTCAGGTCCTCGCTGATCACGGTCCGGATGTTGGCGAGGGCGGCATCGGCACCGGCCCGCTTCAGGAGGACCTGCTCACCCCGGCTAGGGCCTGCGGGCTCGGGGGCCAGCGCCGGGCGCGCGATCGCCGACTGAAGCGGTGCACGGGGCGCGGCGGGCACCCCGCCGCCGAGGTTGCTGGCGGCGATAGGCGTCCTCGGACTGGCCGAAGGCGCGGCGGGATCGACCGGGCGGGGGGCAGCGGCTGCCTGGTCGGACTGGCCAAGAACGGCGCTCCGCGCCTGTTCGGTGGTCGAGCCTTCCTGCGGGCGGGCGGCGCCGGGCTGCGGCGGGCGAAGCTGGAAATCGGGGGGAAGACTCAGGGGGGCCCGGCGAACGACCTGGAACTCGTCCGGCGCGTTCTTGCCGAGACCGAGCGACTTCCGCATCTCCTCCCCGCAGCCACCGAGCAACGCCAGCGCCGGCAGGAGGACGAAGATGCGAAACGGGATCGAGGCGGTGGTCCTGGGCATGCAGCCCCTTATTTAGGCTGGTCGGCGGGCTGGGACAAGCGGTCCGCCAACAGGCTGGTGAGCACCAGGCCGGCCGCGCCCACCGTGATCGCCGAATCGGCCAGGTTGAAAGCCCAGAAGTGCCAGCCAAAGGCGTGGAAGTCGAGGAAATCGACAACCGCCCCGAAGCGCACCCGGTCGATGGCATTGCCGACCGCGCCACCCAGGACCAAGCCGAGGGCAACGGCGACCCAGGTGGTTTCGGCCCGGCTGAGCCAGCGCAGCAGGAAGACCGTGATTCCGATCGCGACGACGGTCAGGAGCCAGGGCGCCCACTCGGAGCCATGAGCGAGGAAGCCGAAGCTCACCCCCCGGTTCCAGGCCGGGGCCAGGTTGAAGAACGACGTGACCTCCAGCACCCGGGGCGGGCTGAAGACCAGCGTCAGCATCCAGGCCTTCAGCGCCTGGTCGAGGACGGCGACGGCGAACGCGATGCCGAGGCCGAGTCGGAGCTTGGCGGCGGCGTTCACCCGGCGACCGCGTCCTCGCAGCGCCGGCAAAGCGGTTTCCCGCGCTGGCCCACCTCGGGCAGGACCTTCCAGCACCGCTCGCAGCGGCTTCCTTCGGCGAGGCCCGGCACCACGGCGATGCCGGCCACGTCAGGCAGCCGGAAGGCCTCGGCCGGTCCTTCGCCGGCGACCAGCCGAGCCGCCGACGTGATGGCGATCTCCGCCAGATCGAGGCCTTTGAACGCAGCGACGTGCTCCTCGGTCGCGAACACGCTGGGTGCCGCCTGCAGCGAGGCGCCGATGCGCTTGGCCGCGCGCTCGAGCTCGAGCGCGCCGGTGACCGCGCGGCGGACGTCGCGGATCTTCTCCCACTTGGCCGCCAGCGCGTCGTCGCGCCAAGCCACCGGCACCGCCGGGTAGACACGAAGATGCACGCTTGCGGACGCGTCCTCGGCGACGGCGCCGCCGCGATGCAGCCAGGCCTCTTCGGTAGTGAAGCAGAGGACGGGCGCGAGCCAGGCGGTGAGGCAGGAGAAGACCCGGTCCATCACCGTCCTGACCGACCGGTGCCTCAGGCTCGACGGCTTGTCGCAGTAGAGCGCGTCCTTGCGGACGTCGAAATAGAAGGCCGAGAGATCGACCGCGGCGAAGGCATGGATCTCGGTGAAGAGCGTGTGGAAGTCGAAGTCGTCGACGGACTTCCGCACCACGCCGTCGAGCTGGGCCAGCCGGTGGAGAACCCAGCGCTCCAGCTCCGGCATGTCCTTGGCATCGACGATCTCGGCCTTGGAGAAGCCGTCGAGGGCGCCCAGCAGGTAGCGGAACGTGTTGCGGATGCGCCGGTAGTGCTCGGACTGATGCTTCAGGATCTCCGGGCCGATCCTGAGATCCTCGGAATAGTCCGAATTGACCACCCAGAGGCGGAGGATATCGGCGCCGAACTTGTCGATCACCTCCTGCGGCGCGGTCACGTTGCCGAGCGACTTCGACATCTTGCGGCCCTGCTCGTC
>CAMDFP010000181.1 GCA_945897335.1 Asaia bogorensis | reverse complement strand
ATCGCGACTTCGCCGAGAAGATCTGGAAGCTGCCGGAAGGCACCATCCCGGCCCAGCCCGGCTATCACGCGGTCTTGCAGAACCGCATGCTCAAGGACGGCAAGCTCAACGCCTACTGGGTGCAGGTGAACAACAATATCCAGGCGGCGGCCAATGCCAACCAGGAAGGCCTGCCGGGTTATCGCAATCCCGAGAACTTCATCGTCGTCTCGGATGCCTACCCGACGGTCACGACGATGGCGGCGGACCTGATCCTGCCGACCGCTATGTGGGTCGAGAAGGAAGGCGCCTACGGCAATGCCGAGCGGCGTACCCAGTTCTGGCACCAGCTCGTCGAAGCCCCGGGCGAGGCGCGCTCCGATCTCTGGCAGCTGATGGAGTTCTCCAAGCGGTTTCGCATCGAAGAAGTGTGGACCGAGGAGCTGATCGCGAAGAAGCCCGAGTATCGCGGCAAGACGCTGTTCGACGTGCTCTTCGCCAACGGTCAGGTCGATCGCTTCCCCGTCACCGATATCGCCGAAGGGTACGGGAACGCCGAGTCCAAGCATTTCGGCTTCTACGTGCACAAGGGCTTGTTCGAGGAGTATGCCGCCTTCGGTCGCGGCCATGGCCATGATCTGGCACCGTTCGATACCTATCACGAGGTGCGCGGCCTGCGCTGGCCGGTGGTCGACGGCCGCGAGACCAAGTGGCGCTTCCGCGAAGGCCAGGACCCGTACGTCAAGGCCGGCACGGGTGTGCAGTTCTACGGTTTTCCGGACGGCCGGGCGCGCATCTTCGCGCTTCCCTACGAGCCGCCGGCGGAATCTCCCGACGACGCCTTTCCGTTCTGGCTGGTGACCGGCCGGGTGCTCGAGCACTGGCACTCCGGCTCCATGACCCGGCGCGTGCCCGAGCTCTACCGGTCCTTCCCCGAAGCCGTTTGCTTCATGCATCCGGACGACGCGGCGGCGCTGAAGCTGAGGCGTGGCGACGAGATCAAGGTCGAGTCCCGCCGCGGCCACATCCGCACGCGCGTCGAGACCCGCGGCCGCAACAAGATGCCGCGCGGCACCGTCTTCGTGCCGTGGTTCGACGAGGGTCAGCTGATCAACCGCGTCACCCTGGACGCGACCGATCCGATCTCGCTCCAGACCGACTTCAAGAAGTGCGCTGTCCGGGTCGCTCTGGTGGGAGATGCGCGATGAACGGTCGTTGGAAGGCTACGCTCGTCGCTGTTGCCGTGACGTTGCTCGCCTCGACCGCGCTGCTGGCGCAGACCGCGCTGACTTTGCGCGGCCCGACGCCGCTCGACCAGATCGCGCCGGCGCCGCGGCTGACGCCGTTCAAGAACACGACCGAGAAGGAGGTCAGGAACTATCCCGAGCAGCCGCCGGTCATCCCGCATTCGATCGAGGGCTACCAGGTCGACCTCAACGGCAACAAGTGCCTCGCCTGCCATGCCCGGTCGCGCACCGGCGAGTCGCAGGCGACGATGATCAGCATCACGCATTACATGGACCGTGACGGCCAGTTCCTCGCCGCGATCTCGCCTCGGCGCTTCTTCTGCACCCAGTGCCACGTGCCGCAGCACGAGACGCGGCCGCCCGTCGCCAACGATTTCGTCGACATCGACACGCTCCTCGCCCGCTCGCAGCCGGGAGGCCGCAGATGAGCGACGGCGAGCCCGTTCGACCGTCCGTGATGCGTCGCCTTCTGAATGCGGCCTGGATCTTCTGGGACGTCTTGCGGCGGCCCAGCAGCGTGTTCGGGCTCGGGGTGCTGGTGATGAGCGGCTTCGTCGCCGGCGTTCTCTTCTGGGGCGGCTTCAACACCGCGCTCGAGCTCACCAACACCGAGAAGTTCTGCACCTCCTGCCATGAGATGCGCGACAACGTCTTCGCCGAGCTGAAGACGACGGTGCATTTCACCAACCGCTCGGGCGTCAGGGCGAGCTGCCCAGACTGCCATGTCCCTCATGAATGGACCCACAAGATCGCGCGCAAGATGCAGGCGAGCAAGGAGGTCTGGGGTCATCTGTTCGGGACGATCTCGACGCGCGAGAAGTTTCTCGATAACCGGCTCGAGCTCGCTCAGCATGAATGGTCGCGGCTGAAGGCCAACGACTCCCTCGAATGCCGCAACTGCCACTCGGCGGAATCGATGGATCTGGTCAAGCAGAGCACCCGGGCGGTAGACGCCCATCAACGCTTCCTGTTCACCAAGCAGAAGACCTGCATCGACTGCCACAAGGGTATCGCCCATGTTCTGCCCGACATGCGGGGCGTGCCCGGCTGGCAGTAGCCGCTAGCGGCGCTCCGCCCACTCTTCCTTGAGGAGGCCGTAGAGATAGTGGTCCCGCCGTTCGCCCTCGATGACGGCGTGGCGGCGGAGCAGCCCTTCGCGCTGGAAGCCCAGGCTCTCGGCGAGGCCGATCGAGGCCGGGTTGTCGGTACAGATATAGGCGGTGACGCGCTCCAGCCCGCCGGCGAAGCCGAGATCCAGGGCTGCACGCGCCATGGCGCGGCCATGGCCCTTGCCGCGGGCCTCGGGCGCGATCACGTAGCCCAGCTCGGCGAACAGATGATTCCAGTCGACGTAGGCGAGCGTCACGCTGCCGACCGGGACGCCGTCATCCTCGGCCATCCAGCGGTAGAGCTCGCCCGTGCGGTCGGAGAGATCGGTCTTGGCGGTGGCCAGCTTCTCGGCCCATTCGGCGAGGTCGCCGGCGGGCAGCGCCATGAAGCGGCGGGAATCGGGATCGCGGCGCCAGCGCCACCAGCCGTCGACGTGACGAGGCTCGGGCTTGACCAGGCGAAGCGTCATGTCGATCTCCGGATACGACAAGGCCGCCGGCGTTTCCGCTGGCGGCCTGGGCTGTGACGCCGGACGACCGAGGGCTAGTAGCCCTCGCGCTCCATGCGCTTGCGCAGCAGCTTGCGATAGCGGCGCACCGACTCGGCCCGCTCGCGGGCGCGCTTCTCGGAGGGCTTCTCGAAATTGCGGCGCAGCTTCATCTCGCGGAAGACGCCCTCGCGCTGCATCTTCTTCTTCAATACGCGGAGCGCTTGGTCGACATTGTTGTCGCGGACGAGGACTTGCACGGCCTGCGGCTCTCCAAGTGAATTCCGTTGGAAGGCCGGCCTTATAGCAGAGGTCCCAGGCCTTGTGAAGGGGCCGAACCCACAGAAAAATAGCGGGATTTCGGCTTTCGCTTGAGGGCCGCCGGCCGGCTTGCGATAGTCCGCCCATGGCCATCCTCCCGATCGCCCGCATGGGGCAGCCCGTATTACGCCTGCGCGCCGAGGAGGTTCCCGACCCCACGGCGCCTGAAATCAAGACCTTGGTCGCCGACATGACGGAGACAATGCATGCCGTCAACGGCGCCGGAATCGCCGCTCCTCAAGTTTTCGTGCCTAAACGAGTTGTCATTTTCACGGTGCCGCCCGCTCGCTCGACCGGCGACGAATTCGACCAGCCCCAGGGGCTGATGGCCATCGTCAACCCGACGATCGAGTTCCTGACCGAGGAGACCGAACCGGGCTGGGAGGGCTGCCTTTCGGTCCCGGGCCTGCGCGGGATCGTCCCCCGCTTCAAGAAGCTGCGTTACCGCGGCGTCTCGCCGTCAGGCGAGCAGATCGACCGCGTCGCCACCGGCTGGCATGCGCGGGTCGTTCAGCACGAGTTCGACCATCTGGACGGCGTCCTCTACCCCATGCGGATGACCGATCTCGGTCTTCTCGGCTATGTCGAGGAGTTGGAGGCTGCGGCGCGCGGCACGCCCGACGCCGAGATCCTGGCGGCGGAGGACTGAGGATGGACTGGGAGCAGAAACGCGAGCGCCTGCTCGAGACGGCGCTGGGTCACGTCCCCTTCGACGGCTGGACCGACACCAGCCTGAGACGCGCCGCGGCCGATCTCGGCCTCTCCAATGCCGAGGTGCTGGACGCGTTTCCTGGCGGCGCCATCGAGGCGCTCGACCTGTTCATGGCGCAGGCCGACCGCCGGATGCTGGCCGATCTCGAGGCCGCCGACGTCAAGTCGCTGAAGGTGCGTGAGCGCGTGCTGCTTGCCGTTCGCAGCCGGCTCGAGCGCGTGCTACCGCATCGGGAAGCCGTCCGCCGCGGCCTGGCGGCGCTGGCCCTGCCACAGAACACGCCGCTGGCGCTGAAGTCGCTCTACCGCACGGTTGACGCGGTCTGGTACGGCATCGGCGATACCTCGACCGATTGGAACTTCTACTCCAAGCGCGCGATCCTGGCCGGCGTCTACGGCGCGACCCTGCTCTATTGGTTGGACGACCGTTCCGAAGGACAGGCGCGGACCTGGGACTTCCTCGCTCGCCGCCTCGACGACGCCATCGCGGTGCCGCGCGCGCTCGGCCAGCGCGTCGACCGGCTGCGGAAGCTCCTCTCCGACGCGCCCAGCCCCTTCCGCCGCTTCGACCGCGCCTTCCGCGGTTAGTTCGCTCTCTGGGCCAGCTCCGCCCGGAGAAAGCGCCCGAGCGCCGGGTTCGAGGCGTGGACGGCGTTGAAGCGGAGATGATGCGAGTGCCGGCCCGAGGGCGAGAACAGCGCCCCCTTCGCCAGCAGGATGCCGGCCTCTCGGCCTGAGCGCACCAGCCGGTCGACATCGATGCTCTCCGGCACCCGTCCCCACAGAAACAGGCCCTGGCCGCGATCGGGATCGAGCCGGATCCCGGCTTCCTCCAGCGCCGTCTCGGCCTGCGAGCGGGCACGGGCAAGGCGCCGGCGAAGCTGGGCGATGTGTCGGCGGAACCGTCCGGTCGCCAGCGCCTCGGCGACGACCGCCTCGGGCAGCGCCGGCGCGCTGAGCACCGACAGCAGCTTCTCCTCGACCAGCCGCGGCACCAGGCCGGCCGAGGCGGCGACGAAGCCGACCCGGAAGCCTGGGCTCAGCGTCTTGGTGAAGCTGCCGACATGCAGCACCCGCTGCAGCCCGTCGATCTGGGCCAGTCGGAGGGCGCCGGGCTCGGCGAGGTCGCCATAGGCGTCGTCCTCGACGATCAGGGCGTCATGGCGCTCGGCCAGCGTCAGCAGTCGATGGCACTTCGCTGGAGAAATCGTGCTGCCGGTCGGGTTGTGGAGCAGGGTCTGCACGAAGATCGCCCGCGGGCGGTGGAGACGGAGAGTCTCTTCCAGCACCTCCAGGTCGGGACCATCAGGCCCCCGAGGCACCGGCAGCAGCTTGAGACCGTGGCGGGCGAGCTGGGCGAACAGGATGAAATAGCCCGGATCTTCTACTACCACCGCATCGCCGGGGGCGAGAAGGGCACGCGCGATCACGTCAAAGGCCTGGGTCGCGCCCAGAGTGACGGCGACGTTGTCGATGCCGGCCGGGATGCCGTTCTGCTGAAGGCGCTGGACCAGCTGCTCGCGGAGCGCCGGCAGGCCGGGGGCGGGGCAGGGTGAGAGGAGGCCGCCTTCGCGCCGGGCGATCTTGGTCACCAGTGGAGGCGGCAACCCGTCGGCCATCCACTCCGGCGGCAGGTAGCCGGCGCCGGCGGGAACCGCGATAGGCTCGAGGTCGAGCGCGGCGCGGGCGAGGCTGAGGGCGGTGTCCGGGGTCTCCGGCGGCGCCTCGATCCGGGCGAGCGAGGTATCGGCGGCCCGGCGGGCGACGAAGAAGCCGGTCCCGGCCCTGGGTTCGATCGCGCCCAGCGCCGCCAGCCGGTCATAGGCGGTGACGATGGTGAAGGCGCTGACGCCGAGCTGGCGCGAGAGGCGCCGGACCGAGGGCAGCCGCGTGCCCTCGGCGAGCTGCCGGCGCTCGATCATCGTGGTGAAGCCGTCGACGATCTGGTCGGTCAGGGGCACGCGGGAGATGCGGACGAGGTCGAACATCACTCCCAGAGCATAGCAGCGCCGGTGAGGACGAGCGTGAGGGCGAGGCCGACGGCGAAGGCCTGGCGCAGCCGCGGGCTGCCGAGCAGCCGTCGCATCCCGGTCCCGAACAGCGTCCAGACGCTGATGCTCGGATAGTTCACGATCGCCAGCACAAGCGCCATGTAGAGGCTGCCGACGAGGGGGCTCAGATCCTTCGGCAGGAACACGGTGGATGTGGTGACCGCGATCATCCAGGCCTTGGGATTGAGGAACTGGAAGGCGGCGGCCTCGAGGAAGCTGAGCGGCCGGGTGCGGCCCTCGGCCTCGCCGACGACGAGGCCGGCCTGCAGCAGGCGCCAGGCGAGATAGACGAGGTAGGCGGCGCCGGCCCAGCGCAGCCAGTCCTGGAGCTGCGGGACGCGCTCGAAGACTGTGCCCATGCCGAGCGCGACCAGCACGATCTGGAAGCCGCATCCGAGGCTGATGCCCAGCATGTGCGGGATCGTCCGGCGATAGCCGAAGGTCACGCCCGAGGCCGTCACCATGACGTTGTTGGGGCCGGGCGTGATCGACATCACGAAGCAATATGTCGCCAGCGGCAGCACGTCGATCATGGGGGGATGGTATCCACCTTTGCGCCTGCGGCCAGAGACGGGGCGTCGTGACGGCGACGGACTGTATCGGCGCGGCTGCCGATACGGAGGGTCAGCGCCTGAGGCGCGTCACATGCCCCATCTTGCGCCCGGTACGGGCCTCGGCCTTGCCGTAGAGGTGCAGATGGGCGGTCGGATCGGCGGCCAGCTTCGGCCAGTCATGAGCGGCGTCACCGATCAGGTTCCGCATCTCGGCCGGCACGAACGGCTCGACAGGCCCGAGCGGCAGGCCGACGATGGCGCGGACCAGCTGGGCGAACTGGCTGGTCGGGCAGCCCTCGATGGTCCAGTGGCCGGAATTGTGCGGGCGGGGCGCCAGCTCGTTGACCAGCACCTTCCCATCCGTCGTGACGAACATCTCGACGGCGAGGAGGCCGACGACGTCGAGAGCGCTTACCAGCGCGGTAGCGATCCGCCCGGCCTCGTCGGACACCTCCTGAGAGACCGCGGCCGGGGCGATGGTGGTCGCCAGGATGTGGTTTTCGTGGCGGTTCTCCACCACCGGATAGGCCATGGTCCGTCCGTCGATACCCCGGGCGGCGATCACCGAGACCTCGCAGGCGAAGTCGACATAGCCTTCCAGGATCGCCGGCGCG
Organism: Asaia bogorensis; assembly: GCA_945897335.1. Classification (GTDB taxonomy): domain Bacteria; phylum Pseudomonadota; class Alphaproteobacteria; order SHVZ01; family SHVZ01; genus SHVZ01. The sequence goes on along the minus strand of CAMDFP010000181.1, from coordinate 2,811 downwards.
CCCTTCAGCGCGCCGAGCGCCTCGGCGAGGTCGGTTGCTGCGGCGATCTTCACCTGGCCCTTGCCGTCATAGCCGAGCCGTCGGGTCTTGAGCACGGCCGGACGCTTCAGGTCGGCGACCGCGCGCTCCAGGTCGGCGAGGCTGTCGACGGTCCGGTAGGGCGCGGTGCCGATGCCGAGCTTCCGGCAGAAATCCTTTTCGAGCAGCCGGTCCTGGGCGACGCGCAGCACCGCCGAGGATGGGCGGACGGGTCTGGTCCGTGCCAGCCGGTCGAGCGCCTCGGCCGGCAGGTTCTCGAATTCGAGCGTGATGACGTCGACCTCGCGGGCGAAGGCATCCAGCGCCGCGGCGTCGGCATAGTCGGCGACCGTGGCCTTGGCCGAGACCTGGGCACAGGGCGAGTCCGCCTCAGGCGTGAAGACATGGACCCGGTATCCGAGCTCGGCCGCGGCGAGCGCGGTCATGCGGCCGAGCTGGCCGCCGCCCATCATGCCGATGGTCGATCCCGGCGGAAGCGCCGTCATCCTGTGGGAGCGTCGGCGACGGCGGCGGTCTGGCGCTTGCGCCAATCCGCGAGGCGGCCGGCCAGCTTCTTGTCGGAGAGCGCCAGGATGGCGGCTGCCAGCAATGCCGAGTTGATGGCGCCGGCCTTGCCGATGGCGAGCGTGCCGACCGGGATGCCGCCCGGCATCTGGACGATCGAGAGCAGGCTGTCCATGCCCTTCAGCGCATGGCTTTCGACCGGGACGCCGAGGACCGGCAACGCCGTCATCGCCGCCGCCATGCCCGGCAGGTGGGCGGCGCCACCGGCACCGGCGATGATCACCTTGAGCCCGCGGCCCGCCGCGCCCTCGGCATAGGCGACCAGGCGCTTCGGCGTGCGATGGGCGGAGACGATGCGGGTCTCGAAGGCGACCGACAGCGCCTTCAGGACGTCGGCGGCATGGGCCATCGTCGCCCAGTCCGACTGGCTGCCCATGATGATGCCGACGAGCGGTGACTTGGCCATGACCGATCCTAGCGGAAACCGAGGGCGGGGATCATAGGGACGACGCGCCCCGAGGCAAGACCCGGGAATCTAGGCCGTGATGTCCGGGAGCAGCTGGCTCCTCAGCTTCTCGATCACGTCCTTGAGCTGGAGCTTCCGCTTTTTCATGCGCTGGAGGCGCAGCCGGTCGAACGGCACCGCCTCGCTCATGCGCGCGATGACGTCGTCCAGGTCGCGATGCTCGCTTTCCAGTTCGGCGAGCTTCCGGCGGAGCGGTTCGAGGTCATCCATCGTCTGGTCTGGTCTGGTCGTCGGCCCGGCTTGCCAAAGCCGCCGCCCATCAGCCAGTCTCCTAGCGCAACTGGCCGGCGAGGGCAAACCCGGCAACGGATCGAGGATGGTGACGGGCCGTTTTCCGAGCTTTGCCGAGGCTTTGTATGCCCGACCGGGAGTGGCGAAGGCTTGCCTCGATCTGCAGGACAGGCGTGGCTTCGATGTCGCCCTGCTCCTCCATGCGTGCTGGCTCGGCGTCCAGGCTCGCGCCCTCTCCCCCGATCAGGCGGCCGCCCTGGTCTCGGCGACCGTTCCCTGGCGCTTCGAGATTTTGCGTCCGCTCCGCCGCCTCCGCCGGCGCCTCAAGGCAGGCTTGGCCGGCATGCCGCGCGAGCATTCGGACCCGGTCAGGACGCATGTGAAGGAGACCGAGCTGGCCGCCGAGCGGGCGCTCCTGGCGGTGCTCGAGACCGCCATCGACGGCAGCGCCGGCGGATCGGTGGGCGGCAACCTCTCCGCCTGCCTCGCGGTCGCCAACATCGTCGCCAACAGCGAGGACCGTGTCTCTCTCGACGTGCTGGAGCGCGAGGCGGTGGCGCTGGCGCAGTCGACGTGATCCCACCCGGAACGCGGGTCTACGCCGTCGGCGACATCCATGGCCGCCTCGATCTTCTTCTCGAGCTGGAGGCGATGATCCGGGACGACCTTGGGAAGGCGAGGCCGGCGCGCAGCGTCGTCGTCTATCTCGGCGACTATGTCGACCGGGGGCCGGAGTCGCGGGCCGTCATCGATCATCTGCTCGACCGGCCGCTGCCGGCGGACGAGGTGGTGCATCTTCTCGGCAATCACGAGGACGCCATGCGGCGTTTCCTCGACGACCTATGGATCGGCGAGAGCTGGGTCGGCTTCGGTGGACGGGAGACGCTGGCGAGCTACGGCGTGGCGCCCGATTGCGGGCTGCCGACGATGAGGTGGATGAAGGAGGCGCAGATCGCCTTCGACCGTGCCCTGCCGGCGCGACACCGCTCCTTCCTCGACGACCTCCGGCTCTGGCATGTCGAAGGGGGATATCTCTTCGTCCATGCCGGCATCCGCCCGGGGGTGCCGATCGAGCGCCAGGATCGCGAGCACCTCATCTGGATCCGCCACGAGTACCTGGACTCGAAGGCGGATCACGGCCGCGTCGTCGTCCACGGCCACTCGATCCGCGACGAGCCGGAGATACGGCCGAACCGCATCGGCATCGACACCGGCGCCTGCTTCAGCGGCCGGCTCACGGCGCTGGTCCTGGAAGGCGCGGAGCGGCGCTTCCTGTCGACCTAGAACGACGCGGTTGGCGGCAACATGAAGGGGCGGCGCTCGCCATCGACGAAGGGCCCGCGCGCCATCAGCCTCGTCGTTTTTCCGGCCGGCTGCGTCTCGCCGGCATAGCCCAGCTTGTCGGTGGGGAAGCAGATCTCGACCCGGTCCGGCCTGAGACCGAGTGCGCCGAGGATCGCCGCGAGAGGCGGCATCTCCTTCGCCACGACATCGAGCAGGCGGAAGGTCCC
>CAMDFP010000180.1 GCA_945897335.1 Asaia bogorensis | reverse complement strand
CAGGGCAACGACCCCTTCATCATCGCCTGCCAGATCGTGCTGGCGATCCAGACCATCGCCAGCCGCAACGTCGATCCGCTGGACTCGGTCGTGGTCAGCGTCGGCTTCATCAAGGGCGGCGACACCTTCAACGTCATTCCCGACGAGGTGCAGATGGGCGGCACCGCACGTGCGTTGCTGCCGCATGTACAGGACATGATCGAGGCCAGGCTCGGCGAGATCGCCCATGGCGTCGCCTCGGCCTATGGCGCGAGCGTCGACTACAAGTACATCCGCCGATATCCCCCGACCATCAACCATCCGGACGAGACCGAGTTCGCAGCCAAGGTGGCGGAGGAAGTCTGCGGCGCCGCCAACGTCAAGCGCGACATCCCGCCGGTCATGGGCGGCGAGGACTTCTCCTTCATGCTGCGCAAGGTGCCGGGGGCCATGCTGTGGCTCGGCAACGGACCCGGCGAAGGCAACTGCCTGCTGCACAACCCGCATTACGACTTCAACAACGAGGCGATCCCGACCGGAGTCAGCTTCCTCGTCCGCCTGACCGAGCGCTTTCTCGAATCCGAGGCGGCGTGAGGACCCAGATCCGCGTCGCCGGCATTCTCGTCATCGACGGCGCGGTCATCCTCGAGAACGCGATCGGGACCGATCTCTGGAACCTGCCGGGCGGACGTCTCGAGGACGCGGAGACGTTGCAGCTTGCCGTGCGGCGCGAGTTCCAGGAGGAGATGGGGCTCGCCGTCGCCTGCACCGAGATGCTGGTCGTCAACGAGAACTTCTTTCCGTTGGGCGGCGACGTCATGCGCGAATACGGCTTCTACTTCCGCGTCCGCGCCATCGACCCCGGCGTCTCGCCGGCGACCGCTATCAAGAGCCGCGAGCCCAGGTTCCGCTATGTCTGGCATCCGATCGAGATGCTGGCGGACATCGACTTCAAGCCGGTCGCCCTCGTCCAGCACCTGGTCGACCCGCCCGCCGGCACTTTGTTCCTGGAGACCCGCGACGCGACGCTGATCGGCCAGCGGTGATGTCGGCGGCGTCCGACCCGGCCGGCGCCGCCCGTCGGCTCGTCGCTCTCGATCCCGGTCGTGCCGAGGCGCAGCAGCAGCTCGGCCTCGCGACCGCTGTCCGCGCCCTCGCCGACGCCGTCCGCCCGCTCCGGCGGGTCACCTGGCTGGCGCCGCTCGCGGTCGATGCGCATCTCAACCTCGGCATCGCGCTCTTCGCGCTCGGGCGACACGGCGAGGCGGGCGCCGCCTTCCGGCGCGTGCTCGTCCTGGCGCCCGGCGATCCCGACGCGCTGCACGGCCTCGGCGTCGTCGACGCCGAGGAAGGGGCGCAGGACCCGGCGATCCGTCACCTCGGACGCGCCGTCGGCCTCCGCCCCGACAACGTCGAAACTTTGGTACGGCTGGCCAATGTTCTGGCGCGGATGCGCCGAAGCAACGAGGCGGCGGCGCTGGAGCGGCGCGCCCTGGTACTCGCTCCCAGCCGGGCGCCGGCGCTCTTCGATCTCGGCCTCGCGCTTTCGCAGACGGAGCAGCATCGCGCCTCTGTCATCTGGTCTCTCCGTGCGCTCGCCGTCGAACCTCATTCGATCCAGGCCGAAATCAACATCTCCGCCTCCCTGCTGATCCTCGGGCGGACAGCAGAGGCGATCGACCGTCTCCGGCGCGCCGCCTCTCGCGACGATGCCGGTCCCGAGCCGTTCCGGAACCTTCTCGCGGCGTTGTCCTACTCCTCAAAGGCCGGCGAGGAGGAACGCTGGGAGTCGGCACGCGCGTTCGAAGCCCGCCATGCCGCCGCTGCCGACCATCGGCCCTTCGCCGTGACCCGCGACGCCGAGCGCCGGCTGACCGTCGGATACGTATCGTCCGACTTCTACGATCATCCGGTTGCACGCAACCTCGCGCCCATCATCGAGGCCCATGATCGAAACCGCTTCCAGGTCCTCTGCTATTCGGATGCGGCGGTCGCCGACGAAATGGCGCGCCGGGTCCATGCGGCGGTTGACGGCTGGCGGCCGACCGCGGGCCTCACCGATGCCGATGTCGCCCGGCAGGTCCGGGACGACCGCGTCGACATCCTGGTCATCGTTGGCGGCCGTTTCGACAAGAACCGCCCGCTGGTGGCGAGCCATCGCGCCGCCCCTCTGCAGATGAGCCTGTTCGATGGCGGGACCAGCGGTCTCGCCGAGATGGACTACCTCATTGCCGACCGGACGCTGGTCGCGGCCCTCGCCCGGCGGCGGGAACGGTTCACCGAACACGTGCTCAGGCTTCCGTCGCTCTATGTGCACGCGCCGGTCGCCGAGGCCCCACCGGTCGCCGAGCCACCCTCGCTGAGGTCGCGGTACGTCACCTTCGGCTGCTTCAACAGTCCGTTGAAGCTGAGCGACGAGACCCTGGGTCTCTGGGGCCTCCTGCTGCGCGAGATGCCGACGGCCCGGCTTCGGCTCAAATATCTCGGCCGCTACCAGGACCCGGATCTCCGATCGAGGGTCCTGCGGGGGCTCGGTACCGATCCGGGCCGGGTCGATTTCCTGTGGGGTCGCGACTCGCTCGTCACCCACCTCGGAAACTACGGCAGCATCGACATTGCGCTCGACACGTTTCCATTCACCGGCTCAACGACGACCTGGGAGGCGTTGTGGATGGGCGTGCCCGTGGTCACGCTTCTTGGCGACGCCCTGGTCGGAAGGCTCACCGCCTCGTTCCTTAGGCCGGTGAAACTCGACGAGCTGGTCGCGGCGACACCCGCGGACTACCTCCGCATCGCCCGGACACTGGCCGAAGATCCCGCGCGGCTGGCCACCCTCCGCGCGTCCTTGCGCGGCCGCGTCGCCCGCTCGCCGCTCTGCGATCCACGCACGCGCGCACGCCAGATCGAGCGGCTCTATCGTGCGACCTGGCGCCGGTGGTGCCGTGCCGGCAGCTAGCGTCCGCGCTTCGGGCGGCCAGGGCGTGGCTGGATCGGCGAGTTGATCTTCGCCCGCATCTTGAGGTTGGCCTTCGACTTCTGCGGCGGCGCGCCCTTGGGCGCCGCCGCCATCAGCGAGCGGCCGGCCTCCGACGGAGACAGGCCGAGCTCGACCGCCTCGAGGCGCCGGATCTCGTCGCGGAGCTGGCCTGCAGTCTCGAACTCGAGGTCGGCCGCGGCTTCGCGCATCCGCTTCTCCAGCTCGTTGATCACCTGGCGCACGTCCTTGCCGACGAACTCGTCGCCCTCCTCGGCCGCGGCCTGAACCACCACGCGGTCGCCCTTCTCGTAGACCGAGTCCAGGATGTCGGCGATGCCGCGCCGGACGCTTTCCGGCGTGATGCCGTTGGCGACGTTGTAGATCTGCTGGCGCTCGCGCCGGCGGTTGGTCTCGCCGATCGCATAGTCCATCGAGGCGGTGACGTGGTCGGCATAGAGGATGGCGCGGCCGTCGATGTTGCGGGCGGCGCGGCCGATGGTCTGGATCAGCGCGGTCTTGGAGCGGAGATAGCCTTCCTTGTCGGCATCCAGGATCGCGACCAGCGCGCATTCCGGGATGTCGAGGCCCTCGCGCAGTAGATTGATGCCGATCAGCACGTCGAAAGCGCCGAGCCGGAGGTCGCGGATGATCTCGATCCGCTCCAGAGTCTCGACGTCCGAATGCACGTAGCGGACGCGCACGCCGGCTTCGTGCATGTACTCGGTCAGCGCCTCCGCCATCTTCTTGGTCAGCGTCGTCACCAGCACGCGCTGGCCCTTGGCGGCGCAGGCCTTGCACTCGGCGATGACGTCGTCGACCTGGTGCTCTGTCGGCCGCACCTCGATCACCGGGTCGATCAGGCCGGTCGGGCGCACCACCTGCTCGGTGAAGACGCCGCCGGTGCGTTCCAGCTCCCAGGGGCCCGGCGTCGCCGAGACGAAGATCGTCTGCGGGCGCATCGCCTCCCACTCCTCGAACTTGAGCGGTCGGTTGTCGATGCAGGACGGCAGCCGGAAGCCGAACTCGGCCAATACGGACTTGCGATTGAAGTCGCCGCGGAACATGCCGCCGATCTGCGGCACGGTGACATGGCTCTCATCCACGATGAGGAGCGAATCCGGCGGCAAGTATTCGAACAGGGTCGGCGGCGGCTGGCCCGGCGCGCGGCCGGTCAGGTAGCGTGAATAATTCTCGATGCCGGCGCAGCTGCCCGTCGCCTCCATCATCTCGATGTCGAAGCGGGTACGCTGCTCGAGGCGCTGGACCTCCAGCAGCTTGCCCTTCGCCGTCAGCTCTTCCAGGCGCTGCGCGAGGTCGATCTTGATCTGCTTCACCGCCTGGCCCATCGTCGGGCCCGGGGTCACGTAGTGGCTGGAGGCATAGACCCGGATCGATTCCAGCTCGGTTGACTTCTCGCCGGTCAGCGCGTCGATCTCGTAGATCGCCTCGACCTCGTCGCCGAACATCGACAGCCGCCAGGCGCGATCCTCGTAGTGGGCCGGGAAGATCTCGACCGAGTCGCCGCGCACCCGGAAGGTGCCGCGGGTGAAGGAGGCGTCGTTCCGCTTGTACTGCAGCTCGACCAGGCTCTTCAGCAGCTTCTGGCGTTCGATCTTCTGGCCCTGCTTCAAGGCGACGATCATCCGGCCGTAGGTCTCGACCGAGCCGATGCCGTAGATGCAGGAGACCGAGGCGACGATGATGACGTCGCGGCGCTCCAGCAGCGAGCGCGTCGCCGAATGGCGCATGCGGTCGATCTGTTCGTTGATCGAGGCGTCCTTCTCGATATAGGTGTCCGAGCGTGGAACGTAGGCTTCGGGCTGGTAGTAGTCGTAGTAGGAAACGAAGTACTCGACCGCGTTGTCGGGGAAGAAGCTCTTCATCTCGCCATAGAGCTGGGCCGCCAGCGTCTTGTTGGGGGCGAGAATCAGCGTCGGCCGCTGCACGTTCTGGATGGCGTGGGCGATGGTGAAGGTCTTGCCCGAGCCGGTGACGCCCAGCAGCACCTGGTCGCGCTCCTCCGCCTTGAGGCCGCGGGTCAGGTCGGCGATCGCCTGCGGCTGGTCGCCCGCCGGCTGGAACACGCATTTGAGGACGAACGGATTGCTGGCCGCGGTCGCCTGGAACGCCAGGGGCGGCGAGTTACGCTCGGCCTCGACGGCGTCGAGATATTTGGAGGACATTTCCCGCATGGAACAACGATAGAACATAGGAAGCCGGGAAGGCGAGTCCAAGGGCGGGTCAGGCTCCTGCTTGATGTACCCCTGTCGCGAGGCTAGGGTGCGCCGCTTTCGCTTAAGCCCTCCTGCCTCTTCCAGAGGATGCCATGGCCTTCATCGCCGGCCGTCTCGGCCGCATCAAGCCGTCCCAGACCATCGCCATGTCGATGCGTGCCCGCGATCTCAAGGCGCAGGGCCGCGACATCATCGCGCTGGCCGCCGGCGAGCCGGACTTCGACACGCCCGAGCACATCCGCGACGCGGCGAAGGCGGCGATCGACAAGGGCGATACCCGCTACACCAACGTCGACGGCACCCCGGCGCTGAAGGCCGCCATCGCCGCCAAGTTCAAACGCGAGAACAACCTCGACTACAAGCCGAGCCAGATCATCGTCGGCACCGGCGGCAAGCAGGTGCTCTACAACGCCCTGATGGCGACGCTGGACCCGGGCGACGAGGTGATCATCCCGGCGCCGTACTGGGTCAGCTACCCGGACATGGTCGAACTCGCCGAGGGCAAGCCGGTCTTCGTCCCCTGCCCGCAGTCCAGCGGCTTCAAGCTGAAGCCCGAGGACCTCGAGCGCGCGATCACGCCGAAGACCAAGTGGGTCATCCTCAACAGCCCGTCCAACCCGACCGGCGCCGGCTACACCCGCGCCGACATGAAGGCGCTGACCGACGTGCTGAAGCGCCACCCGCATGTCTGGGTGATGACCGACGACATGTACGAGCACCTGGTCTATGACGGCTTCAAGTTCTGCACGCCGGCCGAGGTCGAGCCCGAGCTCTACGACCGCACGCTGACCTGCAACGGCGTCTCCAAGGCCTATTGCATGACCGGCTGGCGCATCGGCTATGCCGGCGGCCCGGAGAAGCTGATCAAGGCGATGGGGGCGATCCAGTCGCAGTCGACCTCGAACCCGTCCTCGGTCAGCCAGGCCGCCGCGGTCGCCGCGCTGAACGGCCCGATGGACTTCATCCCCCGGCACAACAAGTCGTTCAAGGAGCGCCGCGACCTGGTCATCAGCATGCTGAACCAGGCGAAGGGACTGACCTGCCACCGCCCGGAAGGCGCGTTCTACGTCTACCCGTCCTGCGCCGGGGTCATCGGCAAGGAGACGCCCCAGGGCACCAAGATCGGCAGCGACACCGATTTCGCCAACTACCTGCTGGATTCCGAGGGCGTCGCCGTGGTGCCGGGCGAGGCCTTCGGGCTCGCCCCGCATTTCCGCGTCTCATACGCGACCTCGACCGAGGAGCTGGAGGAAGCCTGCCGGCGCATCCAGCGGGCCTGCGCGGCGCTTCGGTAGCCGGGCGCGAACGATCCTAGCGCCATTTCAGCGCGACGCCGCTGCCGGCGCGCGGGCGGAGCCGCAGAGGCCCTTCATCCTTCTCGGTAAGCCAGAAGTAGAGCATCGCGACCTCGGCGTAGTTCTCGAAGTCCACGAGGTTCGCCTCGCCCTGCCGGATCTTCCTGCGCCCCTCCTCGCTGCGGCCGATCTCGACGAGCATGCGGCCCCAGTAGATGTTCGCATCGCTCACCAACGGCACAGCCGCGACCGCGGCCCCAAAATGCTCCTCCGCCGTCCGAAACTGCTTCTGCGACCAGGCGATGACGCCGCTGATGGTGTGCGCTGTCGCGAGGAGCGCCGGCTGCAGCCCTTGCTTCTGGGTTCTCAGGACATTGCCCACGATCATGGCCGCATCGGCATAGCGGCCCTGCTCGATCCGGATGAAAGCGAGATTGAGGTGGGCCGACACCAGCTCGGAATCGTCGCCGATCGCCTCCTCGAAAAACGCTGCCGCCCCCGCCTTGTCCTGGTCCAGCAGGGCGACGATTCCCCGGAGATTGTGGAACCGGCCGCGCATCGTGTTGATCGGCGTCGGTTCCTGGGCGGCGAGGGCATCGTCGAGCACGCGCCGGGCCCGCGCCACGTCCGGTGCACCGACCGGCGGGTCGAGGAGATAGAGCGCGGTGTGGTAGGGATCGATCCGGATCGCAGCGTCTAGGGCGCCACGGCGGATCAGCGCGACCGTGGTTTCTCCGGGTTCGGCCTCGAGGGAGACGTAGAACGTCCCGCGTGCACTGGCCTCGCCGACGAGCTCGAGCCTGCGCTGGCCGCTTTCGGTGGTCAGCGTGGCCAGGATCTTGACCGGGTGGAGACCGAAGAGGTCCTGGAAGGCGATCGCTGCATTCTTCAACCCCATCGAGTCGGCCATGACGGAGACGAAGGTCTTTTCGTGGGACGATCGCACCGACGGCGCCTTGACCAAGGATGGGGTGGCGAATACCTCCTCCAGTTCGCGGGCGAAGACGGCCGTCGCGAATTCCGGGCCGACGCCGGCATTGCCGAGCGCCGCGGAGACCTGGAAGTCGGTCTTGACCGTGGCCGAACTCCACACGGCATCCAGTCCGAATATGCCGAAGCCCAGCACCAGCGCATAAAACAGGCTCGTTAGGTCCAACATGTCTCGCCTCTGCCGCGCTCCGAATCATCGTCAACCTAACCGCGCACTAAGACTGCGCCACGGCGGTCAACCATGCAACGGTGCCGAGCGCGTCTAAGCGAGCCCGAACGACCCCGGCTCTCCTTCGGCGCGACGGCGCCATAGCCGCGCAGGCGGAGCTGCAGCGGCACATTGCTCGACCTCGACCGAGGAGCTGGAGGAGGCCTGCCGGCGCATCCAGCGGGCCCGCGCGGCGCTGAGATAGTCGAAAGGACGCCTCGCCCTACTTGGGCGCAGGGGCACCATAGCTGCGCGTGCGGAGCTGCAGCGGCGCGCCTTCCTCCCTGGTCATCCAGAAGTAGAGCAGCGCGATCTCGGGGTGGTTCTCGAACTCCGTTTCGTTCGCCTCGCCCTGGCGGATCTTCCTGCGACCCTCTTCGCCGCGGCCGATCTCCGTCAGCATGCGGCCCCAATAGATGTACGCATCCGTGATCGTCGGCTGCGTCGCGACCGCAGCCCCGAAATGCCGTTCCGCGATCTCGTACTGCTTTTGCGACCAGGCGACGACGCCCGCGATCGTATTGGCCGAGGCGACGAGTGCCGGCTGCAGCCCTTTCTGCCGGTTTTGCAGGACATGGCGCACGATCATCCCGGCGTCGGCGTAGCGGTCCTGCTCGGCCCGGGTGAAGGCGAGATTGAGATGCGCCGCCACCAAGCCGGGATCATCGGCGACCGCCTGTTCGAACAGTGCCGCCGCCGCGGCCTTGTCGCCATCGACCAGGGCGAGGATGCCGCGAAGGTTGCGAAACCGGCCGCGCGCCGGGTTGATTTCGGTCGGCGCCTGAGCAGAGATGGCCTCGTCGAGCACCTCCCGCACCTTCACGATATCCGCCGCATCCGGCGCGCCCCCCACCGCCGGATCCAGGAGATAGAGCGCGGTGTGGTAGGCGTCGAGCTTGATGGCGGTCTCGAGGGCGCCGCGGCGGATCAACGCCACGGCGGTTTCATCGGTTTGGGCCACCAGCGTCAGGTAGAAGGTGCCGCGCGAGACCGTCTCGCCGACGACCTCAAGCCTGGTCTTCCAGCCTTCGGTGGTCAGGGTGGCTATGATCTTGACCGGATGCAGGCCGAAAAGATCCTGGAAGGCCGCAGTTGCGTTGTTGAGCCCGGCCGACTCGGCGATGACGGAGACGAAGCTCTTGTCACGGGACGAGCGGATCTCCGGCGCTTTGATCAGCGAGGCAGTGCTGAATATCACCTGCAGCTCGCGCGCGAAGACGGTCGTCGCGAACTCCGCCTTGACTCCGGCGCTGCCGAGCGAGTCGGAGACCTGGAATTCGGTCTTGATGGTGCCGGCATTCCAGACGGCATCCATCCCGAAGATCCCAAAGCTAACGATGAGCGCGTAGAACAGACTTGTCAGGTCCAACATCTTTCGTCCTCGATTGCGCTCGATACTGTAACAGCCCGACCGCTTACCAGGACGCCGCCAAAGACTGCGGCCACGCGACGATGACGAGCGCCCTCCAGCCGGGTGGCGGTCTCAGCGAACCGAGCCGCTCTTGCCGCGCGGGCGGCGTTGAAGGGGCACGTTGTCCTCCACGGTCAACCAGAAATAGAGCTGCGCGACCTCGGGATAGTTCTCGAAATAGGTCAGGTTGATCTCGCCCTGCCGCGTCTTCTTGGCGCCCTCCTCGGTGCGGCCGATCTCGGTCAGCATGCGGCCCCAGTAATAATAGGCGTCGCTGACCGTCGGCTCCGCCTTGGCGGCGGCGGCGAAATGCCGCTCCGCCGCCTGGTACCGTTTTTGCTCCCAGGCGACGACGCCGTTGATCGTATGCGCAGAGGCGATGAGCTCGGGCTTCAACGCGTGGTGCTTTGCCTCCAGCACATGGCGGGCGATCATCGCCGCATCGGCGTAGCGGTCCTGCTCGACCCGGGTGAAGGCGAGATTGAGATGGCCGGATGCGAGCTCGGGATCGTCGGCGATCGCCTGCTCGAACAGCGTTGCCGCCAACGTCTTGTCATTTTCCAGCAAGGCGACGATGCCTCGCAGGTTACGCGTCCGGGCACGTTCCGCACTGATCGCCGTCGCCCCCTGGGCGGCCAGGGCTCTGTCGAGCACGCGCCGGGCCCGCTCCACGTCCGGGTCCCCAACCGGCGGGTCCAGGAGATAAAGCGCCGTGTGATAGGGGTCGAGATGGATAGCGGCCTCGACCGCGCCCCGGCGAATCAGCGACACGCTGTTCTCGCCGGCTTCGGACTCGAGCGAGAGATAGAAGGTGCCGCGCGATCCGGCCTCACCAACAATCTCCAGCCTGGGCAGCGAGCCCTCGGTGGTCAGCGTGGCTATGATGGCGACCGGCTCCATGCCGAACAGGTCCTGGAAGGCGGTGGTCGCGTTCTTGAATCCGATC
>CAMDFP010000179.1 GCA_945897335.1 Asaia bogorensis | reverse complement strand
CGTCGCCGCGAACTTGACGGAGAAGCTGCCTGCTCCGGTGAACGTGCCCCCGCCGATCACCGGGGCGAGGCCGGCGCTCGCACCGGCCGCCGCAAAAGTCTTGTCGCCCAGGGCCACGAAGGAGCTGTCGGTCCGCAGGATGCTGGCCGTGGTGAACGCCGCCGTCGTCGTTACACGGATGCCCAGGCTGCGGAAATCGAAGGTCTGCGAGCCGAACGTCGCGCCGTCGGCGGCAAGTTGAAGGGACTGCGCCTCGGACTGGGTCGGATCGACCGAGGAGACGCGCAGCTTGTAGCCGCTGGTCGCGTTTCCTTCGACCCCGAACTTGATGTTCGCGGCGCTGTTGGAAATCTTGCCGTCGTCGTAGGTGAAGATCTCCCGGATGAACGGCAGATTGGCACCGGGATCGATCGCCAGCAGTCCTCCGTCGGTCGTCCCGAGCGTCACGCTCGCGGGCGCAGTCGCCGTCAGCGCGCCGGCCGGGATCGACGACTGAGCCTGAATCGTGATTCCGAGCGCGGTGAAGTCCAGGGGCTTCGTGGAGTCGACGCGCAGCGTCTGGCTGATGTTGCGATCCTCGTCTGTGAGCGTGACGAACTGGCCGGCGCCTCCGGCAGCCGTTACCGAGATCTTGAGCCTAGCTGCATTGTCGGTGCTGAGATGCGGGTCATAGACATGCACCGAGGCAAAGTACGGAGAATGCGCAGCGGCAAGGGTGAAGGTCTTCGTCGGCGCACCGCCGCCGGGACCTCCCGTCAAGACATTGCCGGCGAACTTCGTCGACAGCGCTATCCGGTTGACCTCCGCCTTCAACTCCTGGAACTCGACGTCGATCGAAGCGCGATCCCGTCCGCTCAGATGCTCGGACGCAGCCATGACCGCGAGCTGCTTCATGCGGATGGACAAGTCGGTCACCGACTGATGCGCGCCGTCGGCGGACTGGAGCATCGACGTGCCTTGACCGACGTTGCTCTGTACCGACTGAAGAGCAGCGATCTCGCGACGGAAGTTGTTGGAGATCGCCAGCGCCGACGCATCGTCACTGGGCCGTATGACCCGACTTCCCGCGGTCAGCTTGCCGATAGACACCCCCATGTCTCGATCGGTTCGCGCCGCGTAACGCGTCGCGATGGACGCAGCATAGTTGGATATCAGGTTCAGGGCCATATTGCTTCCAATTCAAAGAGTGCGAGCTCGCTCCCGCCGGCGCCGCTTAGTCGGCTGCGAGCACGGCCTCGTTCGGAGCGGCTAGCGAGATGGCCACCCCGGACAACTTCGCTTCGCGCAAGCGCGCATCGGCGAGGAGCGTCCGCCAGGAAAGGCGCAAAGGCTCGAGCAGGACCATCACCTGCTCCGCCTTGCCCTCGTCATTGCGGACGTTCGCGAGCGCGATGCGGCTCAGGGCGCCCGAATAGAGCGCCGCGGTCTGCCGCGACCAGTCATCCGTTGCTTCGGGATCCAGGCCTTCCGCCAGGGTGCCGATGCACTCGCCCGCTTCCGCCAGAGCCTCGAACCGGGCCTCGATCTGATGACGGCGGCAATGCTCGATCGCCCGGGTGAGGGCCGCGACAGCGCGATCGAACAGCATGACGACGATCTCAAGATCCGCCGCGCGCGGCGGCATGCCCACCGGATCGCAGGATAGAAGACTGGACACGGGACGCTCCCAAAATTGTGTGCTCGCCGTCCAAGCAAAAGCAATCATCGTGCCAACAATCGCCTGACACCGACCCGCCCGGCTCGGCAACTCTCGCCGCCTCGGCGTCAACCCTACCGATACGGATCGATCGACTCTCCTCGGAAGATCGGCGCGCGCTAGACTCCGGTACCGAGACCAAGTTGATCGAAGCCGCTCTAAGGCCGCAGTCATGATCTCAGCTCTGGAAGTCGCGCTACTTGTCATGGTTCTGGATCGACCTCCCGGCGGGTTGATCTGCGACGCCACCGAAGAGGGCGTGCCCGCCATCGTCCAGTGCACCAACGGCCGGACGGCTACTGAGACCAGCGCAGGCCGTATCGCCTTCGACGGCGGCGTTCTTGTAGAGAAGACGCCAAAGGGAGAACTCGTCTTTTCGAACGGAATCTCCGCGACGAGAACGGCGATCGGTTGGATTCGGTTCTCCAACGGGGTCATGGCGCGGACGAGCGACCGGCGCAGCTACACATTCGGTTCCGGCCACGTCTGCGAAACAGTGTCCCTGACGCGAGCGCGCTGCCGACTAGGCACGCAACCCTGACCCGGGATGGCCTGGCCCGGATCTTGCGTATTTGACAGGCGCCGAGCGTACTGCACAATTTTTTACTGATGGGTCACCTTTCATGCTGATTGCCGACCTGGACAAACGCGTCCATGGCGCGATCTCCCAAGGCGCGCGCCGTAGCGGGGCGGACTTCCGTCATCTCCTCGTCACGTCCAAGATCGAAAGCGGCGGCAACCCAGATGCCAAGGCCAATACGTCCAGCGCCGCTGGGCTGTTCCAGTTCACCGAGCAGACCTGGTTGCAGATGGTTCATCGCCACGGCGCCAAGCACGGGCTCGGCGACGAGGCGACCGCAATCGCCCGTACCGCCGACGGACGCTATGCCGTTGCGGATCCGGCCGTGCGTCAGCAGGTGCTTGCGCTTCGGCACGACGGCGTTGCATCGGCACAGATGGCCGGAGAGCTGACCAACGACAATCGGGCGCAGCTCGCGGCTGGGCTGGGCCGGTCGCCGACAGCCGCGGAACTCTATCTGGCGCATTTTCTCGGCGTAGGCGGCGCACTCAAGATCCGTGCGGCGGCCGACGCCGCCGTCGATGCACAGGCTTCGTCCATTCTGCCGGCAGCGGCCAGAGCAAATCCGGCGCTCTTTGCGCCGGCCGGACGCAGCGTCTCGGCCGGAGAACTGGTGCGTTCAATTGAGACGCTCTATGACCGGACGCGGACGTCCCTGGCCGGCGTCGCGTCATCACCGTCGGATCCTCCCGCTCTCGCTCCGCACGGGAACCGGGCGGCCGACCGGGCGCGACCCGGCGTTGGTCCGATCGCAGCGCCGTCGGGCGATGCACGCATCTTCTCGATCGCAGCTCTTGCCCAGGAGACGTTGATGAAGCGCTATATCGAGATTGCGACCGCCGCCGCAGGACGGAGGCCGCCGGCGGATGGCGGCAGAACCACACCGACCGTCGGGCGAACCACGCTGCGCGACTGACTTTCAAAATTTTCTTGCAGAGGAGCGACATGAAGATCGAAAGCTCGGCCTATCGGCCGCTGATCCTCGACGATGGACGCCCGGGGGCGCCCGTCAAGCAGGCCGATGCGGCTGCCTCGACGTCGCCGGATGCCCGGTTGCAGGCCTTGGTGGCGGCTGAGAACCGCTTAGCCTCCCTGGATCTCCCGGAAACCGGCGGCAACATCGACGTCGTCGACCATATTCTTGGCGAGTCCGGGCATTTCGGAATCGCCCGGACCTTCGTCAACCTGTCGATCCGGGTCTAGGACCCTATCCGGGAAGCGGCCATGACCTCGACCGTCGCGACAAGGGTTGGGACCACGGAAGCGGCGCGACCTGATGCTGGACGCATCGCGTGCGGCGGTCGGCGACGTGCAAATCCCTGTAACGATGGCCCGCCAGGTTACGAAACGCAGGACGATGGCTTAACCGCGGGCGCCACGCGGCGTCGCGCCCGCTTCGCGCCCTCACTCCGCGCTTCGCAGTTGAGCCCGCGGCCAATGCTCGTGCAGGCTCCTAGCCGGTTGGGCTTACCGGGCATCGTGGCTGTGCATGCGGGCCGCATCGAAGAAGGATTGCGCCAGGCGGGCAGCCGTCTCGTCCCCCTTCCGGTAGCTGGCGAGCATCGTCATGGATCCTCGTGCAAGGATGTGGTGCTCCAGCTTGACGACGTATGTCGCACCTTGGACCGCGCGCGAGCCCGTGACGAGGATCAGTATCCGATCGGTGGTGTCCTTCACGTAGTAGTCCTGCCCGAAGACGCCGAGCCCCCGCGTATGGGCGAACATCGCCTGGATCGCCTCTTCCCGGGTCGGGCGGAAGCGGTCGGGCTTCGCCGGTTGGAAGCAGCTGACCTGAAGCATGAGCCCTTTCCGCGGATCGACCGCCTCTCCGCCGTAGAGGCGTCCCGGCCGCCCGAACGGATCGGGACGCTCGACATCGAAGTACACCGGGGGCACCGAGAACTCTGCGGAGCCGCCGCAGCTCGGGCGGGCTTCTGCCGCATCGGCCGACATCGTAAGGAACGCGACCGTGAGTGAAGCGGTCAAGCAACGTGCCCGCGCCGGGATAGTGAACCTGTATCTCGTGGCGTCGATCATCATCGGGGCCTCTCTATCGTCGGTGCCCGCACTTGCCGCAGGCGCGCCCTCCGAGGCCTCCTTCAAGGACGCGGGGACCCTGGAGCTGCCGCGGATGGTCGTTCCCGCTCTTGGCCGCAGCGGCGAGTCCGGGGCCCAGGTCACCTTCATTCCGGTTCTCGAGCCCGAGCCGGATGCGTTCGAAGACGCAAGGGCGTCCGCGCCCGCATACCGTGACGTCATTCTAACAACCACTCTCGGCTACCTCGCCTTCACCCTCGACCACATGCGCCCCGTCGATCCAGGCCGTCTGCGGCGACTGATCGTCGAACGGCTCGCCGCGACGAAATTGCCGCCGATCCGCTCGCTTCTCCTGCAGTCCTTCGTCATCAAGCCGTCCGCGGTCACGAACTAGCCACATCCTCGTCGAGATTTCTGACTTCGTTCTCGATCTGCTCGAGCTTTGCCGCGTCCGAGAGGTTCGAGATGAGTATCCGGCGGATCTCAGACGCCATCCGCCAGAAAGCAATCTCGACGCTCTTGCTTGCCGCACGCGTGCTTTCGGTCACTTCGGCTTCCTCTGCACGAGATCTCGGCGTGACAGCTCCGCCTCCGCGTCATCGAGCCGCCGGCGCACCAGATAGAGCTTCTTGATCGGGGCCTCGACGCTGGACAGTATGCGCAGCAGATCGCCCACGACCTCGGCGACTTTCGCTAGTTCCACGGTTTCCGCCTATCCTCGTCGCCCTACCAGATCACGCACGCTGCGAGAGCCAGGTGCGCATGACCGACACCGCCTCGTCCGGATGCTTGTCGAAGATCTCGGTGATCCGCTTGACCGCGGACGCCTGGACCTGACCTTCGATCTTGTCAATGTCGATCATGTCGGCCAGCGCTGCAGACCGCTTGCTCTCGAGATCCTGCATCTCCCGCTCGATCTCCGCCTTCAGCTGGGAAACGTCATCCAGCTCCACCGGGACGAGGGCCGTCGAGCCCTCGGGTATCTGCAGAAGGTCCGTCTCCTCCGTGGTCTCGGGACGAAGGGCGCGAATCACCGGTCGGGCCGCGAACAGCGCGATCGCCAATGCCAGGAGGCCGAGGAACCCTACCTGCGCCAGCCGGATCATTTCCTGCTTCGACAGCAGCGGCCCACCATCGACCAATGTCTTCGGATCGGTGACGACGAATGGTAGGTTGATGACCTCGACCACGTCGCCTCTATCGCCGTTGAATCCTACGAGGGACCGGACGAGGCGCGAAAGCTGCTGGATCTCCTGCTCGGATCGTGCCTCATAGGTAGCCGGCTCCGTCCCGGTGCCGCCGGAATACCGGCCGTCGATGAGGACCGCTACCGAGAGCCGCGTCAACGCGCCAGGCTCGGTCGTCTCACGGATCACGCTCTTCGAGACCTCGTAATTAGTCGTCTCTTCGGTCCTGTTCGTTACATCCTTGGACTGCTGCCCCGGCGTAGTCTGAGACTGGCCTTCGGGCAGATTGTTGCGGATCGAGGCGTCCTTGTTCTGCCGGGTGTTCTCGCGGTTCGCCCCTTCCTCGACGACCTGCACCGATCTTTCGACCCGGCCCTTCGGATCGTAGATCTCGCTCGACCGGTTGACGGAGGTCAGATTGAAGTCCGCCGTGACGTCGGCGCGGACCTTTCCGAGACCGACATACTGCTCGAGCATACGCTCGATGCCTTCGCGGGTGCGGCGCTCGAATTCCATCTTCCGCTCGAACACGCCGCCGGACGCCACCGACTGCGCGTCGCCGTCGCCGCGCGCCAGGAGGTTTCCCTTGGTGTCCATCACCGCGACGCGCGCCGGGGAAAGGTCGCGGACCGAGCCCGAGACGATCTGCTGAATTGCCTCGACCGATTTCTTGGGAACGACGCGGTCGCTGGCGGACTTGAGGACGATCGACGCCCTCGCCTCCTGTACCGACTGGCTGAACAGCTCGCGCATCGGGATCACGAGATGAACGCGCGCGGATTCTATTCCCTCCACCGCGGCGATCGTACGCGCCAGCTCGCCTTCGAGCGCCCTGATACGGTTGACCTGAAACAGCGAGTTGGTCGTCGACAGCGGATCGGCGCGATCGAGGAGCTCGTAGCCCAGCGACCCCGGGGCGATCAGCTTGCTCTCGGCCACCATCACCCGCAGGCGTGCGACATTGCCGCGGTCGACGAGGATCGTGGTTCCGCCGTCATCGAGCCGGTACCGTTCGCCGCCGGCCTCGAGCTTCTTCACGATCGCGCCGCTGGCCTCGACCGGCAGGCGGGAGAAAAGGACGTCGTAGTCCGGCGTCGCAACCAGGACGGAAACGTAGATCAGGATGGCGAGCACCGCCGCGACCGCGCTGGCGAGCCCGAGAATCCGGGCCGGACCGAGGGTCCGGATGACCTCGAAGGCCCGCTGGTTCGGAGGCGCCGGGACGTCGAGGGAGGCCGCGTCCATTGTCGAGCCGAGGAGGCTGGTGGTCACGTGAACTCTCGTCCCTGGAGAGGCGGGTCAATGATCCGCGTTGCGGTGATCGGCGATTCCACGGTAGTCGCAAGCATGGGTCCACCGTCAGGCTCGATTGGTCCGATACCGGAGATATCGGTGGCAATATTCCGCCGGGACCGGGCTCGACTGATCCATTTCGGCGGCGCGGCGTCGGGCTTCGCCCGTGACTGGGCGCGAGGACGGAGGCGTGGCCCGACGCCGGTTCTGCGATCGGGAACGTCGCCGTCGGACCTCCGGGTCGCCGCCAGGGGACGCGACGGCGCCGGCCGGCCGATCCCGCGCTCCCGTCGTCAGCCGAACGCCAGCCGGTTGACGGAGCTGGGAAGGATGGTATAGCCGGATTTGCGCGCGGGCCCGGACCGCTCGTTTCCAAACCGGGCCGCGACAGCGAAGCTTTCGGCATGCCTTGTTCCGACGAGCTTTCCGCCCGGAATTCGCACACCCTTCGGGCCCGCGAGCGGCCGGTCAGACGGAAAGGTTCACCATTCGCCCTCGGCGAACCTCGTCGAACGCCGGATCGTGCGCTGGCCACATGTCATCGGCACGACGGGATCGAGCGACCCGCGTCAGAGCCGAACGCGTGCTGGGCGGCGCGGCGTACAGGGCGCTCGCCATGCCGAGGCTCGCGACGAAGGCCGGGCTCTCATGCCCCTCTCGATTTCCTGCGGGCGATGCCGGCTCGGCGCCGGGAGGCGGAGCGAGACGGCCGAGCGAGAAATCCACGATACCCCCTGGCATTCTGCTGCGGGAACATCGGACGGTCGCATGCCGTCGTCACGAAAGCCTCTGCAGAATAGTCCGCAATGGCGCCAACGCCTGTCGCAAGGCTGCCAAGAGGCGCCGCCGCAGGCTCAGATCTTGCTGTCGAACAGCCGCCCGCGGAACTCGGCCGTGCGGTAGGCGAGATCCCGCAGCGCCTCCGGCGGCATCTCGGTGACGATCGAGCCCGTATCCTTGTCGACGATGCTCGCGACCAGCGTATTGTTCATCGGGTCGAAGTGGGTCTTCACATCCGTAAATTGCGGAGACACGGCCTTGACGGTCGGCGGATGCGCGCCCCCGGTGAACCGCGATGTTTCGGCGGCGCCCCCATCGGCAACCGTGGTGGTATTGCGTGCTGCGCTGGAGGCACCCGCCAGCCTCTCCAGCGGCGGGTCTTTGGTGATGTTCATGACTTACGATCCTTAACGTCCCCCGCCGTCGGCGCCGGCTTCGACGCCGACGGTTGAGGATTCATCATGACGATTGCCTATGCGGCCGACATATCAGCGAAACAGGCGAAGCAGGTTCTGAGGCATCTGGTTCGCCTGCGCCAGCATGCTGACTCCGGCCTGCGACAGGATCTGCCGGGAGGTGAAGTAGCTCATCTCCGCCGCCACGTCGAGATCCATCAGGTTGCTGCGGGCAGCCTCGGAGTTCTCCATCGTGATCGCCAGGTTATTGGAGGCGAAATCGAGGCGGTTCTGCTGGGCACCGATATCGGCCCGGAAATTGGCCATCCGGTCGAGGGCGGTGTTGAGGAGGCCGATCGCCGCCTGAGCCCTCACCGAGGTTCCGACCCCCGCAGCCACCTTGTCGATGCCGAGATTGGCGGTACCGACATTGGCGATCCGCACCTTCAGCCGCTCGTTGCCATCGCTGCGGGCGCCGATCTGGAAGTTCACCTCGAAGGCGCTCGAGCCGGTCGACATCGAATAGCCGCCCGCCGAGAACGCCGCCTGAGATCCGACCGTCCCGCCCTTGGTGGTCAGGACCAGCCGGCTGTCCGGACTGACCGAGGCGATGACCGACTGCCCGAGCGTATGAGGCGCCGAGCTGGAGTCGTTGACGTAGGCCGCGAGGAAGGTCAAGGCCTCCTTCGTGGTCAACTGGACGTCGGTGTTCGCGGACTGGACCGAGGTGGTGTTCTTGCGCACGAGCCGCCCGTCGTCGGTGAAGCCGACCGCCGCCTGGGTGCGATTCGCCTGGGTGGTCGCGCCCGCGACCTCGGTCGCCGTCGCGCCGGCCTTCTGCGCATTGACGGAGACGACGGTGAAGGCCGTGCCGGCGGTCGTCGCCGTCAGGACGAGCTTGTTCCCTTCGCGGCTCACCTTCGCGCCGGCAGGGCTGGCGGTGCCGACCGCGGCGTTGCTGGCGACGAACGAGTCGATCGCATCCGCCACCGACTGGCCGGCCAACTTGGTGAAGCTGACAGCCGCCGCAGCGTCGACCTGAACCGTCAGCACGTCGCCGGTCGTCGTGAGCAGCCCGCTCAGGTCGAATTCCGTCCTCTGCTTCGCCGCTGCGACCGTGTTGTCGGCCACGCCGCTGGCCGCCGGAGCGTTCGACACCTCACTCGCCCATCTGCGGACGTCATCGAGGTTGACGGTCGAGGCGGTCCCTCCGAGGGTGAACGACAGACTGTCCTTGCCGGCGATCTTGTCGGCCGACAGATCAAAGGTCGTCGACTGGCCGACCTTGATGTCGACAGCCTTGACCCCCTTGATGTCGAGGGCGCTGCCGCCGGTCGTCTCGCGGCTCTTGATCGAGAACGACGTCAGCGGGTCGTTCGTCAGCGCGGTGAGGTAGAGCCGGCTCTTGGCCGCTCCGCTAACCTGCGGGATCGTCTCGGTCGATGCGATGAAGTACTGGCTGAAGATCGCGTCGGCGTTGAGAGACGAGGCCACCTTTGCCACTGTATCGCTGTTTGCCTGCGTCAGCTCGAAGTTCAGATCGGTGCCGCCGACCTTCGCCGTGACCAGGTTGAAGTTCTGCTTGACCAGCGACCCGGTAACCGCGGTGCTGCCGTCGTTCTTCTTGATCGACACCGCCGACATGGCGTTCTCGACCTTGTTCAGGTTGACGGTGAGGGTGCCGGCGTTGGTCGTGGTGCCGCCGCTGCCGGTGACCGTCGCGGCGGCGTAAACGCCGCCGGCCGCCACGAGCTGAGTCTGCAGTTTCGTCGCAAGATCTGTCGTCGTGGTCGCCGCAGAGGCCAAGGTTACCGTCGTCGCAACGCCATCGACCGTGAAAGTAAACTTGGTTGCGTCCACCAGTCCGGCGGCGAAGGTATTGGCGCTCATGTCGATCGTGGTGTTGCCATACATCAGGTTGTTCTCGTTGAACTCGAACGCGTAGGCGGCAGCCTTGTTCGCCGCGTTGCCGTTCGAGACCGAAGCCGAGCGCACCGACGAGATGCCCGCGGCGCCGCTGCCGGCAAGGAGGGTCTGGCCGTCGAAACGGGTCCCCTTCGAGATGCGGTCCATTTCCTCCTGCAGCGC
>CAMDFP010000178.1 GCA_945897335.1 Asaia bogorensis | reverse complement strand
GGCATCGGCGACATCCTGGTCGCCAACCAGATCGTCGGCCCGATCAAGATCCAGCGCCTGGTCAACCTGCAGCGCCATGCCGACGTGATGGTCGCCGTCGACAACTGGGACAACATCCGCGAGATCGACGCTGCGGCGATCGCGACCGGCGTCCGCGTCCGCGTGCTGATTGAGGTCAACACCGGCATGAACCGCGCCGGCACGCTGCCCGGCCAGCCGACGGTCGATCTGGCGAAGAAGGTGGCGGCGCTGAAGGGCGTGAAGCTCGCCGGCCTGATGACCTGGGAAGCGCATACGCTGCGCCTCACCGACCCGGCCGAGAAGCGGAAGGCGATTGAAGGCGCGATCTCGACCTTCGTCGGCACCGTCGAAGCCTGCCGCGCGGCCGGCGTCGAGATCGGCATCGTCAGCTGCGGCGGCACCGGCACCTATTGGATCACCGCGACCCAGAAGGGCATCACCGAGGTGCAGGCCGGCGGCGGCATCTTCGGCGACGTGCTCTACCGCAAGAGCTTCGGCGTCGAGCATCCCTATGCGATGACCGTTCTCGCGCAGGTCACCAGCCGGCCCGATCCCACGCGCATCATCTGCGATGCCGGCAAGAAGACGATGACCGGCGACGCGGCGATGCCGGAGCCGATCGGCCTCGGCAAGCTCGCCGGCATGGCGCTCTCGGCCGAGCACACCATCGTCAACCTGGCCGAGCCCAGCGACGCGCCCCGCGTCGGCGACAAACTCGAGTTCGTCGTGGGATACACCGACACCACGCTCAACCTGCACGACGAGCTGGTCGGCATCCGCAAGGGCAAGGTCGAGGTGGTGTGGTCGATCCTCGGCCGCGGCAAGTTGAAGTAGGTCGAGTTCTTACCCCCTCTCCCGCGTCGTACGCGGGGGAGGGACGGGGTGGGGGCCCGAGCGAAGCGAGGGTCTTCCGACCCGCCTCCGCCACCGAGACATTCCGACCGCGCTCACGCGCGGCCCCCACCCTAACCCTCCCCGCGTAAGACGCGGGAGAGGGGACCCGAAAGCCGCCCCTTAATTCAGCCCCTCGACCCGCGGCTGGCTGCCCGCCTCGGCGATTACCAGCCGTTCCGGGTCGACCTCCGTCCAGTTGCGGAGATCGGCGTCGAGGGGTTCGGAGACCACGGTCAGCGCGTAGGACGGGCCGCCCCAGTACAGGCTGGGCGGCTTGTCGTCGGTGGAGTGGCGGATGGCGTAGACGCGGGTGCCGTCGGTCAGCGCCGCGGTCAGGCGGAACGGGTCGGTGACCCCGGCCTCCGCCGTCATCGTGTCGATCAGGCGGATGGTGCGGCGGATCGCTGACGGCGGGTCCTCCTCCAGGCCATGGACGAACAGCAGCAGGAAGAAGAGCTCGGAATCGGTGGTGCCATGCCGGTGCCGGTAGAGGTCGTCCGGCAGCATCGCCTCCAGCCGCCGTCGCACCTTGTCGTAGCCGCCGATCTGGCCGTTGTGCATGAACAGCCAGCGGTCGACGCCGAAGGGGTGGCAGTTGGCGCGGCTGGTCGCGGTGCCGGTGGATGCGCGCACATGGGCGAAGAACAGGCAGGATTCGACCTGGTGCGCCAGGCTCTTCAGGTTCGGGTCGTTCCACGCCGGCAGGATGTCGCGGTAGATGCCGGGCACGGCGCGCCCGCCATACCAGCCGACGCCGAAGCCGTCGCCATTGGTGGTGACCTGCGTCTTCCTCGCATGCAGGCTCTGGGCGATCAGCGAGTTCTCCGGCTCGAAGATCAGCGAATCGAGATAGATCGGGCGTCCGGCATAGGTGAGCCAGCGACACATGGGCGTAGCCTCCCGTTCAAGTCTTCTTAAGCTCCGCGCCGATGCTTGTTCCCGGCGCCGGGCGATGATACGCGAGAGAGCTTAACAGGGGGTTCTTCCATGAGTTTGCCGCGCGTCAACCTGGCCACCGACGGGCCGGACCTGAGCCCGCGTGCCTATGCGCGCCTTCTCGCCGACCTGACCGAGAAGGCCGACATCGCCGCCGACAGCTACGGGCTCGGCGGCTTCGTCGAGACATTCGAGAAGAAGATCGCGGCCGAACTCGGCAAGGAACGCGCGATCCTGATGCCGACGGGCACGCTGGCGAACAACTTCGCCCTCGAGCTCCTCTCCGACCGCAACCGCCGGCGCGTGCTGGTGCAGTCGGATGGCCATATCCAGAACGACACCGGCGACTCCGCCCAACGCCTCGGCGGCGTCGTCCTGGTGCCGATCCAGGACAAGGGTGCCGCCTACACCGTCGCGGCGATGAAGGCCGAGCTCGAGCGGGCGGCCGGCGCGCGCGTCTCCATCCCCTTCTCCGCCATGGTGATCGAGACGCCGGTACGCCGGCGCTTCGCCCAGATGTTCCCCCTGGCCGACATGGACGCGGCGATCGCCTATGCCAAGGAAGCCGGGCTCAAGTGCCATCTCGACGGCGCCCGCGTCTATCTCGCCTCGGCCTGGACCGGCCGCGGCGTGAAGGAGTTCTGCCAGCCGTTCGATACGGTCTACATGTCGCTCTACAAGTATTTCGGCACGCCCTTCGGCGCCGTGCTGGCAGGACCGGCGGCACTGATCGACGGGCTCTACCACGACCGCCGCCGCCATGGCGGCGGGCTCTCGCAGGTCTGGCAGATGGCGGTGGTGGCCGACCATTTCCTCGACGGCATGGCCGGGCGCTGGGCCAAGGCGAAGGCGATGTCGGAGCCGGCCTATGCCAAGCTGGAGGCGTCGGGCCGCTTCACCATCGAACGCATTCCGGACGGCAGCAACATCGTGAAGCTGCGGCTGACCAAGGGCGATGCAGAGGCGCTGAAGGCGTTCCGCGGCCGGGCCGAAGCTGCAGGCTTGAAGATGCCCGACGTCACTGCTGACATGCTGCCGATCCGGGTCAACGAGACCTGGCTCGCCTCGACGGGCGAGGAGATCGCCGAGCGGCTGATCAAGGCCGCCGGTTAAGGGAGGGGACCATGACGGTCGAGAACGCGTCCTTAAGCGAGCTGCTGGATGCGCTCGCCGCCGGCAAGACCACCGCCAGCAAGCTGACAAAGGCCTATCTCGACCGTATCGCCGCCTACGACCAGGGCGGGCCTAAGATCAACTCCGTCCGCGAGGTGAACCCGGACGCGCGCGCCATCGCCGCCAAGCTCGACGGCGTGAAGGCGGACAAGCGCCGGCCGCTCGCCGGATTGCCGATCCTGCTCAAGGACAACATCGCGACCGGCGACAGCCAGCACACCACCGCCGGATCCCTGGCGCTGGCCGATGCCTTCGCAAAGAAAGACGCGACCGTGACCGCGCGATTGCGCAAGGCCGGCGCGGTCATCCTCGGCAAGGCCAACCTGACCGAGTTCGCCAACATCCTCGCCGTCGGCATGCCGTCCGGCTACAGCTCCATCACCGGCCAGGTGAAGAACGCCTTCGCGCCGGCGCAGGACGAGAACGGCATTCCCATCGTGCAGCCCGGCGGCTCCAGCGCCGGGTCGGGCGTCGCCGTCGCTGCCGGCATGGCGGCGGCCACCATCGGCACCGAGACTTCGGGCTCGCTGCTTTCGCCGGCGACCCAGAGCGGCGTCGTCACAGTGAAGCCGACCGTGGGACTGATCAGCCGCGCCGGCATCCTGCCCATCTCGCACAGCCAGGACACGGCCGGGCCGATGACGCGGACGGTGCGGGACTCAGCCCTGCTGCTGAACGTGCTCGCAGCCGTCGACCCACTGGATGCGGCAACGACGAAGCAGAAGCGGCCGGACGACTATCTCGACCACCTCGACAAGGACGGCCTCAAGGGCGCCCGCATCGGCGTACCCAGCGATCCCGCCGATCCGGGCAACGACGTCTATTACAGCCCGCTCTCGCCGCGCTCGAAGGAAGTCATGCGCCTTGCCATCGAGGCGCTGCAGGATCTCGGCGCCACCATCGTCCGCGCCAACATCCCGACTGCGGGCTGGATCGGCGGCGCCGGCACCGAGATCGCCGTACTCAACCGCAACCACTTCAGCCCGACCTACCACCAGGTCCAGCGCTCGCCGATCGTCTTCATCTACGAGCTCAAGGCCGGCCTCAACGCCTACCTGAAGAAGTGGGCGAAAGGCACGGCGATGAAGACGATCGACGACATCATCGCCTTCAACCTGGACAACCCGGTAGAGGCGCTCCGCTTCGGCCAGGACCTGTTCCTCGCCGCGGCCAGGACCAAGGGCGACCTGAGCGAGCCCGAATACAAATCCGCCCGGCGCATGGACGTGCTGCATGCGAAGAAGCTCGGCCTCGATTTCTACATGGATCAGCACAAGCTCGACGCGGTGCTGTTTCCGGCGAATTCCGGCGCCGGCATCGCAGCGAAGCCGGGCTATCCCAGCGTGCAGGTGCCGGCGGGCTTCACCGCCGGCGTGGGAGCCAAGGACACGCCGGACTATCCGCTGGGTGCCACCTTCACCGGCCGCGCCTGGAGCGAGGCCAAGCTGCTGCGTCTCGCCTATGCCTTCGAGCAGGGCACCCAGGCGCGGCGGATGCCGCCCGGTCTGCCGGCGCTCTGACCTACAGCACCCGGTGCTGGGCCACCGGGATCATCTGGCGGACCCTCTCGACCCGCTTCGGATCGATGCGGGCCGAGACGACGCCGACGCCGTCGGATGCCATCGCCGTCACCTGCCCCCAGGGATCGACCACCATCGAGTGCCCATAGGTATGTCGTGTCTCGTTGCCCTGGGTGTGGGGGCCGTGCTGGGCGGCGGCGAGGAAGTAGGTCTCGGTCTCGATCGCGCGCGCCCGGCAGAGCACTTCCCAATGGTCCTTGCCGGTCTGCAGCGTGAAGGCGGCCGGCAGCGCGATCACCTGCGCTCCCTTCTTGGCGAGCTGGATGAAAAGCTCGGAGAATCGGAGGTCGTAACAGATCGAGCAGCCGACGGTGACGCCGTCGAGATCGTAGGTCACCACCTCGTCGCCCGGCTTGATCGCGGCCGATTCCCGGTAGGCGGTGCCATCGGGCGTGACGATGTCGAACAGGTGGATCTTGCGATATCGGGCGATCTGCGTGCCGGTGCGGTCGAAGACGATGGTGGTGTTGTGGAGGCGCTCCTCGCCCGGCACCTCCTCCAGGATCGAGCCGGCATGGACGAAGACCTTGTGCGTGGCGGCGATCTCGCGGCAGAGCGAATACGCCGGCCCGTCCGGGATCGTCTCCGCCGCCGCCCGCTTCTCCGCACCGCTGCCGCCGAGGAAGTCGAACACCTCGGGCAGCACCAGGAGGTCCGGCCCGTCCTCCCTGATCGCCGCCTCCATCAGCTCCCGCGCCTGCTTCAGGTTGCGGGGCTTGTCGTTGGTCGAGTTCATCTGGATGAGAGAGACTTTCATCGCATGGCCGTCCTTCAACGCCGGAGGCGATGACGGTCGCGCCGGCATCCCCGGCCGTCAACCGGCTTTTCCGCCGGCGGGTTCGGTGGCACCCTTCGGACTCACGTCATCCAAGGAATGCCTGATGTCCCGACGCACGCTCGAAATGACCGACCGGCTCTACGACTACCTGCTCGCCAACTCGCTGCGCGAGAAGCCGCTGTTCAAGAGGCTGCGCGAGGCGACGGCGAAGCTGCCGATGGCCGGCATGCAGATCTCGCCCGAGCAGGGCCAGTTCATGGCGCTGCTGGTCGAGCTGATCGGCGCCAAGAAGGCGATCGAGATCGGCACCTTCACCGGATATTCAGGCCTCTGCGTCGCGACCGCGCTGCCCGAGAAAGGCCATCTCTGGTGCTGCGATGTCAGCGAGGAATTCACCTCGGTCGCGCGCAAGTTCTGGAAGCAGGCGAAGATCGACAAGAAGATCACGCTGACGCTTGCGCCGGCGACCGAGACCATCGCCAAGCTGCTGAAGACCAGGCACGCCGGCACATTCGACTTCGCCTTCATCGACGCTGACAAGGCGAACTACGACGCCTATTACGAAGGCGCACTGAAACTGCTCCGGAAGGGCGGATTGATCGCCATCGACAACGTGTTGTGGAGCGGCTCGGTCGCGGACCCGGCGAAGAACAGCCCCGACACCCAGGCGATCCGCAAGCTCAACGCCAAGATCCATAAGGACAAGCGCGTGACCGCCAGCCTGCTCCCGATCGGCGACGGACTGACCCTGGCGCGGAAACGCTAGATCGCTCCCCTTCCCCACCAGCGCAGCTGGTGGCGGAGGGAATGATCAGGGCAGCGAGGAATGGCGCACGCGGTCGCCCGGCTTGAGGCCGAGGCGGGAAGCGGTGCCGCCAACGACCTCCAGCACCGCGCGGGTCGGGCCCGATGCCGGCACCGGCGTCTCGCTCTGCGGGATCGTCCGCTCGGCGATGTTCATGATGCGCCCATCGACGCCGATGAAGATCATGTCGAGCGGGATGAAGGTGTTCTTCATCCAGAAGGTCGCCGTGTCGGGCCGTTCGAAGATGAACAGCATGCCGGCGTCGGGCGCCATCTGGCGGCGGAACATCAGCCCCTGGGCGATCTGCTGCGGCGAGGTCGCCAGCTCGATGTTGAAGCGATGCTTAGGCCCCGCCGCGGTCTCGATCGTCAGGGTGTCCTTGGGAAATGTCACGAGCTGGGCCAGCGCCGGCCCGGCGAGCAGGAGAAACACGAGGGCGAGTACGCGTCTCACGGCAGCATGACCTCCTCGATCATCTCGGCGATCTCGGGCCTGACCGGCCCGGGATTGGGCGGGTCGGCCAGCGTGGAGAACCAGCGCTCCGGCGCGTTCTTCGCCCGGCTGTGGTTCCAGCTGAGCCCACGCAACACCCTCTCGGCCTCCGGGGTCAAGGGCTGGGCGGGGTCGCGGCCGTCGAGCACCGCCCAGATGCCGGCCCAGCAGCGCGCGACCGACCACGGATTGTAGCCGCCGCCGCCGAGCACGAGCGCGCGGGGCGCCAGCAGCACCAGCTTCGCCACCGCCGACCACAGCGCGCCGTTGGAGAGTTCAAGCCGGCTCTGCGGATCGTCGGCGAGCCCGTCGGCGCCGCATTGGAGAACGATCGCGGCGGGCGCGAGCCGCCGGCCGAGCGGCACCAGGGCCTGCTCGACGATCGCGTCCAGCTCCGAGTCGTTGAAACCTTCGGGCACCGGCAGGTTGCGGGCATTGCCGCCGCCGCGCTCACCACGTCCGCCGGTGTTCGGCCATCGCCCGGCCTCGTGCACCGAGACGGTGAGCACGCGCTCATCGCCGCGGAACGCATCCTCGACGCCGTCGCCGTGATGGGCATCGAGGTCGACGTAGTAGACCGGCGCAATGCCGGCATCGAGGAAGGAAAGGATGCCGAGCACGGGGTCGTTGAAGTAGCAGAAGCCGCTGGCGCGGTCGGGTCGGCCGTGATGGGTGCCGCCGGCCGGGCTGTGGACGACGCCGCCCGATCGCAGCAGCTCGACCGCCTTCAGGGTCGAGCCGCAGGCGGTCGCCGGCCGGCTGAAGATCTCGGCGAAGACCGGATTGCCGTTGCGGCCGATGTTGTGGCGGTCGCGGATCACATCCGGCACGTGCCGCGTCGCCTCTGCCGCTCGCACCGCCTCGACATAGGCGGGATCGTGGAAGCGGGCAAGCTGCGCCGGCGTCGCCACCGGACCATCGACGTAGCGCAGCGGATCGTGCCAGCCCATCACCCGGATCAGGTCGAGCGCGGTCGACACCCGCGGGATCGAAAGCGGGTGCTTCGCCCCGTAGATCGAATGCCGGTAGATCTCGCTGCCGATGAGAATGGGTCTCTGTCGCATCAGGTTTGAGGTACGGCCGGTCGCTCGGGAGGTCAATGGAGCCCTTCCCGCAACCGGTCGGGCCAGCCATAATCCACCCACATTTCATTCAAGGAGCCCTCCCATGACCGCGCAGCCGTCCGCGCTTCCGAACGACCTCGAACCCTTCTGGATGCCGTTCACGGCCAATCGCCATTTCAAAGGCGCGCCCCGCCTCCTGGCCGAGGCCAAGGACATGCACTACACGACCGTCGACGGACGGAAGATCCTGGACGCCACCGCCGGGCTCTGGTGCGTGAACGCCGGCCATGGCCGGAAGTCGATCGTCGAAGCGGTGCAGAAGCAGGTCGCCAAGCTCGACTTCGCACCTTCCTTCAACATGGGCCACCCGCTCTCCTTCGAGCTCGCCGCGCGGCTGACCTCGATGCTGCCGGGATACAGTCAGGTGTTCTTCACCAACTCAGGCTCCGAGTCGGTCGACACCGCCCTCAAGATCGCCGTCGCCTACCAGCGCGCGATCGGCCAGGGTACCCGCACCCGCCTGATCGGCCGCGAGCGCGGCTACCACGGCGTCGGCTTCGGCGGCATGTCGGTCGGCGGCATGGTCGCCAACCGCAAGATGTGGGGCACGATGGTGCCCGGCGTCGATCACATCGGCCATACTCATAACCTCGAGAAGAACGCCTTCTCCAAGGGCCAGCCGGAATGGGGCATGCACCTTGCCGACGATCTCGAGCGGCTGGTGGCTCTGCATGACGCGTCCAACATCGCTGCCGTCATCGTCGAGCCGGTTGCCGGATCGACCGGCGTGCTGGTGCCGCCGAAGGGCTATCTGCAGCGGCTCCGCCAGATCTGCGACAAGCACGGCATCTTGCTTATCTTCGACGAGGTCATCACCGGCTTCGGGCGTCTGGGGTCCAGCTTCGCCACCGAGCATTTCGGCGTGAAGCCGGACCTGTTCACCGTCGCCAAGGGCATCAGCAACGCCACCATCCCGATGGGCGCCGTCTTCTGCCGGAAAGGCATCTACGATGCCTTCATGAACGGGCCGGAAGGCATGATCGAGATGTTCCATGGCTACACCTACTCGGCCCATCCCGTCGCCTGCGCCGCGGCGCTCGCGACCATCGACCTCTATCGCGAGGAAGGCCTGTTCGAGCGCGCGGCCGAACTGTCGCCCTATTGGGAGGAAGCGGTCCACAGCATGAAGAACCTTCCGAACGTCATCGACATCCGCAACCTCGGCCTCACCTGCGGCCTCGAGCTGGCACCGCGGAAGGATGCTCCCACGGCCCGCGGGATGGAAACCCACCTGAAGTGCTTCGAGAAGGGCGTCATGGTCCGCTTCGCCGGCGAAACCATCTGCATGTCGCCGCCGCTGATCATCCAGAAGTCGCAGATCGACCAGATCGTCGACACGGTCTCCAGCGTCGTCAAGACGCTGCACTGATCTCAAGGGTTCGCCCGAGGCGCCGCGGGACCTGCGGCGCCTCGGGCTCGCTCCTGGATTTGTTGCGCCGCAGGCCGCGATCTCACGCCTTAGGAGGGAAGGCCCGCACCGGCGCCCTCGCATCGACGGCGGTCAGGTGGCTGACGATGCCGCCGTCTTCCCACAGGTAGAAGCCGACGAAGGGTGGTGTCTCCGCCCAGCCCCAGGTGCCGCCGTTATGGATGTTGAGCGCTACCTCCGGCGCGGTCGCCGGGCTCGAGCTCACCACCGTTCCGTTCCAGCGCCGGACCGTCACGCGGTGCAGATGGCCGCAGACCACGCGCTCGACCTGAGGGTGCCGGGCAATGATCCCGCCCATCGCCTCGCCGCCGACGCAGCCGTAGTTGTCCATCTGCACCATGCCGGTCGTGTAGGGCGGGTGATGCATGAAGACGAGCGTCGGCCTGTCTCGGGCCTCGCTCAGCCGCGCGTCGAGCCAGGCCAGCCGCTCGTCGTCCATGAGCCCGGCGACCTTGCCCTGGTCGAGCGTGTCGAGGCCGATCAACCGCACCGGATGTCCGTCGACCACGTAATGGAGGAACCCGGACTTCGGCAGGTAGGCGTGGTCGGCATAAGCCGTCCGCAGATTCTCCCGGTGGTCGTGGTTTCCGGGGATCAGGTAGTGCGGCAGCGTCAGGCGGTCGAGGACCCGGCGGAGATTGGCGTATTCCTCCGGCTTGCCAAAATCAACCAGGTCGCCGGTGACCAGGACCAGGTCGGGCGCAGGCTTGAAGCCGTTGAGGAAGTCGACGGTCTGGGCCAGCCGGGCGGCGGTATCGACATGACCGAAAAAGGCCATCTCGCCTTCGGTGCGAAGATGAAGGTCGGTGATGTGGGCGATCAGCATGAGGG
>CAMDFP010000177.1 GCA_945897335.1 Asaia bogorensis | reverse complement strand
GATGCCCGCCTTCATGCCGAAGGAACCGCCGACATTGTCGGTGAGGATGCGGACGTTCTCCGGCTTCTCGTTCAGGATGTCGGCGAGCGACGTCTTGAAGCCGAACACGCCCTGGCTTCCGACATGGAAGGTCCAGCGGCCGCTCGCCTTGTCGTAGGCGCCGACCGCCGAGCGCGGCTCCATGGTGTTGACGACGATGCGGTTGCTGATCAGCGGAATCTTGGTTACGTGCGCCGCGGCGGCGAAAGCGGCCGCCGTCTTGGCCTCGTCGCCATAGTGCCAGTCGAGCGCGAGGTTGTTCGGAACGTCGTCGAAAAGCTGCGGCGCGCCGGACGCGAAGGCGGCACGCGCGTCGGTCACCGCCGGCAGGTCGTCGATCTCGACGATCACCGCCTCGGCCGCGTCCTTGGCCTGGGACTGGGTCTCGGCAACGACGAAGGCGACGGGATCGCCGACATAGCGCACCTTGCCGGTCGCCAGCGACCGCCGCTCCGGCTTCTTCATCGGGCTGCCGTCGCGATTGGGGAAGGCGGCATGGCACTTCAGCGTGCCGTAGCCCGCGGCGTTCAGATCATCGCCGGTCCAGGCGCCGAGCACGCCGGGCATCGCCTTGGCATCGGCGAGGTCGATGCTCTTGATCACGCCATGCGCATGCCGGCTGCGGACGATGACGCACCACGCCTGGCCCTTGAGGCTGATGTCGTCGGTGTAGCGGCCCTCGCCTCGGAGCAGCGTCGGGTCTTCGTTCCGCGGTACCGGCTGGCCGACGCTGAACTTCGTCAAGCCCCACTGGATGGAGTCGTCCATTGGTATGTCCTTGCAGTCGAACGTGCTGAGAAGACGCTCTAGTAGCCGAGGGCGCAGCCATCCTTGCGGGGTTCGGAGCCGCCGATCAGCACGCCGCGGTCGTGGTCGATCCAGATCGCCTGGCCGCCGCCGGGCGGCGTCTCGGTCCGCACCACCTTGTGGCCGCGGCGGGCGAGATCCTGCGCCACCTCCTCGGGGATCGCGGGCTCGAGCTTGAGCTCGCCCTCATAGGCCCACATCCGGGGCGCCGCCAGCGCGTCCTGCGGGTCCATGTCGAGGTCGATCATGTTGCTGACCAGGGTCGAGTGCCCGGTCGGCTGGAAATGGCCGCCCATGACGCCGAACGGCATCACCGTACGCCCGTCCTTGGTCAGCATGCCCGGGATGATGGTGTGCATCGGACGCTTCCTCGGCCCGATGCAGTTGGGGTGGCCTTCCTTCACCCGGAAGCCCTGGCCGCGGTTCTGCAGCATGACGCCGCTCTTGGGCGCGAGGATTCCGGAGCCGAAGGCGGCGAAGAGCGAGTTGATGAAGGATACCGCGTTGCGGTCCTTGTCGACGACGGAGAGATACGTCGTGTCCTTGTGCTCAAGGTAGTCGAGCTCGGTCCAGGGCGAGACGCCGTTGAGGCTGATCTGCGAGCGGATCGACTCCGCCTCCTGGGTCGAGAGCAGGCGGTCGACCGGCACGTCGGCCTGGGTCAGGTCGGCGACATGCTGGTTGCGCAGCCGGTAGGCGAATTTGGCGGCCTCGGCCATCAGGTGGATGCGGTCCGCCTGGCTGAACTTGGTCGAGCCGTAGTCGTAGCCCGCCAGCACGTTCAGCATGATCAGCGCGGTGATCCCCTGCCCGTTCGGCGGAATCTCGTGCACGTCGTATCCGCGGTACTTGGTCGAGATCGGCGTCACGTAGTCGGGGTGCGCCTCCTCGAAATCCTCCATGGTGTGGAGGCCGCCGACGCTGCGGAGCTTGTCGACCATGTCCTGGGCCACGTCGCCCGTGTAGAAGGCGGCGCGGCCGCCCTTGGCGATCTTGCGGAGCGTGGCACCCAGCTCCGGCTGCTTGTGCAGGTCTCCGATCGCAGGCGGCTTGCCGCCCGGAAGGAAGCGCTTCGCCGCGTCCGGATCGGTCGACATCTTCTTGGTCAGCTTGCTCCAGTCGGAGCCGGTGCGGGGCGAGATGCGATAGCCGTTCTCGGCCGCGGCGATCGCCGGCGCGAAGATCTCGGCCAGGTCCTTCGAGCCGTGATCGGCGTGCAGCCGGCACCAAGCGTCGATGGCGCCGGGGATCGTCACCGCATGCGGGGACTGCATCTTGATGTAGTCGATTCCCTGCGACTTGTACCAGTCGTATGTGGCCGCCTTGGGCGCGCGACCGGAGCCGTTGAGGCCGATCGGCATGCCGGCCTTGGGCGAATAGAGGACGAAGCAGTCGCCGCCGATCCCGGTCGCATGCGGCTCGATCACGCACAGCATGGCGATGGCGGCCAGCGCCGCGTCGATCGCATTGCCGCCGGAGCGCAGCATGTCGATGGCGGTCAGCGTCGCCAGCGGATGGGCGGTGGCGGCGACGCCGCCATCGGCATAGACGGCGGACCGACCGGTATGGAAATCGCGCACGCGCATGGCCGAGGGCCTTTCGGAACTGAGGAGTTTCGGGATCAGGCGGAGGCATGATGATAGGAGCGCCGGAGGCTCGGCACAATCGCCCTTGAGGGTGCATCCGCCCCCCGCCCATTCTTCCGCGTCCCCTCGGGCACTTCCTCTATATTGGCGTGCCGTCCTTGAGCGGACTTGCCTTCCAGGGGACCATTTTTGAGGCATTACCGGCCCTTCCGGCCCGATTACCGTGCGTCGCCTCCATGACTGATTCGCTGGACGGCGCCCGCTCGGCGCTGAAGACGGTGTTCGGCTTCGATGCCTTCCGCCCAGGCCAGCAGGAGATCGTCCAGGCCATCCTCGGCGGCGAGAACGTGCTGGGGGTGATGCCGACGGGCAGCGGCAAGTCGCTCTGCTACCAGCTGCCGGCGATCATCCGGCCCGGCCTCACCGTGGTGGTCTCGCCGCTGATCGCCTTGATGCGCGACCAGGTGCGCCAGCTGCAGTCGATCGGGGTCGAGGCGGCGGCGCTCAACTCCGCCAACGAGCCCGAGGAGAACCGGCGGGTCCACCAGTCGCTCCGAGCGGGGACGCTGAAGCTGCTTTACGTCGCCCCGGAGCGGCTGACCCGGCCCGACACCATCGACATGCTGGCGAGATCCGGCGTCGGCCTGCTGGCGATCGACGAGGCGCATTGCGTCTCGCAATGGGGCCACGACTTCCGGCCGGAATACCTGCAGCTCGGCCGGGTCCGCGACGAGATCCGTTGCCTGCAGACCATGGCGCTGACCGCGACCGCCGACGCTCCGACCCGGGCCGACATCGTCGAGAAGCTGTTCCGCCTGCCGCCCCGAACCTTCGTCCGCTCCTTCGACCGCCCGAACCTGCACCTGGCGATGCAGCCGAAGGACAATGCGCGGCGCCAGATCGCGGCCTTCCTCGAAAGCCACCGTGGCGAGAGCGGCATCATCTACTGCTCGTCCAGGAAGCGCACCGAGGAACTGGCGACCCATCTCGGCCTCGCCGGATACCGCACGGTGCCCTACCACGCCGGCATGCCGCAGGAGGCGCGAAACGCCAACCAGGACGTCTTCATGCAGGAGGACGGCGTCGTGGTGGTCGCCACCGTCGCCTTCGGCATGGGCATCGACAAGCCCGACGTCCGCTTCGTCGCCCATGCCGACCTGCCTCAGAACGTCGAGGCCTATTACCAGGAGATCGGCCGCGCCGGCCGCGACGGCTTACCGGCCGACACGATGACGCTCTACGGCCTCGACGACATGCGGCTGAGACGTCTTCAGATCGAGGAAGGCGAGAGCTCGGAAGAGCGAAAGCGCATCGAGCGCCAGCGATTCAATGCGCTGGTGGCGCTCTGCGAATCGCCGCGCTGCCGGCGCCAGACCCTGCTCGCCTATTTCGGCGAGCAGTCGGAGATGGCGTGCGGGCGCTGCGATCTCTGCGAGGGCGGGGTCGAGACCTTCGACGGCACGGTCGAGGCGCAGAAGGCGATGTCGGCAATCCTCCGTACCGGCGAGCGTTTCGGCACCGAGCACCTGGTCAACATCCTGATGGGCAACGCCACCGAGGCGATCCGCCGCTACGGCCACGACACTCTCAAGACCTTCGGTGTCGGCAAGGACCGCGACGTCAACGGCTGGCGGTCGATCCTGCGCCAGATCTACGCCGCCGGCCTGATCTCGCTCGACATCGTCGAGCACGGCCGCTGGACCCTGACCGAGCGGGGGCACCGGATCCTCCGTGGCGACGGGCGCGTCGACCTCCGCTCGGACATCGCCCGCCAGGCAACCTCGCCACGCTCGAAAAAGCGCGCAGCGCAGGCGATCGCGATCGACATGTCCGGCGGCGACGGCGATCTCCTGAAGGCGCTGAAGACGCT
The DNA here is from genome assembly GCA_945897335.1 of Asaia bogorensis. GTDB lineage: Bacteria > Pseudomonadota > Alphaproteobacteria > SHVZ01 > SHVZ01 > SHVZ01. The sequence goes on along the minus strand of CAMDFP010000177.1, from coordinate 5,770 downwards.
GCGGCAGACCCTGGCGAAGGCGCAGCGCCAGCCGGCCTATGTGATCTTCCCTGACCGCACGCTGCTGGAGCTCGCCGCCAGGCGGCCGGCGACGACGGACGAGATGCTGGAGATCCACGGCATCGGCGAGGCCAAGCTGCAACGCTACGGCCGCGCCTTCCTCGACGTCGTGCTCCGCCACCGCAACGCGCCGACGGCGGGCACGGCGGCCGACTAGGCGTCAGGCCGCGACCTGACGTGATAAGTCAGCGCCATCTGGATGCAGTGCTTCAGCTCCGCCCCCGGGAGCTTCTCTCCCTGATCGAGTATCACGGCCCTCTTGCCGTCGAAGGCGAAGAGGCCGGGATAGGTCTCGCGAAAGCGCGCGACCAGCGTCGTCTGGCAATGGACGAATATCGCGTAGTGCCCGTCCTTGAGAGCGTCGATCCGGACCGTCGTACCGATCCGCGGCCTGGCGGGCAGATAGGCAGGCTGGCGCCATTTGAGGGTCTCGACCAGCGGCCCGACCGCCTCGCACTCGGCCGCCGCCTCGAAGATGAGCCGGCGAAGCGCCAGGAGATCGGCGCGGAGGCCGGCCGGATATGCAGCGAAGACGGCTTCGACCTCCGCGTCTGCGAAGGGCGGCGGCCGTCTCACCCGGCATCCTCGTGCCAGGTGCGGCCGTCGCGCTCGATCAGCGCGGTCGCCGCCGTCGGGCCCCAGCTTCCGGCCATGTAGGGCTTCGGCGTCTCGTTGCCTTCCTCCCAGGACCTTATGGTGCCATCGAGCCAGGACCAGGCGGCCTCGACCTCGTCGCGGCGCATGAACAGGGTCGGGTTGCCGCGGACCACGTCGAGCAGCAGGCGCTCATAGGCTTCGGGGAAGCGCCCGGAGAAGGTCTCGGCGAAGCTGAGATCGAGCGGCACCGACTTCAGGCGAAGCCCGCCCGGTCCTGGTTCCTTGGTCATCAGGTGGAGGGTGATGCCTTCGTCGGGCTGGAGGCGGATCACCAGCCGGTTGGGCTGCAAGGCCCCGGCCGATCGCGGGAAGATGCTGTGCGGCACCGCCTTGAAATGGATGACGATCTCCGACGTGCGCGCAGCGAGCCGCTTGCCGGTACGGAGATAGAAGGGCACGCCGGCCCAGCGCCAGTTGCCGATGGCGATGCGGAGCGCGACGAACGTCTCGGCGCGGCTGGTGCGCCCCTCCCCCAGCTCTTCCTGATATCCGGGCACGGCGGTACCGTCGGCGGCTCCCCGCCGGTACTGGCCGCGGATCAGCACGGTCTCCTCGCCGCCGATCGGGGCGAGCGCCCGCAGCACCTTGATCTTCTCGTCGCGGACGGCATCGGCATCGAAGGTCTGAGGCGGCTCCAGCGCCACCAGGCAGAGGAGCTGCAGCAGATGGTTCTGCACCATGTCGCGAAGCGCGCCGGCGGAGTCGTAGTAGTCGGCTCGGCCTTCGAGGCCGACCGTCTCGGCCACGGTGATCTGCACATGGTCGATCCAGGTGGCGCTCCACAAGGGCTCGAACAGCGAGTTGGCGAAACGGAGCGCGATCAGATTCTGGACCGTCTCCTTTCCGAGGTAATGGTCGATGCGGTAGGTCTGGCTCTCGGCAAAGACCCGGCCGATCTCGTCGTTGATCCGGTTGGCGGAGCCGAGGTCGGTGCCGATCGGCTTTTCGACCACCACCCGCGCCTCGGGCGTCGCCAGGCCGGCCTCGCCGAGACGGGCGCAGACCGGGCCATAGAGCGACGGGGCCGTCGCCAGGTAGAAGACCCGGACCTGGCCGGGGATGGCTTCGAGTCGCGCCTTGAGATCGCTCCAGCCGGCGCTGCCCGACGCGTCGAGCGCAATATGATCGAGGCGGGCGAGGAAGCGGGCCCAGGACTGCGGATCGGTCGCGTGCTTGCCGACCCGCTCCTCCACCATGCGGCGATAGCTCGCCGCGTCCATCGCCTTCCGCGAGACCGAGAAGATGCGTGCGCGCGGCGGGATCTGGCCGTCGTGATCGCGGTGATAGAGGGCTGGCAGCAGCTTCCTGAGGGCGAGGTCTCCAGTGCCGCCGAAGATGACGCAGTCGAACGGATCGACGGGAATGGTCTGCTGCGACATCAGCGGCATCCTCTCTCAAGCCCGACAAGCGGCCCGAGAGAGGATGCCAGATGCATCAGCTGTCCATCCACACCCGATCGTAGCTCTCGACCGGGCCGATGCCGGACGTGATGACGTCGTGGACCTTCTTGTTTACGAAGTTGGGCCACGCCATCTCGAGGATCCAGGCGACCGGCACGTCCTCGACCAAGATCTTCTGGACCTCGGAATAGGCCTTCTGCCGGTCCTCGTCCTTGACGCCCTTGGCCCCCGCTTCGAACAGCTCGTCGACCTTGGGGTTGACGTAGCCGCCGATGTTGGTCGAGGGCACGCCCTTGCGGATATTGGTCGAGATGTAGGCACGCGAGACGCCGAGCGCGGGGTCGGCGAACTGGGAGAGGTAGTTGAAGGTGAGCTCGTAGTCGTCCTCGGTCGACTTCTTCCAGAAGCCGGCGACGTCGGTACTCTCGAGGGTCAGCTGAATGCCGACTTTAGAGAAGGCCTGACGGGTGTATTCGGCCAGGCGCTGCCACACTTCGCCATAGGGGAGCACCATGCACCGGATCTTCAGGCGGACGCCGTCGGCGCCCTTCTTATGCCCGGCGGCCTCGAGCAGGGCCTCGGCCCTGGCCGGATCGAAGGGGTATTTCGGCACGTTGGGATCGTAGAAGCGCGTGGTAGAGGCGATCGGTCCGGTCGCGACCTTGCCCATGCCGAAGAACAGGTTCTTCAGGATGAAGTCACGATCGATCGCATGCATGATCGCCTGGCGCACGCGCTTGTCGGCGAGGGGACCGCGGCGGTTGTTGATGTCGATCCACATGATCGGCGAGACGAACTCGTAGCCCTTCGTCGTCATCGACAGGGTCGGCAGCGCCGCCAGCCGTGCCACTTCGAGCGGCTCGACCGCGTCGAATTGGGACGCATGGACCTGGCCGGTCTCCAGCGCCACGGCCCTGAGCGCCGCATCCGGGATGATGCGGAAGCTGATGCCGTCGAGATAGGGAAGGCCCGGCTTCCAGTAGTTCTCGTTCCGCACCAGCTCGATATTGGATCCGCGCTTCCATTCCTTGAACTTGAACGGGCCGGTGCCGATCGGAGCGTCGTTCGCCGGGTTCTTGCGGAAGTCGGTGCCCTCATAGATGTGCTTCGCCACCAGGGGCGCACTCGAGACCTCGAAGGCATGGAGGAAGGGGCCGAAGGGCTCCTTCAGCTTGTAGACGATGGTATGCGCGTCCGGCGTCTCGACCGAGGCGACGCGCCCGAAGTTCGCCCGCGCGCGGCCATGGACTTCCGTCAGGAAGACCTGGGTCGAGAAGGCGACGTCGGCAGAGGTGAAGGGCTTGCCGTCATGCCACTTCACATTCTCTTCAAGCTTGAAGGTGTAGGTAAGGCCGTCGGGCGAGATCGTCCACGACTTGGCCAGCGACGGCATCGGCTTGAGCGCGAAGTCGAAGGTCAGCAGGCCCTGGAAGATCTTGCCACCAGCGACCTGGGTGGTGGTGCCCTGATTGATCGGCAGCATCAGCATCGGCGGCTCGGGCTGCAGCACGATGTTCAGCACGCCGCCCCGCCTCGGCGTCGCCTGGCCGAAGGCCGAGAACGGCGCCGCCGCCAGACTCGCCGCCAGCGGCAGTGCCGCGGCCCGTGTCAGGAATTCCCTGCGTTGCATGGCAACCTCCCCTTATGTGCATTGAAGCCGCCAAACGCTATCACGCGGGTGGCAGAGGGGGGAGCCGGTCACCGTGCGGAGGCGAAACGGCGGGTACCGCCTGGGAGGGGAAAGAAGTTCGGGGACCCGACCTTTCGGCCGGGTCCCCAGTCGTTGCCGGGCGGGGGAGGGTCGCCGCCGGTAAAGGGCCCCGTTACATCGGCTGAACGCCGACGACCTGGCCTCTGATTTCGCCGTTCGGAAACGCCGGCGTGTGCAGGTTGATGCTCTATGGCGATCTGGTCGAGATCCTCACACTCTGCGAGGAGAGGACCTCCAAAAGCAAACCGCCCGCCGATGGTCTGGCGGGCGGTTTACTGTCGGTGGTTGCGGGGGCCAGATTTGAACTGACGACCTTCAGGTTATGAGTGGCTGCAAAGCGGCAGCGCAGGATTACGCAGAAACTCGTTTTTATGCGTACTTTCAATGGTTTAGTTGACTTAAGGCGGCACGACACCCACGCTGCTTTTCGCAGGCACCCGCCGCAACTATCGCCCCCGTGCTTCCACAGTGCTTCCACGGGGCGGGCGCGGTCGGTGCCTGGAAGCAGAGCCAAGCATCGTCCCGGGATCGCACCCCATGCCGAAACTGACCAAACGCGTGATCGACGCCGCCGAGATCCAGGGGGCCGAACATTTCATCTGGGACGACGACCTGCCGGGGTTTGGGCTCCGGGTGCTGCCAAGCGGGCACAAGGGCTACGTCGTTCAGTACCGCGCCGGTCGACGGTCGCGCCGCATCAGCCTGGGCCCGAGCACCGTGCTCACCTGCGAGCAGGCGCGCACCCGAGCGATCGGCATCATCGCCGCGGCCAGGAACGGGGACGACCCCGCCGCCAAGCGCGATGCCGACCGGCAGGCCGTCACGGTCAAGGACCTGGCCGAGCGCTTCGACAAGGAGCACGTCTCGGTCCGGATCAAGGCGAGCACCGCCAAGGGCTACCGCCGCCTCCTGGAGCGAACGATCCTCCCTGCCCTCGGACGTCATCGGGTCACCGAGGTCACCCGGGCCGACATCGCCAAGGTGCATCACGATCTCCGGCACATCCCCTACGAGGCCAATCGCTGCCTCGAGGTGATGTCCAAGATGTTCAGCCTGGCGGAGATGTGGGGTCTCCGGCCCGACGGGTCGAACCCGCGGAGGCATATAAAGAAGTATGCCGAGGAGAAACGGGAGCGGTTCCTGAGCCCGGCCGAGCTCAAGCGCGTCGGCGAAGTGTTCAAGGAAATGGAGAGCGAGGGGATCGAGTTATCCTCGGCGATCGCCGCGGCCCGGCTGCTGATCCTGACCGGCTGCCGCCTCAGCGAGATCATGACGCTCAAGTGGGAGCGCGTGGACCTGCCCGCCAAGGCGCTGCGCCTGCCGGACTCCAAGACCGGGGCCAAGGTCGTCCATCTCGGCCAGCCGGCGGTCGATGTGCTGGAGAAGATCACGAAGCTGGAGAAAAACCCCTGGGTGATCGTCGGCACCCTGCCCAGCGCCCGCTTAACCGATCTTCAGCCTTTCTGGCAGAGGGTCCGCGCCCGGGCCGGGCTGAAGGACGTCCGCATCCACGACCTCCGGCACACCTTCGCCTCGGCCGCCGTCGCCTCCGGCCAGGGGCTGCCGATGATCGGCAAGCTGCTCGGCCACACGCAGGTGCAGACGACTGCCCGGTACGCCCATCTTGCGGCTGATCCGGTCAAGACTGCCGCCGACGCGGTCTCCAGCCAAATCGCGGCCAGCTTGCAAGGATAGGTCGCATCCCACGCCGCTGCCGCGGACTTCCGAGAGTGATTGCCAGCAGAGAGTGTGCCCTCTGGCAAAGTCTGGCATCCTCTGAGCAACATCACAGTGTGCTGATTCCGGAGCAAGCCGCCCCCCTATTCCGGAATGATGGCGCCCCCCTGTTCCGATCAATTGCCGCCCAGCGTTCCGATCAATCCTCGCCCACCATTCCGGGATGATGGCGCCCGGGGGTGAGGGATAACGGGAGCCTCTGCTG
>CAMDFP010000176.1 GCA_945897335.1 Asaia bogorensis | reverse complement strand
CAACCCTCCCCCACGCTCCGCGGGGGGAGGGAGTCCGATCGTGTCCCCTCCCCCCTTTGTGGGGGAGGGTTAGGGTGGGGGGCGCCGCAGCTCCGAACGAGAGACATCCCTGATGCGCATCCTCGGCTGGACCATCGGCGTCGTGCTCGGCCTCATCCTGCTCGCCGTCACCGGCGCCGCGGGCGTGCTGTGGCTGGGCCTGCCGAAGCTCGCGGGCGAGATCCGCCTCGACGGGCCGAAGGCCGCGATCACGATCACCCGCGACCGTCGCGGCATTCCCTACATCCAGGCGGGCAGCGATGCCGATGCCGCCTTCGCGCTGGGATTCGTCCATGCCCAGGACCGCTTCGCCCAGATGGAGGTGATGCGGCGCCTGGTCTCGGGGAGGCTGTCGGAGGTGGTCGGCGGCGCCACCTTGGAGTCCGATCGCTTCATGCGCACGCTCGGTCTCGCGCGTCTGGCCGAAGCCGGCGTGAAGCTGCTGTCGCCCGCGGCTCAGGCGACGCTCGAAGCCTATGCGTATGGCGTCAATGCGGGCCTGGCCCAGCAGACGATGCCGCCGCCTGAGTTCCTCGCGATGCGGATCACGCCGGAGCCATGGCGGCCGTCGGACTCGCTGCTCTGGGCGCGGCTGATGGCCTTGCAGCTCACCTGGAACTGGCGGGACGAGCTGTCGCGCGTGCGGCTCGCCGAGCGCCTGACGCCGGACCAGCTGCGCGACCTCTACGACCGCAGCGGCGACGGCCCGCATGTGCCGCTGGCGGCGCTCGATGCCGGCCTCGCCGGACGGCTGCTGGCGGCGATCCCGGACGAGGCGCGGCCGCGCACCGCCTCCAACATCTGGCTGCTCGCGGGATCGAAGACCGAGAGCGGCAAGCCGCTGCTGGCCAACGACCCGCACCTCGCTCTCACGCTGCCCAATCTCTGGTACCTGGCGCGGATCGAGACTCCCGACGGCCTTAGCGTCGGCGCCACCGCCCCCGGCGTCCCCTTCACCATCCTCGGCCACAACGGCCGCATCGCCTGGGGCATGACCACGACCCAGGCCGACTCGGCCGACCTCTTCGTGCTGCAGGCGTCGGGCGATGGCGGCTACCTGACGCCGGACGGACCGAAGCCCTATGTCATCAGGAAGGAGACCATCCTGATCCGCGGCGCCGCCCCGGTGGAACTCACCGTGCGCGAGACGGTGCATGGCCCGGTGATCTCCGATGTCCTGAAAAACGGCGGCGCCGAGGGCCGGGCGGTGGCGCTGGCCTCGACCGCGCTCGCCCCCGACGACAGCACGCCCGAAGGCCTCGCCCGCCTGCTCAAGGCGACAACGCTGGCCGAGGCGCGCGCGGCGCTCGCCGCCCACCAGGCGCCGATGCAGAATGTCGGCGTCGCCGACACCGCCGGCCGCATTGGCCTCTTCGTCTCCGGCCGCATTCCCCAGCGCGGCGGCGACGGCTGGATGCCTGCTCAGGCGACCGATCGCGAGCGTGTCTGGAACGGCTGGCGCGCGCCGGATCCCGACTTCACCGTGATCGACCCGCCCTCGGGGCGCATCATCAACGGCAACAATGCCCCGGTCGCCGATCCGCTGCCACGCGGCTACGGCCTCGACTTCGACGCGCCTTATCGTGCGCGCCGCATCGCCGAGCGCCTCGACCAGCCGGCGCGCGCCACGCCGCATGACATGGCGGGGCTGCAGTCCGACACCGTTTCGGCGATGGCCCGCGACGTCCTTCCGGTGCTGCTGAAGCTGACGCCGCGGACCGACGCGACCGCCTGGGCGCTCGATCGGCTGGCTGCCTGGAACGGCGACTTCCGCCGCGACCGTCCGGAACCGCTGATCTTCACCGCCTGGTGGCGCCAGCTCCTGCATGCGCTGTTCGCCGACGAGCTGGGCGAGGCCTGGGGCGAGATCCAGCCGCGGCCGGGCGTGGTGCTGCGCGCGCTGGGCGGCGAGACGGCCTGGTGCGACGTCAAGGCGACGCCGGCGATCGAGCCCTGCGCCGAGCGCCTCTCGTTCTCGCTCTCAGGTGCACTCGCCGATCTCGCCAAGCGCTACGGCGACAAGCCCGACAAGTGGCGCTGGGGCCAGGCTCATCGGGCCCGCCTCGGCCATCCGATCCTGGGACGCATCCCGGTGCTGGGCGAGATCTTCAAGGTCGAGCCCGAGACCGATGGCGACAACTGGACGGTCAACCGCGCCCAGAGCCGGCTGCTCGACGACAACGATCCGTTCGGCAGCGTGCATGGCGCGGGGTATCGCGCCGTCTACGATCTCGCCGATCTCGATGCCTCGCTGTTCCAGATGTCGCTGGGCCAATCCGGCCATCGCCTGTCGCCGCATTTCTCCGACCTGGCGCAGGCCTGGGCCGACGGCTCGACCTTCCGGATCGGCAAGGCGCCGGAGGCGCCTGAGGGAACGCTGACGCTCAGGCCGCGCTGAGGGGCTAGTATCCCCTCATGACCGTCACGCTCGCCGACATTCGCGCCGCCGCTGCGGCGCTTCAGGGCCACATCGTCCGGACGCCGACCGTGCCGGCGCCGGCGCTCTCGGCCGAGCTCGGCTGCGAGATCTGGCTGAAGCTCGAGACCCAGCAGCACACCGGCTCGTTCAAGCCGCGCGGCGCCTTCGTCAAGATCCGGAGCCTGACGCCGGCGCAGCAGCAGGCCGGCGTCATCGCCATGTCCGCCGGCAACCACGCCCAGGGCGTCGCCTTCTGGGCAGGCCGGCTCGGCATCCCCGCCACCATCGTCATGCCGAAGGCGACGCCCTTCTCCAAGGTCGAGCGCACCCGGGCGCTCGGCGCCAGGGTCGAGCTTCACGGCGAGACGCTGAGCGACTCCGCCAGGCATGCCGAGGCGCTGGCCCGGCAGCACGGCCTCACCTTCGTCCACCCCTATGACGACGAGCATGTGATTGCGGGGCAAGGCACGCTCGCGCTCGAGATGCTGGCCGATGTGCCCGACCTCGACTGTCTCGTCATCCCGATCGGCGGCGGCGGCATGGCGGCCGGGATCGCCGTCGCCGCCAAGGCGCTGAAGCCGGGCATCGAGATCCTCGGCGTCCAGGCCAGGCTCTACCCCGCGATGGCGGAGGCGCTCGCCGGACGGCCGCCGACCTCGGGCGGCGACACGCTGGCCGAAGGCATCGCGGTCAAGGCGCCGGGCGCGATCACCCGCGAAATCATCCGAACCCACGTCTCTGAGATCCTGCTGGTCGGCGAGGCGGAGATCGAGCGCGCGGTCCAGCGCCTGGCCGAGACCCAGAAGATCGTCGCCGAGGGCGCCGGCGCCGCCGGCATCGCCGCGATGCTGGCCAACCGCGAGCGGTTCCGGGGGCGGCGGATCGCCACCGTGATCTGCGGCGGCAACATCGACTCCCGCATCCTGGCGTCGGTTCTGATGCGCGGTCTGCTCAGGGACGGTCGCATGGCGAGGCTCCGGGTCGAGCTGTCGGACGCGCCCGGCAACCTCGCGCGAGTCGCAACCTTGATCGCCGAGAGCGGCGGCAACATCGTCGAGTGCTACCACCAGCGCCTGTTCCAGGATGTGCCGATCAAGCATGCCGAGCTCGACGTGGTGGTCGAGACTCGGGACTCGGGCCATGTCCGCGAGATCCTGGATCGCCTGAGGGCCGCGGGCTTCCCGCCCCGGCTCCTCTCCGACACCACCGAGGCTGGAGCTGTGCTCTAGGGCCCCGAATCGATCAAAATTACGCTAACATACGCCCCGGCTTGGCCGAAATCGGCCAACATTCTCGGAACGTTCCAGTAATCCCTTGTTGGGGAGGGAAAAATCCCCAATATTCCGTCGGGGTGGAGCCGGTAGCGCTCGGGCGAGCGAGGGTCCGCATGTTTCCGATCATCGGGTGGCTGATCGTTCTGGGGTGCGTCGCGGGCGGATATGCCGGCGGCGGCGGGCATTTCGGCGTGCTGTGGCAGCCCTTCGAGTACCTGATCATCCTCGGGTCCTCGGTCGGCGCCTTCATCGTCGCCAATCCCAAGCACGTCTTGGCCGGCGCCGGCAAAGGCCTGGGCGCGGCCCTCAAGGGCCCCCAGTACACCAAGGAGCATTACCTCGAGCTGCTCAGCCTGATGTACGCCATCTTCAAGCTGGCGAAGACCAAGGGCATGCTCGCGATCGAAAGCCATGTCGAGCGGCCGGAGGAGAGCTCGCTCTTCCAGCAGTTCCCAAAATTCGCCGCTGACCATCACGCCGTCGAGTTCCTCTGCGACTACCTCCGCATGATGACGCTCGGCACCGACAATCCGAACGAGATGGAGACGCTGCTCGACGCCGAGATCGAGACCCATCACGGCGAGGAGATGGCGGTCGCGACCGCGGTCCGCAACATGGGCGACGGCATGCCGGCGCTGGGCATCGTCGCCGCCGTTCTGGGCGTGATTCACACCATGGGCTCGATCACCGAACCGCCGGAAGTTCTGGGCAAGCTGATCGGCGCGGCGCTGGTCGGCACGTTCTTCGGGGTCATGGCCTCCTACGGCTTCGTCTCGCCGCTTGCCAACACGATCGAGCAGACCGCCAACGCCGACGGCAAGTACTACCAGTGCATGAAGAGCGGCCTCTTGGCCCACATGCAGGGCTACGCGCCGGCGGTCTCCGTCGAATTCGCCCGGAAGACGCTGATGTCCGGCGTGCGCCCGACCTTCTACGAGGTTGAAGAGGCGGTCGCCGCGCTGCCGCCGGTGTGATCTGCCGATGGACAATCAACCGACCATCATCAAGAAGATCAAGAAGGGCGGCCACGGAGCCCCGCATGGCGGCGCGTGGAAGGTCGCCTATGCCGACTTCGTGACCGCGATGATGGCGTTCTTCCTGCTCCTGTGGCTACTGAATGCCACGACCGAAGAGCAGAAGATGGGTATCTCCAACTACTTCGATCCGACCGCCATTTCCCGCTCGGCCCGCTCGGGCTCGGGCGGCGTGCTGGGCGGCACGTCGATTACCGTGCCCGGCGCGCTGAAGAGCGCCACCTCGCCGCCGATGATCTCCTCGCCGCTGGTCGCCCGGCCGGCGAACGACCCCAGCAAGGACACCAACCCCGAAGGCGAGGAAGCTCAGCGTGGCATCGGCGACGCCAAGGCCGGCGAGCGCGGCTCCGACGCCAAGCAGTTCATCCAGCGCGGCACCGAGATGCGGCGGCCCGCCGGTCAAGCCGGGCAGCCGGGCGAGCCGGGATCCCCAGGCGACCAGGCCGGGCTCGGGCGCGCCGGCTCCAGTGGCACCGATCAGGGCCAGGTCGGCCAGCAGTCGGACCAGCAGGGCAATCCGGGGCAGCAGACGGCCGGCCAGGGCAATCCCGGCCAGCTCTCGCAGGCGCAGCTCGACAAGATGCTCGCCGACCGTGAGGACCAGAAGCTCCGCGAGGCCGCCGAGCAGGTGAAGCAGGCGATCCAGGACCGCATCGACTTGAAGTCGGTGGCCGAGAACGTGAAGCTCGAGATCACGCCGGAGGGGCTCCGCATCCAGCTCATCGACCAGGATCAGAAGTCGATGTTCCCGCTGGGCAGCGCCAACATGCAGGAAGGTGCGCGCAAGCTGATGGAGGAGGTGGCGAAGATCATCTCGCCGCTGCCGAACAAGATCACCATCTCGGGCCATACCGACTCGACCCCTTTCAAGGGCGGCGTCGGCGGTTATTCAAATTGGGAGCTGTCGGCCGATCGCGCCAACGCCAGCCGGCGCGTGCTCGTCGCCAACGGCGTTTCCGACACCCGCCTCCAGCTCGTCGTCGGCAAGGCCGACAAGGATCCGCTGATGCCGAACGAGCCGGCCGCCTCTCAGAACCGCCGCATCTCCGTCGTCGTGTTGCGCGAGCTGCCGCCGCCCGCGGCGGCCCCCCGCCAGCAGAGCCAGGCCCAGACCCCGGCGCCGCCGCAGCCGACGGCGCGGCCTTAAAGCCTCGGTCGTGCGGGTCACGCCGCCTCTCGTCCTCCATCGCACGCTCCCGGCTCCATGCCCGTATCTCCAGGGCCGCATCGAGCAGCGCGTGGTGGTTTCGCTCGATGAGACGCCGGCGGGAACCTTCGACCGCCTGAGCCAGACCGGATTCCGGCGGAGCCACGCCTTTGCCTACCGCCCCGCCTGCCCCGGCTGCAACGCCTGCGTCCCCATCCGCATCCCGGCCGCCACCTTCGCGCCCGACCGGACCCAGCGGCGGATCGCCCGGCGCAATGCCGGCCTCGCCGGCACCGAGCGGCCCGCGATCGCGAGCCGCGAGCAATACGCGATGTTCAAGGCCTACGTCACCGACCGTCACGGCGACGGCGACATGGCGCAGATGACCTTCGGCGACTTCCGCGCGATGATCGAGGATTCCGTCGATGCGACGCGCGTGATCGAACATCGTGACGACGAGGGACGCCTGATCGCCGCCGTCCTCGCCGACCGCCTCGCCGACGGGCTCTCCGCGGTCTACAGCTTCTTCGATCCCTCCCTGCCGCAGCGGAGCCTCGGGACCCATGTTGTCCTCGACCTGATCGCCCGCACCGAGGCCGAGGGGCTGCCGTTCGTCTATCTCGGCTATTGGATCGCGGGCAGCCGCAAGATGGCCTACAAGAGCCGATTCAGGCTGGCCGAGGTGATGGTCGAGGGTTCCTGGCTGCCATTCAAGCATGTCCCGGAGGGAGAGAACGGATGAGGCGTCGGGCCTTTCTGAGCGCAGCGGGAGCCGGAGTCGCGGCCTCGGCCCTGGCCGCCCCGGCGCTGGCCCAGGGTCGGGTCGAATGGCGCATGGTCACCGCCTGGCCCAAGGACATGCCCGGCCTCGGCACCGGCGCCGAGCGCTTCGCCCGTCGCGTCAGCGAGATGTCGGGCGCACGCCTGGTGATCCGGGTCCGTCCGGCGGGTGATCTGGTGGCGCCTTTGCAGGGCTTCGATGCCGTCGCCAACGGCACCGCCGAGATGTCTCATGGCACCGCCCATCATCATGCCGAGAAATCAAAGGCCTTCGCCTTCTTCACTGCGGTACCCTTCGGCCTCACCGCCGAGGAGCACATGGCCTGGCTCCGCTATGGCGGTGGCCAGCATCTGTGGGACGACCTGGCGCTGCCCTTCGGGGTCAAGCCAATCCTCTGCGGAGCGACCGGTCCGCGGATGGCCGGCTGGTTTCAGAAGGAGATCCGCAAACCTGACGACATGAAGGGTCTGAAGATCTGCATGGGCGGCTTCGGCGCCGAGGTACTGCAACGCCTCGGCGCGAAGCCCGTCGCGATGCCGGCGGGCGAGATCGCCGCTGCGCTGCAGGCGAAGACGATCGACGCCGCCGGCGGTTTCGGCCCGGCCGCCGATCTCGGGCTGGAGATGCACAAGTCGGCCCGTTTCTACTACTGGCCGGGCGTCTTCGAGCCCTCGGCCGCAGTCGAGCTGCTGGTGTCGAAGTCCAAGTTCGACGCGCTTTCACCCGACCTCCGCGCCATTCTCGAGGCGGCCGCCGCCGCCGAGAACGCCGAGATGCTGGCCGAGCTCGCGTTCCGGTCCGGACCGGCGCTGCAGGCACTCACGACCCAGAACGGCACCCAGCTTCGCCAGATGCCGCGCGACGTGCTCACCGCCGCCGGGAACGCCGCGGGTGCGTTGATGCGCGAGCTCGCCGAGGATACCGACCCGCAGGCGCGCAAGGTCGCCCAGGTCTACCTCGCCCTCCGCCGCGAGCTGATCGGCTGGTCGAAGACCGCCGACCAGGGCTACGCCACCGCGCGCGAGCTCAAATACACCTATCCGTAAGGACTAGATCGCGCCGAAGCGGTTGTTGCTGGGGAAGCCACGCGGCGGCATCCGGCCGGTCTGGCCGCGTTTGCCGATCCATTCGGTGAGATCGGTCTCGGTCCGCGTCTTGCCGCCGGCCTGCTTCCAGGAAAGCCCGTCCTTCAGCACGAAGGTGATGGCGTCCTTGAGGCCGCCATCCTTGAAGCGCTGCAGGATGACACCGCGCCCGCGCGTCATCACCGGCACCTCGTCCAGCATGAAGACCAGGAGCTTCCGGTTCTCGCCGACGGTGGCGACGGCATCGCCGGCGACCGGTATCGAGACGACGCCGCGCGCGGTCTCGCCGATGCTCAGCACCTGCTTGCCGGCGCGCGTCTGCGCCACCACTTCCGATTCCTCGACCACGAAGCCGTGGCCGTCGTCGGAGGCGACCAACAGGCGCCCCCCTTCGGGACGATGAATCATGAGCTGGACGATCTCGTGCTCGTTCGGCACGTCGATCATCAGGCGGAGCGGCTCGCCGAAGCCGCGCCCGCGCGGCAGCTTGTCGACGGCGAGCGAGTAGAAGCGGCCGTTGGAGGCGAAGACCAGGATCTTGTCCGTGGTCTCGCACTTCAAGAGGAAGCGGCCGTGGTCGCCGTCCTTGTACTTGATCTCGCTGTCGTCATCGATGTGGCCTTTGACCGCGCGGATCCAGCCCTTGTCGGAGGAGAGCACGGTCACCGGCTCGCGCTCGACCATCGCCTCCAGCGGCACGTCGACGATCGCCGGCGCATCGGCGATGTCGGTGCGGCGCCGGCCGATCGGCGTGTTGAGGGCGAAGCGCTTCTTCACCTCGCCGATCTCTTCGCCGATCCGCTGCCAGCGCCGCGGCTCCTTGGCCAGGAGGTCGACCAGATCGGCCTTCTCCGCCGAGAGTTCCTTGTGCTCCTTCCGGATCTCCAGCTCCTCGAGCTTGCGGAGAGCGCGAAGGCGCATGTTCAGGATCGCCTCGGCCTGGACGTCGGTCAGCTTGAACCGCTTCATCAGGACGGCCTTCGGCTCGTCCTCCTCGCGGATGATGCGGATGACCTCGTCCAGGTTTTTGTAGGCGATCAGGTAGCCCGCGAGGATCTCGAGCCGCCGCTCGATCTTGTCGAGCCGGTTCTGGGTGCGGCGCGTCAGCACCACGTGGCGGTGATCGAGGAAGGCGCGCAGGGTCGAGCGCAGGTCGAGGACGCGCGGCGTGCCGTCGGCATCGAGCACATTGAGGTTGAGCGGAACCTTGACCTCGAGATCGGTCTGCCGGAACAAGGATTCCATCAGCATCTCGGGCTCGACCGTCCGCGCCTTCGGCTCGAGCACGAGGCGCACCGCCTCGGTCGACTCGTCCCGCACGTCGGCCAGCAGCGTCAGCTTCTTCTCGGTCAGCAGCTCGGCCATCTTCTCGATCAGGCGCGACTTCTGCACCTGATAGGGAATCTCCGTCACCACCACCTGGTACTGGCCGTGGCTCAGCTTCTCGACCTCCCAGCGGGCGCGGAGACGGAAGCTGCCGCGGCCGGTCCGGTAAGCCTCGGCCACGCTCGCCTGCGGCTCAACCAGCACGCCGCCGGTCGGGAAGTCCGGCCCCTTCACCTTCTGCAGCAGCGTCTCGATGGTGGCGTTCGGATGGCGGATCAGATGGACCAGCGCATCGCAGAGCTCTGACACGTTGTGCGGCGGAATCGAGGTCGCCATTCCGACGGCGATGCCCTGCGCGCCGTTGGCGAGCAGGTTCGGGAAGGCCGCCGGCAGCACCACCGGCTCGCTGCCGTCGCCGTCATAGGTCGAACGGAAGTCGACCGCGTCCTCGTCGATGCCCAGCAGCAGCAGCTCGGCGACGGCGGTCAGCTTCGCCTCGGTGTAGCGCATCGCCGCGGCGTTATCGCCGTCGATGTTGCCGAAGTTCCCCCGCCCGTCGACCAGCGGGTAGCGCTGGGCGAAGTCCTGGGCGAGCCGGACCAGCGCCTCGTAGACGGCGACGTCGCCATGGGGGTGATACTTGCCGATGACATCGCCGACGACGCGGGCGGATTTCTTCGGCCCGCCGGTAGACGCCAAGCCCAGCTCGCGCATGGCGAACAGCAGGCGGCGATGCACGGGCTTCAGGCCGTCGCGCACGTCCGGCAGGGAGCGCGCCATGATCGTCGACAGGGCGTAGGACAGGTAGCGCTCGCTCAACGCATCGGCGAGCGGCGTCGGGCGTATATCGCCGTCGGGTGCCGCGGTCATCTCCAGACCTCAGAGGGAAGAATTACCAGATATAGTAGCGGATCGCTGCAAGCGGTCAACAAATCGCGTCCGAGCGGCCGGAATTCCCTTGTTATGAGGAGCGAAGGCATGCCGCTCCAGGAAATGCCCGGTGAGCGCGAGACCCTCCTGAACCCAGTCCGGCGAAGCATCGCCACGCCGGACCGG
>CAMDFP010000175.1 GCA_945897335.1 Asaia bogorensis | reverse complement strand
AGCCGACTGGCACCCCCGGACCGACCAGGGCGCGGGCGCGCGCCAGAACGTCGCCTTCGCAGTCGTCATAGCCGTCAGCGACCATGGCGCCGTGCAGGAACAGCAGAACCATGTCGACGGGAAGGGCCGCCTTCAGGTCGCCCAGGATTTCGTCGCGGAAGGCCTCGTAAACCGAGCGGATGGTGGCGCCGGCCGGCTGGGCGAAGGTGGTCAGGCTTTCGACCACGGTATGCCCGTCCGCCTCCGCTGCCTTCCGCCACTCGATCACCGGCGCGGTGCCGATGGTGGCCGGGCGCCGGCTGGCGTCGCGCAGCAGGACCGTCTCCTCGAATGTCCGATAGCCGGTCGGGAGCGGCGAGAAAGTATTGGTCTCGGTCGCGAGCGAGGCGATGAATATCTTCATGGGCGGGGAGGGTCCGGGCGGGTCGTCGGGAAATCCCAGCCTAGCAGCAAACCGGCCCGGATCGACCGGGCAAACGGTACAATGAACGGCTCCCCTCGCGGCTCCCGCTTCGCTATGGTCTCCGGCCATGAGCGTCCTCGATCAGCTGCAGGCAACCGCCTCCGATCTTCGCCAGGACGGCGTCGGCCTGCTCGGCCTCGTCCTCGACGGGCTGAGGACGGCTGCCTGCTATATCGACCCCGAGGAGCGGATCCAGTCCTGGAACC
The DNA here is from genome assembly GCA_945897335.1 of Asaia bogorensis. GTDB lineage: Bacteria > Pseudomonadota > Alphaproteobacteria > SHVZ01 > SHVZ01 > SHVZ01. The sequence goes on along the minus strand of CAMDFP010000175.1, from coordinate 9,549 downwards.
AGTCCTACGAGCGGTTCTTTCCCGAGCATCTCGGCCTGCTCAGGCGCGGGTGGCCCTATGCGGAAAACCTCCGCCGCTACTTCGAGGCCAATTCGAGCGCGATCGACCCGGCGCATTTCGAGGAGATCCTCGCCGCGGGCATCGAGCGCCACCGCCGGACCAACCATTCGACCCTGTTCCAGAAGCGGGACGGGCGGCGCCTTCGTTCCCAGGTGATCTGGTTCTCCGACGGCAGCTGCCTGAAGATGTGGACCGACGAGACGGTGGCGCATTCGGTCCGCGATCCGGCAGCGCCGGAAGCTCCCCTGGCGGCATCGGGCTACGGCGTCGCGGTATTCGATTCCTCCGGCCACTTCGTCCGCGCCAACCGCCAGCTGGAAGAGCTGTTCCCGCGCGCCGTCGACTTGTTCGACCCCCAGGCGACCTATGGCGATCACCTGCGGCGCTACGCCGAGACCGCCTTCACCGACAGCGAGCGCGACAAGATCCATGCCCTGGTCGGCCGCGGCGACCCGCCCGCCCAGCCGCTCGACAGGCCGCTGGTCATCCGCCGGCGCGACGGCGGCTGGCTGCAGCTCGAGGAGCGCCGGATGTTCGACGGCAATCTCAATGCGCTCTGGCTCGACATCTCGACGGTCAAGTCGCTGGAGGCGACCAACGAGGAGCTGAACCGGCTGGTCGCCGAGCTGACCGAGGCGCGGGTGAAGGCGGAGAGCGCCAACCGCGTCCGCTCGGAATTCGTCGCGATGATGAGCCATGAGCTGAGAACGCCGTTGCACGCGATCATCGGCTTCGCCGAGGTCATCCGCGACCTGGCCGGCCGCAAGCCCGGCACGAGCGCCTTCGTCGGCCACGCCAACGACATTCTGGAAGGCGGGGTGCGGCTGCTCGGTGCGATCGACGAGATGCTGGATCTGGCGCGCATCGACGCCGGACGCATCCGCCTCTATTCCCGGGAGATCGATCCGGAGAAGCTCCTGGCAACCTGCTCGCGGCTGACCGCGGACGGGGCATTGCGCCGGGGCATCTCGATCTCGATCTCGGTCGCCGCAGACTGCCCTACGATCTGGGCCGACGAGTCGGCACTGCGCAAGGTGCTGCTCAACCTCCTTTCGAACGGCATCAAGTTCACGCCGCAGGGGGGCCGCATCTCACTCGGCGCGGTTGCAGCCGGCGACGGCCGGGTCAAGCTCTCTATCTCCGACACGGGCATCGGCATCCCGTCCGACCGGCTCTCGAGCATTTTCGAGCCCTTCACTCAGCTCGACGCCAGCTACCGCCGAGAAGCGGAGGGCGTCGGCGTCGGCCTGGCTTTGGTGCGGGAGCTGGTCGAGCACATGGGCGGCGAGATCGCGATTTCGAGCGAAGTGGGGCAGGGGACGGTCGTCGACGTGACGCTACCCTCAGCGAGGGGGGCGCGCGCCTGAAGCGAGGTCCGATGCAATGACATCTTTCCTGTTCCGTCTGTTCCTGGTCGCGATGTGTCTCGCGGCCGGCTCGTCCCCTGTTGCCGCCGACGGGCTCCAGCGTTTCGAGCGCGAGCTCCTGCCGAAGATCCAGAAGGGGCGCCTCACTTACGAGAAGGCATCGGCGCTCGGCGCCGATGGCTTCGTCCTGGAGAGGGTCGTGGTTCTCTCGGAGCCGGCAGGAGGCCGCCCGTCGGCACCGGCGTTGCGCGTCGCCCGGCTCGAGGTCGAGGCGATCGACTATCAGGGCTTCCAGGCCGGCGAGGCGCGCTTCGCCAAAGTCACGGCCAAGGGCATGGTTCTGCTGGACGCGGGCGAATATGGCGCCGAGGCGAAGCGCCACGGGTTCTCCGGCAAGCCGACCGACGCCCGGCTCGACTACCGCTACGACGCCGCGGCCCAGGTTCTCACGGTGAACCACCTCGACGTCGCGACCGCGGGCTACGGAAAACTCAACCTGGAGGCTGTTTTCGACAAGGTACCGTCGTTGCGCGATCCGAGGCTGCTGAACGCGACCGTCGCGATCCGCTCGCTTCGCCTCGTCTACGAGGACCAGTCCGGGCTTCGCCAGATCCTGCATGGCGTCGGCCAGCGGAATGGAAAGTCGGAGGAGGCGATCTCCCGCGAATGGCTGACGACGCTGGGGGTGGCATCCTCGGGCAAGGGCCAACGGACCCAGCCGTTCGCCGACGCCCTGGCGTCGTTCCTCCAGGATTATCGCCAGCCCAAAGGGCCGATCGCCGTGACCATGCGGCCACCGCAGCCGACCTCCTTTGGCACCATGCTGGGCCTGCTGTTCCTTCCCGATCCGGCGCAGTTGCTCGGCGCCAGCGCGAGCTATCCCGGAACTCGTCCGAGCGCGGCCGCGTCCATCCTGGCGCGCTAGCCTCAGACGCCGATGCAGTAGCCGTCTCGGCGGGGATCGCAGCCGCCGATCTTGGCGCCGGTCTCCGGGTCGATCGAGATCCCGTGCATGCCGCCGACGACCCAGGTCCACGGCTCGACGACCTCCACGTCGTGGCCGCGCTTGCGCAGGCCCTCGACCGTGGCGGCGGGCATCCGCGACTCCACCTGCACCTTCTTGCCGTCCCACAGCCGGCCGCGCGGCTCCTCGACCGCGTCCTGCATGAGGAGGCCGAAATCGGTGTGCTGCACCATCACCTGGGTCTGGGTCTGGGAGATGCCGTAGCTGCCGGGCGTGCCAAGTGCGAGCACCGGCTTGCCATCGCGGGTCGAGATGCTGGGAGCCAGGCACAGCGCCAGGGGGCTGCCGGGCTTCATGTAGGCCTTGCCCTTGGGATGAACTTCGCCCCAGTAGAGGAAATTGTTGAGGCAGACGCCCGTGCCGGGCACGACGACGCCGCAGCCGAACTTGGCACCGAGGCTCTGCGTCAGGCAGACGACATTGCCTTCGGCATCGGCGACCGAGAAGGAGGTCGTATGCTCCTTGTTCGGGTCGGGCGTGGTCGGCAGCCACTGCTCGGTGAGACCCTCGACCGGCTTTCCGTCCTTCACCCGCTGACGCAGCGTCTCGACTTCCGCCGAGGACAGGATCTCCGTCAGCGCTTCCGGCGAGGGCCGGTTGCGCTCGATGCGGACGCCGGCGGCAAGGCGGATGGCGCGGAAGACGGTGTCGACATGGTCGATGCCGTTCCGCTCCATCTTCTTGAGGTCGAAGCCGTCGAGGATCGAGAGCGTCAGCAGATACTGGAAGCTCTCGGCCGGCGGCGGCACCGAATGCACCTTGAGGTCGCGATAGGAGATGGCGATCGGGTCCAGCCACTCCGGCCGCACGCCTTCGAGATCCTTCTCGGTCAGCGTCCCGCCGATCGTGGCGAGATGCGCGACGATGGTCTGACCGAGCTTGCCGCCATAGAGGTAGCCTGGGCCCTCCGCGGCGATCGCCTCGTAGATGCGCGCAAGATCCGGCTGCTTGACCACCTGGCCCTGTGCGACCTCGCCGCTGCCCAGATAGTTCTTCGCCCAGCCGTCGTAGAAGGCGTAGGGCTTGATCTCCGGGGCCGAGCTGTTGAAGCAATAGGTGCCGAAGGCGGTCAGCGGGAAGCCGTCGCGCGCGATCGCGATGGCCGGCGCGAACACCTCGGGCAGCGACTTCCGGCCATAGGTCTTCACCATCTCGCACCAGCCGGCGAGATTGCCGGGCGTGCCGCAGGCGAGTGGCCCCCTCGCCAGATCCTCGCGATGCTTGAAGCGCTCGATCGGCAGCTTCTCCGGCACCTTCGTCACGAAGTCGAGCGCGCGGATGCGCTTTTCCTTGGCGATGTAGCAGGTGGCCATGCCCATGCCGGCCAGGCCCGACATGAAGGGCTCGACGACGTTGAGCGCGGCGGCCACGGCCGCGATCGCATCGAAGGCGTTGCCGCCGGTCCGGAGCATCGCCGCGCCCGCTTCCGCCGCCAGCGGATGTGCGCAGGCCACCATGCCGTGAACCGAGCCGATCATCGGACGCTTGCCGGACGTGGCCATCGCGAGAGCTCCCAGGACTTCGTGGAGGAGGTATCAGGAAGTGCCGTAGCGGAGGGCGCAAGGCCGAATCCCGCAACGGCGGAACGGCGAGAGCGCGAAGTCTACCAGCGGCGCCCTCAGCCCTCCAGTTCCTCGCGTTTCAGCTCGAGCGTCAGCCACTCCTCCTCCATCTCGGCGAGTTCCGCCTGGGCGGCGGACAGCCGGGCGTTCGCGGCCTCGAAGGCCTTGCGATCGCGCGTATACAGGTCGGCGTCGGCGAGGGTTCCCTGCAGCCGGGCGACTTCGGCCTGAAGCTTCTCCATCCGCCCGGGCAGGGTCTTCAGCGAATGGCCGTCCTTGAAGGAAAGGCGCTGGCGCGGAGAAGAGGTGGCGCCGGGCGAACGTTTCTCGGCCGCCGGCTTGGCCGCCTTGGCCTCGACCTTGGCTTCGACGCCGTGGCCGCGCTGGGAGACCATGTCGCTGTAGCCGCCGGCATACTCGATCCAGCGGCCGGGGCCTTCCCAGGCGACGACCGAGGTCGAGACGCGGTCGAGGAAGTCGCGGTCATGGCTGACTAGGAGGACGGTGCCCGGGTAGTCGGCCAGCATCTCCTGCAAGAGGTCGAGCGTCTCCAGGTCGAGGTCGTTGGTCGGCTCGTCCAGCACCAGCAGGTTCGACGGCCGGGCCAGCGCGCAGGCGAGTGCGAGGCGGCCGCGCTCGCCGCCGGACAGGGCGGCGACCGGCGTCTTCGCCTGCTCGGGCTTGAACAGGAAGTCCTTCATGTAGCTCATGACGTGGCGCGGCTTGCCGTCGACGACGACGGTATCGCCGCGACCGTCGGTCAGCGTGTCCGCCAGCGACCGGTCGAGATCGAGGCTGCGCCGCTGCTGGTCGAGCGTCGCCAGGGCCAGATTGGCGCCGAGGCGGACGGTGCCGGTATCCGGCGCCATTGCGCCCGTCAGCAGGTTGAGCAGCGTCGTCTTGCCGGCGCCGTTCGGCCCGATGATGCCGGTGCGGTCGCCGCGCAGGATGCGGGTCGAGAAATCCATGACGATCGGCGTCTCGCCGAAGGACTTGGCGATGGCTTTCGCCTCGATGACCAGCGTGCCGGAAGCCTCTCCCTCGGCGACCGCCAGCTTCACCTGGCCGGTCACCTTCTGCTGGTCGCGACGCTGCTGGCGGAGGTCGCCGAGGCGGGCGAGGCGGCCCTGGTTGCGCTTGCGTCGAGCGGTGACGCCGTAGCGGATCCAGTCCTCCTCCATGGCGATGCGGCGGTCGAGCTTGTGGCGGTCGAGTTCTTCCTGGGCCAGCACCTCGTCGCGCCAGGCCTCGAAGGCGGCGAAGCCCCGGTCGAGCCGCCGCGTCGTGCCACGGTCGAGCCACACGGTCACCCGCGACAGGCGTTCGAGCAGGCGGCGGTCATGGCTGATGACGACGAGGCCGGAGCGGAGCTGGGCCAGTTCCGCTTCCAGCCACTCGATCGCCGGCAGGTCGAGGTGGTTGGTCGGCTCGTCCAGCAGCAGGATGTCGGGCGTCGGCGCCAGCGCCCGGGCTAGGGCCGCCCGCCGGGTCTCGCCGCCGGAGAGGCGATGCGTCTCTTCCTCTCCGTTGAGGCCGAGCTGTTCCAGAAGGTAACGGGCGCGGTGGGGATCGTCTCCCGGTCCGAGGCCGGATTCGACATAGGCCAGCGTCGTCGGATGCCCGGCGAGGTCCGGCTCCTGCGGCAGGTAGCGGATGGTGGTACCCGGCTGCAGGAAGCGCTTGCCGCGGTCGGGCTCGGTCAGCCCGGCGGCGATCCTGAGCAGGGTCGACTTGCCGGAGCCGTTGCGGCCGACGAGGCAGAGGCGTTCGGCTTCCGATACGGACAGCTCGGCCCCGTCGAGAAGGGGCGAGTCACCGAGGGTGAGGCCGATGTCCTGGAGGAGCAGAAGGGGCGGGGCCATGAGCGCCGCATATGAGGGTGAGCGCACGTCGAACTCAAGTCGTGGTTTCTCTTGGCCGTAAGTTCGACCGGGCGAACCGCGGAGGACTAAGGTGTATCCGGGGTTGCTGCGGCTCTCGTGGACCAGCGAGGGGTATACGATTCCTTGGAAGCGTGCTCGAATGCAGGCCTCTGCCAATATCGCAAAACCAAGGGAGGGAGAGTGATGCGCATCACCTACCGACTGGCGCTCGCAGCAACGGCGGTGATCGCCGGGCTGACCGGTGGCGCCGAGGCACAGACGCTCAAGGTCGTGCCCTATGCCGATCTTCGCAACATCGATCCGATCTGGACGACGGCGACCGTCACCAACAACCACGCCTACATGATCTACGACGTGCTGTTCGCGCTCGACGAACAGTTCCGCGCGCAGCCGCAGATGGTCGAGACGGTGACCACGAGCGCCGACGGGCTGGTCTATACATTCAAGCTCCGCGCCGGGCAGAAATGGCACGATGGCAAGCCGGTGACCGCCGCCGACTGCGTGCAGTCGCTCAAGCGCTGGGCCCAGCGCGACGACGAAGGCAAGGTCGCCATGAGCGTGACCGCCGAGCTCGCGGTCGTCGACGACCAGACCTTCACCTGGAAGTTCAAGGAGCGCTACGGCGCGCTGCTCGACAATCTGGCCAAGGGCGCGGGGCTGACGCCGTTCATGATGCCGGAGCGGGTGGCGAAGACCGATGCCTTCACCCAGATCACTGAAAACATCGGCTCCGGCCCGTTCCGCTTCAAGGCCGACGAGTGGGCGCCTGGCAACAAGGTCGTCTACGAGAAGTTCAAGGACTACATCCCGCGCAAGGAGCCGGCGAGCCTGATGGCCGGCGGCAAGCTCGCCAAGGTCGACCGCATCGAGTGGATCTACATCCCCGACGGCGCGACCGCGGTCTCGGCGCTGGGGGCCGGCGAAGTGGACTACATGGAGGTGCCGCCCGCTGACCTCGTCCCGCTGCTCGAGAAGAACCCGGATGTCGTCGTCAAGTCGGTCAACAAGGTCGGCTCGATGGTGATCGTCAGGCCGAACCAGCTGCACCCGCCCTTCAACCACCCGAAGGCGCGTCAGGCGCTGCTCCATCTCATCGACCAGGACGACTATCGCGGCGCCATCGGCGTGCCACAGGCCTATTTCGAGAAATGCGGCTCGTTCTTCTACTGCGGAACCCCGTATGAATCGAAGGCTGGAAACCTGCCGCTCGGCGGCAAGGCCAACTACGAAAAGGCCAAGCAGCTGATGGCGGAGGCCGGATACAAGGGCGAGACCGTCGTCGTCCTGCACCCGACCGACCATCCGACGGCGGGGGCGGCGCTGCTGACCGCCGAGAACCTCAGGAAGATCGGCGTCAACGTCGAGCTGCGCGCCATGGACTGGGCGACGCTGACCTCGCTCCGTACCAAGAAGGACGAGCCGACCAAGGGCGGGTGGAGCATCTTCCACACCCGCTGGGACGGCATGCTGAGCAACCCGCTGTCGCTGACGCCGATGGGCGGCGGCTGCGACAAGGCCTGGTTCGGCTGGCCGTGCGACGAGACCATCGACAAGATGCGCGTCGCCTGGTCCAAGGCTCCGGACAAGGAGACGCAGAAGAGGCTGGTCGACGAGATGCAGGTGCGGATGGCGGAGACTGTGCCCTACATCAACACCGGCGGCCTCAACCAGCCGGCGGCATGGCGGAAGAACGTCGAGGGCGTGCTGCTCTCGACCACCATGGTGCTCTGGAACATCTCGAAGAAGTAGACCTTCCGGAACCCTCTCCCGGCATTGCCGGGAGAGGGGTACGAAGATCAGCCCTTCATCCCTGTCAGCGCCACGCTCTCGATGATCTGGCGGCGGAGGATGAGGAAGATCACCAGCATCGGCAGCACGCTCAAGACCGAGCCCGCCATCAGCTTCCCGTAGTCGGCGGTGAAGCGGAACTGGAAGGCGGTCAGCCCCAGCTCCATGTTGAACAGCACCTGCTCGTTCGCCACCATAAGCGGCCAGATGAAGGCGGCCCAGGCCTGGATGAAGGCGAAGATGCCGATGGCGCTCAAAGCCGGTATCGACAGGGGCGTGATCACCCGCCTCAGGATCCACCACTCGGTGGCGCCGTCCACTCGTGCGGCCTCGAGCAACTCGGTCGGGATCGCCGAGGCGGTGTGCTGGCGCAAGAGGAAGATGCCGAAGCTCATGAACAGCGTCGGCAGCACGATCCCCTGGTAGGTGTTGATCCAGCCGAGATCGATGAGCTGCAGGTAGAGCGGAATCATGTAGCTCTCGAACGGCACGATCGCGGTCGCCAGGATCGCCATGAACAGGACGGTGCGGCCGGGGAACTTGTACTTGCCGAAGATCGCGCCGGCGGCCAGCGAGGTGACGCAGACGCTGATGGTCGCGGTCAGCGACAGACCGAGCGAGTTGACGAAGAAGCGGCCGAACGGCGCGTCCTCGAAGATCCCCCGGAAGTTCTCCAGCGTCCAGTCGATCGGCAGGATCCTGGGCGGCCACAGCGAGACTTCGGTCGGCGGCTTGAAGGCGGTGAAGAACATCCACACGATCGGCAGCACCATGAAGATGGCGCCGAGCAGAAGGATGGCATGGACCAGGATGTGGAGCGCCCAGGCGAGCGGCGTGCGGGTCTCAACCATCCTGGCCTTCCTTGTTCCGGGCGACGCGGAACTGGATCAGGGTGAATCCGAGCACGATCAGGGTCAGCATCACCGCCTCGGAGGAAGCATAGCCGAAGCGGAAATACTGGAAGGCGTTCTGGTAGATGTCGAAGACCAGCACGCGGACCGCCTGGCCCGGCGCCGACTGCGAGCCCAGCGTCATCACATAGACCTGGGTGAAGACGTTGAAGGCATTGATGCTGGAGGTCACCAGCACGTAGAGCAGGATCGGCTTCAACAGCGGCAGCGTCACGTAGCGGAAGCGCTGGAAACCGTCGGCGCCGTCGATGGCGGCGGCCTCGGTGTATGTCGAGGGAATGTTGCGGATGCCGACCAGCAGCAGGATCATGTTGTAGCCGATGACCTTCCACACCCCCATGATGACCAGCGCGTAGAGCGCGATTCCGGGATCGGTGAGCCAGGCGACGGCTGGTATCCCGACCATCGACAGCGCGTAGTTCAGGATGCCGTGGTTGTAGTCGTAGATCCATTTCCAGGCGATCGACATCGGCACCATCGGCGTGATCACCGGCAGGAAGTAGATCGTCTGGTAGACGACCGAGAGCTTGGTCTTGGCGGCGAGGAAGACGGCGAGCGGTACCGCGAGCAGCGTGCTCATCGCCACCGTCAGCAGCGCATAGATCGCCGTGTTCTTGAGTGAGAGCCAGAAGTTCTCGTCTTCCAGCAGTTCGGCATAGTTGGCCCAGCCGATGAAAGGCTTGATCGGGTTGATCAGGTCCCACTTGTGGAAGCTGAGGATGACGCTGGAGACGATCGGCCCCATGCGCACATAGCCGAACAGGGCCAGCACCGGCGCCAGCACGATGAAGCAGAAGAGGACGAGGCGCCAGTTGCCGCGCGAGAAATGCTCGTCGGCCCAGTAGCGGGCGGCCTCGGCGAGGGCGTTCCCGCGCGTTCGAACGGGGCTCGCGCCGGAGAGGCGACCGACCATTCAGGTTCCTTAAGAAAAAGCTCTGGAGAGAAGGCCGTCCC
>CAMDFP010000174.1 GCA_945897335.1 Asaia bogorensis | reverse complement strand
GGCTGGCGTCGACCCAAAAGTGTTTATACCTGTTTATAACTTTTTCGGGAGACACTCGGCGCATCTGCCGAGGTCTCAAGCCACTGATTTTATTAGGAGAAGTGGTGGGCTGTGCAGGATTCGAACCTGCGACCCGCTGATTAAGAGTCAGCTGCTCTACCAACTGAGCTAACAGCCCGCACTTGAAGGCCCCAGGGGGACCTGAACGGCGCGGGAACCTAGGCCGGACCGACCCGTTTGGCAAGGCCGCTGTCGGTCTCCCAGCGGGCACGTGCCAAATCGTCGCTTTCGCGGGCTTCGACCCAGCCGGCGCCGGCCTCTCCCTCCTCGAGTTTCCAGAACGGCGCCTGGGTCTTGAGGTAGTCGACCAGGAACATGCAGCTCTCGAAGGCGGCCTCGCGATGGGCGGATGCGGTGGCGACGAACACGATGCGGTCGCCGGGCTCGAGCCTGCCGTAGCGGTGAATGATCAGGCTGGCATCCAGCGGCCAGCGCGCCTGGGCCTCCGCCTCGATGCGAGCCAGCTCCTTCTCGGTCATGCCGGGGAAGTGCTCGAGCGTCATGGCGCTCACCGGCTTCTCCTTGGCCATGTCGCGGACGAGGCCGAGGAACGTCGCAACGCCACCGATGTGACGACGGCCCAAGGTCAGCCGGTCGATCTCGTCGCCGATGTCGAAATCCTCGGCCTGGACGCGGATCACGTAACTCAGCCTCCGGTCATCGGCGGGAACAGCGCCACTTCGTCGCCGGGAGCGAGCCGGCGGTCGGGGCGGGAGAATTCCTGGTTCACCGCCGCCTTGATCGCCGTCGGGTTGGCGAAGGCCGCCGCATAGCCAGGCCCGCGGCCCTTCAGCCATTCGACCAGGTCGCCCACCGTGGCCACGCTTGCCGGCGGCGTCACATCCTCCTCGGCGAGGCCGATCCTTTGGCGAACCCAGGCGAAATAGAGCAGCTTCACGTCAGATCATCTCCGCGAACGGCAGATAGGCGACAGAGGCGCCTTCCTCAAGACGTTCGAGGTCCAAAGGCAGCTCGGCCAAGCCGTCCGACCATACCATGGAGGAGAGCAGCCCCGCCCCTTCGCGGGGGAATCGGCGCGCGACCGGGCCGTCGGGGCCGGCCTCGATCCGCACCCGCACATACTCGACCCGTCCCGGCTTCTTCTTCTGGGAGAAACCGGCGCGCACCTGCAGGCGCGCCAGCGGCCGCGCCATAGCGCCGGCCAACTGCAGCAGAATCGGGCGGGCGACCAGGAAGAAGGTGGTCATGGTCGCCGCCGGGTTGCCGGGAAGGCCGAGAAAGGCGGTCGTGCCGATCTGGCCGACCGAGACCGGCCGGCCGGGCTTGATCGCGATGCGCCACCAATGCAACCGGCCCAGCTGGGCGACGCCGTCGCGGATGTGATCCTCCTCGCCCTCCGACACGCCGCCGGAGGTGACGATGGCGTCGTGGCCGGCGGCGGCATCGGCCAGGTGACGGCGGATCGCGTCTGGCTGGTCGGGCAGGATGCCGAGGTCGGTCACCTCGGCGCCGAGGCCGCTCAGGAGCGCCACCAGCGTCCGACGATTGGAGTCGTAGACCTGGCCCGGCGCGAGCGCCCGTCCCGGCTCGGCGATCTCGTCGCCGGTCGACAGCACCGCCACCTTCAAGCGGCGACGGACCGTGACCTCGGTCAGGCCGAAGGCGGCGGCGAGCCCGATCTCCTGGGCCCGAAGCCGCGTCCCGGCGGCGAGGCCGGCAGTTCCCCGGCGCACGTCCTCACCGGCGAAGCGGCGGTTCGCCCCAGGCTTGAGGCCGGGCGGGATGACGACGTGGCCATCCTCGACCCGGCAATCCTCCTGCATCGCGACCGAGTCGAAGCCATCGGGCATCGGCGCGCCGGTGAAGATGCGGACGGCCGTCCCTTTGGCGCGGGCGCCATTCACCGGATGGCCGGCGGCGACACGGCCGGCGATCTGGAACCGAGTCGGCGCTCCCGGCTCCAGATCGGCGTGGCGGAAGGCGTAGCCGTCGACGGCGGAATTGTCATGGCCGGGCACGTCGAGAGGGGCCACCAGGTCGGCGGCGAGGATGCGTCCAATGGCCCGGTCGAGCGTCACCGTCTCCGTCGCCTCGACCGGCGGGAACACGTCGCGAAGCCGCCCCAGCGCCTCGTCCAGCGGCAGCAGCTGACCGCCGAAGGCGAAGCAGTCGTCGCTGAGCTGGGCCACGTCAGTCGAGCCCGGTGTGGCGACGGACGAAGCGGGCGATGGCGGCGGCGTCGTCTAGGTTCAGCACCGGGACCTTGGCCTCGGGCAGCGGATCGACGCCGGCGATGGCGACGATGCGCGGGTCGTCGGGATGCAGCAGCGGCTTGCCGTTGGCGCGGCGGAAGACCTCGAGCTTGTCATGGGCGTGGCGCTTGAAGCCCTCGACCAGGAGCAGATCGACCTGCGTCATCCGCCCGACCAACTCGTCGAGATCGGGCTCGGGCGCGCCACGCAGCTCATGCATCAAGGCCCAGCGGTTGGCGCCCGACACCATCACCTCGGTCGCCCCCGCCATGCGGTGCTGCCAGCTGTCCTTGCCCGGACGGTCGATGTCGAAGGCGTGATGCGCATGCTTGATGGTCGAGACGCGGAGGCCGGTCTGGATCAGCTCGGGCAGGAGCTTCGACATGAGAGTCGTCTTGCCGCTGCCGCTCCAGCCGGCGAGGCCGAAGATGCGCACGGGCTGGCTTCCGGTCAGCCGAGCGGCGTCGCGGTCTTGGCCGCGGCCGGCGCCCGCGAGGCCTTGGCCTTCGGCTTGTCCATGTGCTTGAGGCTGGCCGCCAGGTAGTCGTAGCCGGTGACCAGGGTCAGGATCGCGGCGATCCAGATGCCGCCGAGCCCGATCTCGGTGACCGGCAGCCAGGACGGCCCGGAGTCGGCAACGATGAGGAAGCCGATCGCCACCATCTGGATCGCGGTCTTCCACTTGGCGAGCCCGCTGACCGGCAGGCGCACCTTCACGCCGGCGAGATACTCCCTCAAGCCCGAGACCAGGACCTCGCGGCAGAGGATGACCAGCGCCGGCAGCAGGAAGAAGATCCCCGGGCTGTTGAAGAAGGCGAGCAGCAGCAGCACCGAGGCCACCAGCAGCTTGTCGGCGATCGGGTCCAGGCAGCGGCCGAGCTCGGACAGCTGGTTCCAGGTGCGGGCGACGTAGCCGTCGAAGTAGTCGGTGACCGCGGCGATCGTGAATACGGCGCACGCCATCCAGCGCCCCGCGTCGCCCGGAATCATGAACAGGACGAGCAGGATCGGGATCGCCGCGATCCGCGAGAAGGTCAGGATATTGGGTAGGTTGAAGTTCATCAGGCTGTCCGGGGGTCGCCTACTCTACCAAGACCAGAGGTGGGTCGTCAGCCGGCCTCATGGAAGTGGGAATATATGCGCTGGGCGACCTGGCTGGAGATTCCGTCGACTTTTTCCAGGTCGGAGAGGCCGGCGCGGGCGATTTCCCGGACCGATCCGAAGTGGAGAAGCAGCGCTTTCCGCCGTTTCGCACCGATTCCGGCGATCTCGTCCAGCTCGGAGCCGCCGAGCGGCTTCGCCCGCTTGGCCCGGTGGGTCTCGATGGCAAAGCGGTGGGCCTCGTCGCGAAGGCGCTGGAGGAAGTAGCGGAGCGGGTCCTCGGGCCCGAGGGTCACCTCGCCACCGTCGGGCAGGAAGAATCGCTCGCGGCCGGCATCCCGGTCCTCGCCCTTGGCGATGCCGACCAACGGTACGTTGGCGATGCCGAGCTCGGCCAGCACGCCCAGCGCCGCCGAGAGCTGGCCCTTGCCGCCGTCGATCAGCACCAGGTCCGGCCAGGTTCCTTCCGCCCGCTCCGGGTCATCCTTCAGCGCCCGGGCGAAGCGGCGGGTCAGCACCTCGCGCATCATCCCGAAATCGTCGCCGGGCTTGGCCTCGCGGATGTTGAACTTGCGGTAGGCGTTCTTCTGGAAGCCTTCGGGCCCCGCCACGATCATCGCGCCGATCGCCGCCGTGCCCATGATGTGGCTGTTGTCGTAGACCTCGACCCGCCTTGGCGGCGCGGGCAGGCGGAACGTGGTGCCGAGGCCTTCCAGCAACCGTCGTTGCGAGGCGCCTTCGGCGATCCGCCGTGCCAACGCTTCCCGCGCGTTGATCTGCGCATGCTCGATCAGGTTGGTCTTCGGCCCGCGCTGGGGCGTCGCGATCTCGACCTTCCGCTCGGCCTTGAGGCTGAGCGCCTCCTCCAGCAGTTCGAGCTCGGCCGGGGCGTGGCTGGTGAGAATCAGCTTCGGCGGCGGCCGGCCGGCATAGAACTGTCCAAGGAAGGCCGCCATGACCTCCTCGACCGGCAGCGCGCGGTCGTGGCTCGGGAAGTACGCGCGGTTGCCGAAGTTACTGCCGGAGCGGAAGAAGAAAACCTGCACGCAGGTCTGGCCGGAATCCTGGGCCAGCGCCACGACGTCGGCGTCCTCCATGCCTTCGATGTTGATGTCCTGGTGCGACTGGATCTGCGCCAGCGCCTTCAGCCGGTCGCGGGTGCGGGCCGCGGTCTCGAAGTCGAGCGCCTCGGCCGCGCGCTGCATGGTCTCGGCGAGCTCCTGCTGCACCTGACGGCTCTTGCCGGTGAGGAAGTCCCGGGCCTGGCGCACCGACTCGGCATATGCCTCCTTCGAGATGCGGGCGACGCAAGGCGCGGTGCAGCGCTTGATCTGGTACTGCAGGCAGGGTCGCGTCCGCTGCGCGAAAATAGCGTCCGAGCAGTTGCGGAGAAGGAATGCGCGCTGCAGTGCCGTCAGCGTGCGGCCGACCGCACCGGCCGACGCAAAGGGCCCAAAATAGTCACCGGCCCGCGTGCGGGCGCCGCGGTACTTCACCAGCCGCGGAAAGTCGTGATCGCCGGTCGCCAGGATATAGGGGAAGCTCTTGTCGTCGCGAAGCAGCACGTTGTAGCGCGGCTTCAGCTTCTTGATCAGATTGCACTCGAGCAGCAGCGCCTCGACCTCGGTGTGGGTCTGCACCACTTCGAGCTGGGCCGTCTCCGCCACCATGCGCCGGATGCGCGTGGAAAGCCGCGGCATCTGCACATATGAAGCGACGCGCTTCCTGACGCTGCGTGCCTTGCCGACGTAGAGCGCGTTGCCGTGGCGATCGAGCATGCGATAGACGCCGGGGCCGGCCGGCAGATGCTTCAGCTGATCGTTGATGACGGACGCGCCATGCGCGAATCCGGTCTCCGGCAACAGCTCGTTCTCTAAATGATCACCGGCCGGGCGGTCGCTCATTCCTGGAACCTGAAAGTGCCGCGGACGTTGGGGGAGGGTACGTGGCGTCCATGCGGGTCAACAGACCGCGCCCTGACCGATGCCGTCGGTCGCCACCGTCTCCGGATCCCCTGAAGGATAGCGGAAGCGCGGTGAAAAGACGCAAGCGCCGTGGTGTCCCGCCGATGAGGCAGGAACAAGGCAAGGGCAGGGCGAGTTCGCGATCCGTGGTTCGGGCAAGTCACGATCATCGATGAGGAGACAGATCATGAAGCGCATCACCTTGCCGGCTGTTCTGGCCGTCGCGGCCCTCACCTTGGGCGCCTGCGGCCATCGTCAGTCCGACCGCGCGCTCTCCGGGGCCGCCATCGGCGCCGGCGCGGGTGCGGTGGGCGGCGCGATCCTCGGCGGCGATCCGGTCACCGGCGCCCTGATCGGCGGTGCCGGCGGTGCCGCGATCGGTGCCTTCACCGACCCCAAGCAGCTGAATCTCGGCCGGCCGGCTTGGCGCTAACCAACACCAGCCTACCAATTCGCGATGAATCGGCGGGATGCGGTCGCATCTCGCCCGATTCCCTTTCCGGCATTCCCGCCCGCCGCCCGACTCTTGAGAAAACGCGCGGATTGCCTCGCTCCCAGGAGGATATCCACGGACCCTGTGGAAAACCCTGTTGGCAGTCTCTTGCCCGCGGTCCTGAACCCGCAGGAATCCTAACGTTCACCATTCTGCGCAAAAAAAAGGCATTCCAGCGAACCATCTGAATTTATTCAAAAAAGATGATGACAGTTCGATAAGCAATTGTTGAACCGATGTTTCTCTTGACTCGCTCGCCGCTAGAGGTTCCACCCGTTCCGGCTGTGCACAACTTTCCTGCTGAAGGCAGGTTGAACCGCCTCCGGAAACGGCGGAACTCCGCCATTCGCTCGCGTTTTCGTGAGCCTCTTCGAGCCCGGTAACCCCGACCTCGGCTATTCCGGAACCACCCAGCCTTTGGCCGGCGGCGCCCAGCCCAGATGCTGGCCACCGTCGAGGGCGATCATCTGCCCTGTCATCGCCGGAGCGTCGAGGATGAACCGCAACGTCCGGCAGATCTCCTCCGGCGTCGTCCCCCGCTTGAGTGGCATGCTGGCGCACTGCTCGTCGAAATGCGCCTGCGTCTGGCGGATGTTCGGCATTGCCGGCCCCGGCCCGATGCCGTTGACGCGAATTCGCGGCGCCAGGGCCAGCGCCAGGGTCTGGGTCAGGCCCCAGAGGCCCAACTTGCTTACGGTGTAGCTCATGAACGCCGGCGTCGGGTTCCACACCCGCTGGTCGAGCAGGTTGATGACATTGCCCTCATCTCCGTCGGGCAGCTGGCGGGCGAAAGCCTGGGTCAGGACGAAGGGCGCCCTGAGATTGGTCTCGACATGAAGGTCCCAGGAGGCCCGGTCGACGGTGTTCCAGCCATCCGACTCGAAGGTGGACGCGTTGTTGACGAGGAGCGTCAGCGGGCCCAGCGCGGCGACGGCACGGCCCACCAGAGTGCCGGTCTCGGCTTCCCGGCCGAGATCCGCCTTCAGCGCCGTTGCCCGGCGCCCCAGCGCCTCGACGGCGCGGACGGCGTCGAGCGCGTCCGCTTCGCTGGAATGGTAGTGAACTGCCACGTCCCAGCCGTGAGCGGCGAGATCGAGGGCGATCGCCCGGCCGATCCGCTTGGCTGCCCCGGTGACCAGAGCCGCCCGCCGTGTCTCGCCTGCCATGGCGGCTCAGCCGGCCGGGACGCGGCGGCCCGCCAGCACCTGCTCGATGCGGCCGAAGAGCCCTTCGCGCGACACCGGCTTCAGCAGGAAGGCGTCGACCTTGTATTCCTTCGCCTTGACCACATGATCGCGAAGGCCGCTGCCGGTGAGGATGATGACCGGGAAATTGTGGCGCATCAGGCTGAGGTCGGTGCGGATGAACTCGACGAATTCGAGGCCGCTGACGGGCGTCATCTTGATGTCGCAGACGATGAAGTCGGGGACGAACCCGTCCTTGAGCACGCGAATCGCCGCCTTGCCGTCCGTCGCTTCCTGGATGGCTTTCAGCTCCCGGACGCGGAGCATCTTCACGATCATGCCCCGGATGAAGTCGTTGTCCTCAACGACCAGGGCAGACAGGATCTTGTAGTCGAGGGACATGCGCTCCGGCCTGTCTGCGGTTCCGATGCGAGGCAGCCGGCATTTTAACAAAGTTGTCCCCGCCTGCCAGCCTTCTGCATGGATGACCGGGCGAAGGGGCTTCGTTGCTGCCCAGGTGGCGATCGCCTAGGTTGCGACGCCCAAGAGAGCGAACCGCGTGTTCTCAGTCCACGAGTTGCCAGATCGCATCGAGTTTCGTCCTCGCGGCCAGAGCCGAGGGGCGGTGCTGGTTCCCTTTCATACGGTCGGCGTCGCCGCCGGGGACGAAGACCCGCTCATGCATGCGCATCGGTTCTTCTGGGAGGTGCGCGAGCTCGCCCGGGTGATCGCCGGGCTCGGATTCCAGGTCGACGTCATCAATCTCGGAGCCGCCCCTCCGGCCCGCTTTCCGGACTATCAGGCCATCCTCGGTATCAGCGACGCGCTCTGGCGCTATGCGCCCGGCCTGCCGGGAGCCAGGAAGCTGATGTGGATGAGCGGCAGTCATCCCGAGTTCCAGAACCGCCGTGAGGTGGAACGAATTCAGGCCCTGCAGCAGCGGCGAGGGGGGCTCTAAAGGCCGCGGAGACAGATTGCCAACGTGGCGGGCGAGCTGGCGTCGATCGAGATGGCCGATCACTGCGCCCTCATCGGAAACGAGACGACCCTCTCGACCTATCCGCCGGCGTGGCGCGCCAAGATCGAGCTGATCGACGTTGGCGACCAGCCGCCCTGCGTCAAGCCGCGGCACATGCTGACCCCCTCGCCCCGGGAATTCGTCTGGTCGGCGCTGAGTGGCGCAATCCTCAAGGGATTGGACATCGTCCTCGACCTCTTCGCACAGCACGAGTGGCCGACGCTTCACATTGTCGGGTCGATCGAGCAGGAGGAGGATTTCATGAGCGCTTACCTCCGAGAGCTGGATGGCCATCCGCGCATCCGCCGACATGGATCACGCTTCGCGAATGATCCGGAACTCGCGGCCATTTTCAACCGGGCTGCCGTGGTGATCCACCCGAGCGCGAGCGAGGGCATGGCGGCCAGCGTCACGAACTGCCTCCAGGTCGGCCTCTATCCGATCATCAGCCGCGAGAGCGGCGTGGATCTGCCGGCAGGCTGTGGCCGCATTCTAGATACCTGCAGCCACGCCGAGGTCGCCGACGCCGTCGAAGGCGTCCTGAAGATGACCGACACGCAGCTGACCATGGAGATCGAGCAGATCCAGGCCATGGCCCTCGAGCGGTTCAGCCGCAGCGCCTTCACGCGCCGGATCCGCTCTCTGTTCGGGACCTGGCTCGCCGCCTGAGCCGGCGTCGCGAGCTTAGGGCTTCTCGCCGACGAAATAGATGGCGTCCCCGGGCGCGGTCATGATCGGCCGCCCGCTGGTCTGGGTACTGCGCGCGAAGACCAGACGGAAGCGCGCGAGGAAATCGTCGATGACCTTGTGGCCGACTTTCAGCGGATGGGCCGTATCGTACTCGGTAAGAATCGTGGCCGCGACTTCCGCCTCGTCGAAGTACTTGTCGTGAAAAACGAATATGCCTCCCGGCGCAAGCATGTCCCAGATCTGCGAGAAGATCTTGTTGATGTCCATGCAATGCTCGATCACGTTGATCAGGACGACGATGTCGTAGCTGACTTGAGGCTGCAGGTCTTCGATCGGCATTGCATAGGCCGCGGTGATCGGCACCATGCGCCCGTCATGGAGGCGCAGTTGGCCCGTGCGGTAGGTGCAATGCGGATGCTCGACGTAGCGCGGCATCAGCGGGTCGAGCAGGTGGATGTGCTCGATGGAGAGCGAATGGGCGACCAGCCGCATGTTGGTGAAGGGGCCGCATCCGAGCTCGATTCCGTGCTTGAAGCGGCGCTCCTTCAGCATGAAGAGGTAGTCGAACAGCGCGAAATGATGGCCGTTGCGGTCATCGATCACATCGCGCCAGATGTCCATCCAGCCATGCGCTTCCGCATCCTGGGCGATCATCCAGCGCTCGCGCGAGACCGAGACGACGCCGCTGCCCGGCACGAGAAACGACCGGTCGTTGGTCTCGGCCAGCAGCCGGCGGGCTTCCTCGCCGGTCACCGTCTCCATATCCCGCGTCGTGAACTTGAAGGTCATGTCCGGCTCTCTTTGGGGCGCATTCGTACCTCGCACGCTTCCGGTCGGCGCGCAATTCCCGTCTGCGGCACCCGATCACGCCTCAGTTGGCCTCGCGGCTTGGTGTTTGACAGCCGGCCCCGGCTCCGCCTCAATTCGCGCTTCTTCCCCTCGGCCGGAGCCCTTCATGTCCATCGTCCCGCGCGTGCTCGACTACCAGGCCGAGCTTTCCTCGATCCGGCAGGACATCCACATGCACCCGGAAATCGCCTTCGAGGAACAGCGGACGTCGGACATCGTCGCCGCGAAGCTGGCGGAGTTCGGCTGCGAGGTGCATCGGGGCCTGGCCAAGACCGGCGTGGTCGGCACGCTTCGCCGCGGCAACGCCACGCGCGCGATCGGGCTTCGCGCCGACATGGACGCGCTTCCGATCCAGGAGCGGAACACCTTCGGGCATGCCTCGGTCAACAAGAACAAGATGCATGCCTGTGGCCATGACGGGCATACGACGATGCTGCTCGGCGCGGCGCGCTATCTCGCCGAGACCAAGAACTTCAACGGCACCGTTCACTTCATCTTCCAGCCGGCCGAGGAAGGCCTCGGCGGCGGCCGGGTGATGGTCGAGGAGGGCCTGTTCGAGAAGTTTCCCTGCGATGCCGTCTTCGCCATGCACAACGTACCGGGACTGCCGGTCGGCCATATGTCGGTGAAGCCGGGAACTCTGCTTGCCTCCGCCGATTCCTGGACGATGACGGTCAAGGCCAAGGGCAGCCACGG
>CAMDFP010000173.1 GCA_945897335.1 Asaia bogorensis | reverse complement strand
CGGGCCGGCGCTGCAGGAGCTGGCGGCGTGGCGGCCGACGGCGTTGGCAGCTTCGGCTGCAGGTTTTCGTCGGTGTATTTGGCGTTCTCGCGGTCGGCGATCAGACCCTGGGTCAGGCTCTGGCGCTCGGCCGGCGTGCTGGCCCGGGTCGGGCGCGGCGGTACGCTTGCCAGGTTCGGGGGCCCCTTCGCCTGGGCGTCGGCCATCTTGGGGTCGGTGGAACTGGGCTTGGCCGGAGTCGAGGACGAGAAGACGTCGCTGGCCGAGCGGTACCATTCGACCGGATTGACCGCGTCGGGAACCGACGAACAGCCGGTGAGTGCCAAAACAGCAACGATCATAGGCCCGTACGGCCGTACTAACGCCATTCCACCCCTCCTGCCTGCTCTCCCGATAATCCGACGGACGGTCGGTTTGGGGTGACCTTCCCGCCGGCATCGTGTAAGAAAATAACAAGAAGCAGACACTCGTTTTAGCCGCTTCCCGAAGGGCGGTCCACCGCCCCTTGAGCGAAGATCGGGCGCGGCAGGAGCAACGCGCATGGTGGATAGCCAGGGTCCGCAGGTGAAGGTCCCCGATCCCGTCGAGTTCGCCAAGACCATGGCCCGGATCGGCGACCGCAGCCGGCAGCTCGTATCCGATTTCGTCGCCCGGCAGGCAGAGAAGGCGGCCGCCTCCGGCGGCAGCCCTTCCCATGACCCGCTCAACATCGGTTCGGCATTCTTCGAGCTGACCACGCGGCTGATGGCCGACCCCGCCCGCCTGGTCCAGGCCCAGATCAGCCTCTGGCAGGACTACATGTCGCTTTGGCAGACGGCGACGCGGCGCTTTTTCGGCGAGACCACTGAGCCGGTGGCCGAGCCGGCGGCGGGCGATCGCCGCTTCAAGGACCAGGCCTGGCAGGAAAGCTTCGTCTTCGACTTCATCAAGCAGTCCTACCTCCTCACCGCCCGCTGGCTGCAGCAGACGGTCAAGGAGACCGACGGGATGGACCCAAAGACGGCGCAGAAGGTCGACTTTTATACGCGCCAGTTCGTCGACGCGATGGCGCCGTCCAACTTCCTGATGACCAACCCCGAGGTTCTGCGCGCCACCATCGAGTCCGGCGGCGAGAACCTGGTGAAGGGCCTCGACAACCTCCTGAAGGACCTCGAGCGCGGCAAGGGCAAGCTCGCCATCAAGATGACCGACATGGAGGCGTTCGAGGTCGGCAAGAACATCGCGACGTCCCCCGGCAAGGTCGTCTTTCAGAACGACCTGATGCAGCTGATCCAGTACTCGCCGACCACCGACAAGGTGATGAAGCGCCCGCTGCTGCTGGTGCCGCCCTGGATCAACAAGTTCTACATCCTCGATCTCCGCGAGAAGAACTCGTTCATCCGCTGGGCGGTCTCCCAGGGCATCACCGTCTTCGTCGTCTCCTGGGTCAATCCGGGCGAGGCGCTCGCCGAGAAGACCTTCGAGGACTACATGTTCGAGGGCCCGCTGGCCGCGATCGACGCGATCGAGAAGGCGACCGGCGAGAAGGAGATCAACGCCATCGGCTACTGCATCGGCGGCACGCTGATGGCGGCGACGCTCTCCTACATGGCGGCCAAGAACGACAAGCGCATCGCCTCCATCACCTACTTCACCACCATGGTCGACTTCGCCGAAGCGGGCGAGCTCTCGGTCTTCATCGACGAGGAGCAGCTGCAGGCACTCGAGAGCAAGATGGAGAAGGAAGGCGGCCTCGACGGCGGCGCCATGTCGACGACCTTCAACATGCTGCGCGCCAACGACCTGATCTGGTCGTTCGTGGTGAACAACTACCTGCTCGGCAAGGACCCCTTCCCCTTCGACCTGCTCTACTGGAATGCGGATTCGACCCGCATGCCGGCGGCGATGCACAGCTTCTATCTCCGCAAGATGTACCAGGAGAACAAGCTGGTGGAGCCGGGCGCGATCCGGCTCGGCAACGTGCCGATCGACTTGACCCGCAACAAGCAGCCGACCTTCATCCTGTCGACACGCGAGGACCACATCGCGCCCTGGCGGTCGACCTTCGCCGCGACCAAGCTCTACAAGGGCCCGATCAAGTTCGTGCTGTCAGGCTCGGGCCACATCGCCGGCGTCGTCAACCCGCCGGTACCGGAGAAATACGGCTACTGGACCAACGAGAAGAAGGCGGAGACGCCCGAGGCCTGGCTCGAAAGCGCGACCCAGCACGCCGGCTCCTGGTGGCCGGAATGGCGGAAATGGCTGGAGGCGTTCTCAGGCGGCGAGGTCGACGCGCGGAAGCCCGGCGACGGCAAGCTGAAGCCGATCGAGGACGCACCGGGCTCCTACGTGATGGCGAAGACGGAGTAGCGCCGGCAACTCAATCGCCGCGCTCGCGCCGATAAACCTGTGCGTGCTTGGCGTAGCCGTCGACGGTGGCGGCCATATGGGCCGAATCCTCCGCCGAGAGCGCGCGCATCAGCTTCGCCGGGCTGCCGCCCCAGAGTTCGCCCGTCTTCATGTGCTTCCGCGGCGTCAGCAGCGAGCCGGCGGCGAGCATGGCGCCGCCCTCGATGGTCGTGCCTTCGAGGATCGTCGACTTCATGCCGATGAAGGCGCCGTCGCCGATGACGCAGCCCTCCCCCACCACAGCATGCCCGATCAGGACGTCGGCGCCGATGATGGTCGGATAGCGCTTGCCGGCGACATGAATGATGCAGCCGTCCTGGATGTTGGTGCGCGGGCCGATGATGAGCTTGTTGAGGTCGCCGCGGAGCACGACCCCGAACCAGATGCTGGCCCCTGCCCCGATCTCGACATTGCCGATGATGACGGCGTTGTCGGCGATGAAGGCGTCGGGCGCGATCTTCGGCATGACGCCGCCGAAGGGGATGAGCGTGCCGGACGAGCGCTGGCTCATGGAGGGCTCCTGAAACGGAACGGGGCGCGAGACCGTTGGTCCGCGCCCCGCCTGGATCCGCAAGATGCGCGGAAAGCTTAGCGCTTCGAGAACTGGAAGCTGCGGCGTGCCTTGGCCCGGCCGTACTTCTTGCGCTCGACGACGCGGCTGTCGCGGGTCAGGAACCCACCGCGCTTCAAGACCGGGCGCAGGCCCGGCTCGAAATTGGTGAGCGCGCGGCTAATGCCGTGGCGGACGGCGCCGGCCTGGCCGGAAAGCCCGCCACCCTTCACCGTGCACCACACGTCGTACTGCTCCTTGCGGTTGGCCACCTCGAAGGGCTGGGCCAGCAGCATGCGGAGCACCGGGCGGGCGAAGTATTCCTTGATGTCGCGGTCGTTGACGATGACGCGACCGATGCCGGGCTTCAGCCAGACGCGGGCGACCGCGTCCTTGCGGCGGCCGGTCGCATAGGCGCGGCCCTTGCCGTCGATCTTGGGCTGGGCGGCGACCGCCGCTGCGGCAGCGGCGTCCGGCTTGAGCCCCTGGAGCGCCTCCTTGAGGTCGGCCATCTCAGTTGCTCCTCTTGTTCTTGGCATTCATGGCGGCAACGTCGAGCACGGTCGGCTGCTGCGCCTCGTGCGGATGATTGGCACCGGCATAGACCTTGAGGTTGCCCATCAGGCGGCGGCCCAAGGGGCCGCGGGCGAGCATGCGCTCGACCGCCTTGATGACCACCCGCTCCGGATGCTCGCCGCCGAGACGGTTGGCCATGGTCTGACCCTTGATGCCGCCCGGATGGTTGGTGTGATAGTAGAACACCTTGTCCGTCAGCTTCCGCCCGGTGAGCTTCACCTTCTCGGCGTTGATGACGATGACGTTGTCCCCGGTGTCGACATGCGGGGTGAATGTGGGCAGGTGCTTGCCCCTCAGACGCATGGCCAGGATCGAGGCCAGACGGCCGAGCACGACGCCATCGGCGTCGACGAGCACCCATTTCTTGGCCTTCGCGGCCTCGGCCGGCTTGGCGGAAAATGTTTTCATCGCTCGCGCTCTTGAGAAAGGAACCGGCCCGAAGGGGGCCGATCCGAAGGCGCGGAATATTGCAGATTTTTCCGGGCTGTCAACGAAGAAGGCCCGAAATCAGCGACTTTCCTGAGTGCGGTAATATTTTACCGCGATCTGCAGCCCGTCAGAACTTGGACGTGATGCTGAACGAGCCGAAGTAGTCGGGCTTGTTCTGGCCGTCGAACTCCTTGGTTCGCCAAACCTGGGTGTAGCTGATACGGGTCTGGCGGAAGACGATGGCGAGGCCGGCCTGGACATCGGCCACCAGCGGCCTCTTCCCGATCGACTGCTTGCTGTCGAAGGTGTTGCCGTCGAGGAAGATGTCGTGGGCCACCGCGCGCGCCTCGGCCCCGGCGAAGAGGTACCAGGCGAGCCGGTCGAGCGGCTTGTCGAACGAGGCGGAGCCCGGCAGGGCCGGGCGGATCCGGGGCGGGCCGAAATCGACCGAGATGTCGTCGCCGATGCGGAAGGTCAGGCCGGCGCCGCCATAGGTGAAGACGTTGCCGATGCTGCCGGCGACATGCGGCACGACGTCGATGCCGAAGCCGCCGGCGGTTTCAGCCAGGTAGCGCCACTTGCGCTCGAAGACCAGCGCCACGCCGGGCTCGTCCTCGATCTGGTTGTCCCAGCCCCTTGCCTCGTCCACCCCGGTCAGGCCATGCCAGTTGTTCTGCACGGCCCGCCCCAGCGCCGACGGCCCGACGACGCCGAGGTCGAGCTCGACGGTGTTGAGCTGCGTGTCCGACTGGGACTGAAAGGCGAGACCGGCATAGAGCCAGGCGCCGTAAGGGCGATCGTTGAAGATCCGGTCGGTGCGGAGCTTGTCCTGCGGGGTGTAGAGATTGTGGCCGAGCGCGAAGCCCATGCGCCGGCGGGCCTGCGTGTCGATCAGCGGCATGTAGTAGCCGAGGTCCCAGAGGAACTCCGGCCCACCGCTGTCCGCCGACAGCCAGCCGAAGCGCAGGCCGTTGGAGTAGTGCTTGTCAGTGTTGTCTTTGCCGAAGAGATCGTTCTCGGTGACGAAATAGAAGACGCCTTGCGGGTCGCCAAGCGGCGCCTGGGACTGCGGGACAGGTGCTGGGGCCGGGGTCGCCGGCGCGGCGGCCGGGGCCGGCGGTCGGGCGGGCTGGGCCTGCTGGGCGATAGCGAGCCCTGAATCGACGAGACTCACCGTCAGCGCAATGGCGACGATGCCTCGTTTGAACAGGCTCATGCTTTACCCCCCGGCGGCAAGGAATAGGTGGAGGTAACGTGACAGACAGGATCGTCTTCGCCTTGTGAGAAGATCGTGACTTCTCCGTAGGCTAGCCGGCGCCCCAGCTTCAGCAATCGCCCTTCGGCGATAAGATCTTTCGGCGACGGGCGGCGGAGGAAATTGGCATTC
This sequence comes from Asaia bogorensis, assembly GCA_945897335.1. GTDB lineage: Bacteria > Pseudomonadota > Alphaproteobacteria > SHVZ01 > SHVZ01 > SHVZ01. Next base: position 5,085 of record CAMDFP010000173.1, on the reverse strand, counting down.
AGATTCGTCGTCACCGCCATCTTCTGTCGGCCGATGCGGGAGAGCACGACGGCGTACATCGTATAATCGGCAAGACCCATCATCGCCGGGCCTGAGACGGTGCCGCCGGGCCTGAGATGCGCCTGGTCGATCGGAAGCCGGACGGTCGCCTCCCCCGCGACCAGTCGCTCGACCCGGAAGCCCTGCTCCCAGGCGAATGGCAGCTCTTCGCGGATGAGATCGTTGAAGACCTCGATGGTGATGGCGGAGGGACCGGGCTGGGTCATTCGCTTGACGCGAGCTTGAGGCCGACGGTGCCGGTGACGATCAGGCCGATGCAAAGCAGGCGGATAAGGTCGCGGGATTCGCCGAGCCAGACGATGCCGAGGATCGCGACGCCTGCGGCACCGATCCCGGTCCACACCGCATAAGCCGTCCCGATCGGCAGCGTGCGGGCGGCCAGCGCCAGGAGGATCATGCTGGCGACCATCGCGGCGACGGTCGCGACGCTGGGCCAGAGCCGGGTGAAGCCGTCGACATGCTTGAGCCCGATGGCCCAGCCGATTTCGAGGATGCCCGCGAGCACCAGATAGACCCAGGCCATTCCCGATCTCCCGTTCTTGACGCGCTGGACCCTTGGCCGGATAACACGTCCTGGAGCGTGGAAGGAAGCCTCCCCATGACCGCCCTGCCCAAAGCCGACGCCGCCGAACCGACCGTCCTCACCTCGTACGCCGACGGCGTGCGGCACCTCATGCTCAACCGACCGCACCAGCGGAACGCGCTGTCGGTCGCATTGATGACCGATCTCGAAGCCGCCCTCGACGAGGCCGCGGGCGACGCCTCGGTGAAGGTCGTCGTCATCGGCGCCAAGGGCCCCGCCTTCTGCGCCGGCCACGATCTCAAGGAGCTCCGCGCCAATCCGGGCGAAGAGTTCTACCGCCGACTCTTCGTGCAGTGCTCGCGGCTGATGACGAAGATCGTCCGCCTGCCGAAGCCGGTGATCGCGCGCATCCACGGCATCGCCACTGCCGCCGGCTGCCAGCTCGTCGCCTCCTGCGATCTCGCCGTCGCGACGGAGGATGTGCGCTTCGCCACGCCGGGCGTGAACATCGGGCTCTTCTGCTCGACGCCGATGGTGGCGCTGTCGCGCAACATCAGCCGGAAGGCGGCGATGGAGATGCTGCTGACCGGCGACATGGTTCCGGCCGAGCGCGCCCGCGAGCTCGGCCTGATCAATCGCGTGGTCCCCTTGGCCGCGCTCGACGAGACAGTCGGCGCGCTCGCACGCCAGATCGCGTCCAAGTCGCCGCTGACCCTCAAGATCGGCAAGGAGGCGTTCTATCGCCAGGCCGAGATGAGCCTGGACGACGCCTATGCCCATGCCGCCGAGGTGATGACGCGGAACATGATGGCGCGCGACGCCGAGGAAGGCATCGACGCCTTCATCCAGAAGCGCCCGGCGACCTGGTGCGGAGCCTGAGTTAGAGACATGACCGATACGAGCGCCGCCTCTGCCGGGGATCGCCACGCGAGCTACCCGGACGCGCTGATCAAAGGCATCCTCCGCAGCGTCAAGACCATCGCCATGGTCGGGGCCTCCCCCAACTGGAACCGGCCGAGCTACTTTGCGATGAAGTACCTGCAGGACAAGGGCTACCGGGTGATCCCGGTCAATCCCGGTGCCGTCGGCCAGGAGATCCTGGGCGAGAAGGTCTATACGTCCCTTCGCGAGATCCCGGACAAGGTCGACATGGTCGACATGTTCCGTGCCTCGGAGTTCGCGCCGCCGATCGCCGACGACGCCATCGCCATCGGCGCCAAGGTTCTGTGGATGCAGCTCGGCGTCCGCAACGACGCGGCGGCCGAGACGGCCGAGAAGGCCGGGCTCACCGTCGTCATGAACCGCTGCCCGAAGATCGAGTATGGCCGGCTCTCGGGCGAGCTCGGCTGGCACGGCTTCAACTCGGGCGTCATCAGCTCCAAGCGCCGGAAGATCTGATCCCATGACCATCAAGAGCCGCTACGGCTTCGAGACCCAGTCGATTCATGCCGGCGCCTCGCCCGATCCGGCGACGGGTGCGCGCTCGACGCCGATCTACCAGACGACGGCCTTCGTCTTCGACGACGTCGACCACGCCGCTTCGCTCTTCAACCTGCAAACCTTCGGCTACATCTACGGCCGGCTCACCAATCCGACGACGGCGGTGCTGGAGGAGCGGATCGCCACGCTCGAAGGCGGCCGCGGCGCGACCTGTACCGCGTCCGGACATTCCGCGCAGCTGCTCGCCTTCTTCCCGCTGATGCAGCCGGGCGACGAGTTCGTCTCCTCGCGCCGCCTCTATGGCGGCTCGATCACCCAGTTCACCCGCACATTCCAGAAGTTCGGCTGGAAGGGGGTGCTGGTCGATGCCGACGATCCCGAAACCGTGCGGAAGGCGATCACGCCCAAGACCAAGGCGGTCTTCTGCGAGAGCCTCGCCAATCCCGGCGGCGTCATCAGCGACATCGAGGCCCTGGCCAAGGTCGCGCATGATGCGGGCCTGCCGCTGATCGTCGACAACACCATGGCGACGCCCTATCTCTGCCGGCCGATCGAATGGGGCGCCGACTTGGTGATCCACTCGACCACCAAGTTCCTCTCCGGCCACGGCAACGCCATGGGTGGCGCCGTCGTCGATTCCGGCCGCTTCGACTGGGCCAAGGACGACCGCTTCCCTTCGCTCTGCAAGCCGGAGCCCGCATATCACGGCCTCACCTTCACCGAGACCTTCGGCGATCTCGCCTACACCATCTACGGCCACGCCATCGGGCTCCGCGATCTCGGGCCGACCATGGCGCCGATGAACGCCTATCTCACCATCCTCGGCTGCGAGACGCTGGCGCTTCGCATGCAGCGCCACATCGAGAATGCGCAAAAGGTCGCCGAGTATCTCGACGGCCATCCGGAAGTCGCCTGGGTCTCCTATGCCGGGCTGCCCTCGAACAAGTATCGCGCACTGGCGCAGAAATACCTGCCGAAGGGCGCGGGCTCGGTCTTCACCATTGGCGTCAAGGGCGGCTACCAGGCGGGCGTGAAGATCGTCGAGTCCGTCGACCTGTTCTCGCATCTCGCCAACATCGGCGACACCCGCTCGCTGATCATCCATCCGGCCTCGACCACGCATCGCCAGCTCAGCCCCGAACAGCAGGTGGCCGCCGGCGCCGGACCCGACGTGCTCCGGCTTTCGATCGGCCTCGAAAGCATCGACGACATCATCCGCGATCTCGATCAGGCGCTCGCCCAGGCATCCCGCCTCGCGGCGTAACGATCGTGTCGACGCCCAGGCTCCGCCTGCCGGTGGAGACCCGGCGGCTGATCATCCGCGAGCTCGCCGAGGACGATCTCGACGCGCTGCATGCCTGGCGGAAGCATCCAGCCTATCGCCGTCACCTGCCGATGCCGCGCCAGACCCGGGCGGAAGTCGAGGCCGAGTTGGAGGCCATTCTCCGCGACCAGATCGACCATCGGCGGCTGCGCTATCTCCTCGGCGTCGTCGAGAAGGCGAGCGGAGAGGTCATGGGCGAGGCGATCCTGAAGCTGGCGCCGGCACTCCGCCACCGCCAGGCCGAGATCGGCTGGGCGGTCGCCGAGTCGGCCAAGGGCAAGGGCTACGCGACCGAGATCGGCAAAGCGCTGCTGGAGGCGGCCTTCGGCCAGTTCCGCCTTCATCGGGTCTTCGCCATGTGCAGCACGGAGAACGCTGCGTCCAGGCGGGTGATGGAAAAGCTGGGGATGCGCGAGGAAGGCGTGCTGCGCGAGCACTTCCGGTCGCGCAATCGCTGGTGGTCGTCCCGGCTCTTCGCGGTGCTTAAGGCCGAGTATCGAAAATGAGGCGGCCGACGGTCAGATCGGCATCCTGAGCAGTTCCTGATAAGCGTTGACCATCTTGTCGCGGACCGCGACGACGGTCTGCAGCGTCACCTCGGCATTGCCGACCGCACGCACGACGTCCATCAGGTCGGCCTGGCCGGCGACCCCGGCGACGCTCATGGCCTCGGCCTTCTGGCCGGCCTGGATCGACTCCTGGGCGGCGTTCTTGACCAGCGCCAGGAAATCCTTGCCGCCGGCGACGGGACCCTGGGCGCCGACGGACGGCTGTGCAAGCCCCTGCCCAGCGCCCTTGAGCATCTGCAGCGGATTGAAACCCTTGAGATCGATCGCCATCGCTCGGTTCTCCTACTTCGATCAGCTGCGCAGCAGGTCGATCGTGCGCTGGATCAGGCTCCTGGTGCCCTCGATCATCGTCACGTTCGCCTCGTAGCTCCGCTGCGCCTCGCGCATGTCCATGACCTCGATCAGCGAGTTCACGTTCGGCATCTTAACATAACCGTCGGGATCTGCCTTGGGATGCGTTGGATTGTATTCGATGCGGAAATCCGACTGGTCGTAGGTGAGCGGGTTGACCTTGACCACGCTGGCGTTGGAAGCCCGATCGATCTCGTTCTTGAAGGTGATGACCTTGCGCCGGTAGGGGTCGAAGCCGTCGGCGCCGATCACGGTGTCGGCATTGGCCAGGTTCTCGGCGATGATCTTGAGGCGGGTGCCCTGGGCCCGCATGCCCGAGGCCGCGATCTGGCTCGACTTGGAAAGATCGAGAGTCATGGTTCAGCTCCCTTCGTCGCGCTTACTGGCTCCGCCCGATGGCGGTGCGCAGCATTCCGAGGTTCTTCTGATAGAGGTTGGCGGCCAGCTGGTAGTTGGCCTGCAACTCGGAGACCTTGATCATCTGCTCTTCCAGAACCACCGCGTTGCCGTTGGGCGAGGTCTCGTAGCTCTTGCCGAATCCGGCCTTCTCGACCTGGAACTTGTTGCCGGGGGTGACGCCGGCGAGGTGCACCTGCTGGGTGGTCGCCAGCTTGATCCGCTGGTCGCCGCGGAGGACGGCCTGGAAGTCCATCGCCTTGAGGTCGCTCGGGCGATAGTGCGGGGTGTCGGCGTTGGCGACGTTCTCGGCCAGGACCTTCTGGCGCTCGCCGAGATAGCCCATCCGGGCCCCGATGATCTTGAAGAGAGAGAGTTTGCCGAGATCCATGACCGAACGCCTCCGTGAACCGACGCTCATA
>CAMDFP010000172.1 GCA_945897335.1 Asaia bogorensis | reverse complement strand
CTGACGGTCGTGGTCGCCGACGGACGCATCATCAAGACGGCGAGGCGGTCGCGTAAATCGGCGGCGGGCTACGACCTCACCCGCCTCTTCGTCGGTTCGGAAGGAACGCTCGGCATCATCACCGAGGTGACGCTCCGGCTCTATGGCGTGCCGGAGGCGATGTCGGCGGCGGTCTGCGCCTATCCCAGCATCGCCGACGCCGTGAACACGGTGATCCAGACGATCCAGTCCGGCGTTCCTGTCGCCCGCATCGAGCTTCTGGACGAGGTGCAGATGGGTGCCTGCGTCACCCACTCCAAGCTCGATTACAAGGTGGCCCCGACCCTCTTCTTCGAGTTCCACGGCACCAATGCCGGCGTGAAGGAGCAGGCGGAGACGGTGCAGGCGATCTCGGCCGAGCACGGCGGTGCCGATTTCAAATGGGCGACTCGTCAGGAAGACCGCACCAAGCTGTGGGAGGCGAGGCACCGGGCCTACTACTCGGCACTGGCGCTCAGGCCCGGCGCCAAGGGCTGGCCGACCGACGTCTGCGTGCCGATTTCGCGGCTCGCCGAATGCATCCTCGAGACCAAGAAGGACATCGAGGAGTCGGGCCTGCTGGCACCGATGGTCGGACATGTCGGCGACGGCAACTTCCACCTGGTCTACGTCATCGACCCCGACAATCCTGAGGAGCTGAAGCGGGCCTCCGCTCACAACGACCGCATGGTCGCGCGTGCGCTGGCCATGGGCGGCACCTGCACCGGCGAGCACGGCGTCGGCTACGGCAAGCTCGCCTTCCTGCAGGCCGAGCATGGCGAGGCGGTGAGCCTGATGCGCTCGATCAAGCACGCGCTCGATCCCGACAACATCATGAACCCCGGCAAAGTGGTGGCGATGTGAAGGCGTGGTTATGCCCCCTGGTGGCCGCCGTGGCGATCCTCGCCGTGATCGCCTGCGCACCGGCGGCGCATGCGGCAATTGACGAAGCTGAAATGACCAACGCCGAGATGCAGAGCCTCGCCTGCCTCGGTACCGGCACGGTGACGGCGTCCACGGCGACCGTGATGGTGCTCTTCTCGCCGCTCGAAGCCTTGACGCTGCCGGTGATCGCGGCTGCCTTCGCCGCCGGCTGCGGCGTCGGCGCCGTGGCTGCTCCAGGCCTCCATTGGATCGCCCGCCGACTCGGGCTTCATGATCTTGCCCCTCGCGTCGTTCCCGAAGCCAGCCACTGACTCATGTCCGCCGACTTCGCCGATCCTCGGTCGATCACGGGCTACCACGCCCATGTCTACTACGACGCCGAGACCAGGCCCGCTGCCGAGCGCCTTCGGGAAGGAATCGGCGCCGGCTTCCAGACTCAGCTCGGCCGTTGGCACGACAGCCCGATCGGCCCTCACCCGGTCTCGATGTATCAGGTGGCCTTCCCGATCGCGGAGTTCCCGCGGCTGGTGCCGTGGCTGATGCTCAACCGTTCCGGCCTGACCGTACTGGTTCACCCGTTGACCGGCGACGACTACGAGGACCATGCCACGTATCCGCTGTGGCTCGGATCACCGTTGCCGCTCAAGCTCGAGTTCCTGAAGCGCCGGGGCGAGGTCGCGTGAGCTCGCACCGGCTCCTCGCTGCAAGCGAGATCGCCTCATATCGCCGGGAGGGCTATGTCGTCGTCCGCGGGCTGCTGGGACCGCGTTCGGTCGAGGCGTGCCGTCAGGCGCTGTCCGACCTCGCCGCCGACCGCGTGCCGAAGACCGAGACCCGGATCTGGCTCGAGGCCGGCTTCAAGATCGAGGAAATACCGCCTGAGTCTCGCGAGCTCTATGTGCGGAAGTACATGGACTATGTCGAGGATTCGTCGGCGCTGAAGGCGGCGGCGATGAACCGACGGCTCCATCTCACTCTCGACCAGCTTCTCGGCCGGGATCGAGTGCTGTTCCAGGAGATGGCGCTGGTGAAGCCGCCGCGCATCGGCTCCGACAAGCCCTGGCATCAGGACGCCTCGTATTTCCGCCTGACCGATCCCTCGCTGATCGCCGGCGTCTGGATCGCGCTGGATTCGGCGACGAAGAACAACGGCTGCATGGAAGTGATCGCCGGTTCCCATCACGGCGGACCCCGGCCGCATGTGCACGAGAACGACCTCGCCCGCTGCGCCATGCCCGATGACACGGTTAGCCGCAGCGAGGCGCGTGCGCTGGAGATGGAGCCGGGCGACGCGCTGATCTTCCACGCGCTGCTGCATCACTTCACCGGCCCGAACCGCTCGAATGGCCATCGCCGCGCGATCCAGTTCCACTATCACCAGGCCGGCGCGGTCTGGGGCACGCTGGAGGATCACCAGCGACTCTATCACCACGAGGACGGCAGCTATGCCGGCTGCACCACGCTTCATGGCGATGCGGAAGCGGCCGCGGCCTACACGTATCGCGGGCCGCTGACGCGCGAGATCGTGCCGATGGACGAGCCGGCTTAGCTCTTCGGCCGGTAGTCGGGCGGGACGAAGAAGAGGAAATCCTGGCGTCGGGCGCTCCTGTGGCACTCGACGCAGAACTCGACGGTCTCGCCGTTCTGTCCCCGGGTCTCGCCACGGACCGAGCCGGCGCCGGTGATCAGCGTGAACTTCCAGTCGCCGATGCGCTCGTCGTACCCGGACGGCATCCGCTCCATGAGGAACTGCGGGCCGGCGACGACGGCACCGGTGCGCAGCACCGTGTAGCCCTGCTTCTTGATCACGGCGCCGACCGGAAGCCTGGGGCCGTCTTCGAAGAGCTTGTAGCCGGCGGCGAGTGCGTTGACGGAGACTTCCAGATATCGCCCGTGTTCGGATCGATAGAACTGCGTGCCGACGCGCGGCCAATCCGTCGAGCTGCGCAGGCGCTCGCTGTCGCTTTTCCGGGCAATGTCGAAGAGGATCGGCCGGATGCAGTCGCCCGCCGCCGCCGCCTCCGCCGGGCTCAGCTCCGGTGTCGGCAGCATGCCAGGCGTGGGAACATCGTCCGGCGGAAGCCGTCCGAGCGGTGTCCGCCGTGCCTCTTCGACGATTCGCGGAACTGTGCACCGGCGATCCGGGTCAGCGACCACTGCCGCCCGTTCGCAGGCGGCGAGCGCGAGCAACGCCGCAACCGCGGCGATCGCTGGTCCTTGAATTCGTCCGCGGTTGCCCATGGCTCTCCCTCCGCCCCTCGCGTAACTTAACGGAGATCGATGTCAGCGGAACATCCAATCGGCGGGGCGGCAGTGGACGGTGCGACCGGAGGGGACGCGTTGCGCTCGGCGCTCGGGCGCTTCGCCACCGGCGTTACCGTCATTACCTGCCGCGATGGCGATGGGGTCCTTGTCGGCCTCACCGCCAATTCCTTCAACTCGGTCTCGCTCGATCCGCCTTTGGTGCTGTGGAGCCTGTCGAAGCGGGCGAAGAGCCTGGAGGCATTCCGCACCGCCACGCATTTCGGCGTCAACGTGCTGGCCTGGGACCAGGTCGAGATCGCCCAGCGCTTCTCCAGCCGCATCCCCGACCGCTTCGCCGGCATCGCCTTCCATGAGGGCGAGGGCGGCGTGCCACTGCTCGACGGCTGCGTCGCCCGCTTCGTCTGCGTGACGCATCACCAGTACGAGGGCGGCGATCACGTGATCTTCGTCGGCCGCGTCCATGCCTGCTCCGCCGAGGACAAGCCGGCGCTGGTCTATTACGGCAGCCGCTACGCCATGACCGCAGATCATCCGGGCTTCTAGGCGCGCAGCAACGGCATCACTTCCTCGGCCAGCAACCGCATCGACGCCTCGATCTCCGTCCGGCGGATCAACTCGAGGGCAAGCTGGACGATCATGCGGAAGTCACCGACCTCCTCCTTCAAGTCCTGGATCTGACCGGCGACCGAGCGCGGGTCGCCATAGAGCGTGAACTCGCGGATCGCATAGTCGACGTCCACGGCCGAGTCGGCCATCGCCGGGTCGGACTTGAGCAGAGGCAGCATCTTGGAACGCGCGAGCACGCCCAGCAGATAGGACCAGAAGAAACGCACCGGCCCGTCCGGATCGTCGACGAAGGCCTTGGCCGCCCCGGCGTCGCGATCGACATGGATCACGCGGGCGACCCGCCAGGCCGCGGGATCGGGCGTCCGCTTGGCCTCCTCGCAGCCCTGGCGATAGGCCTCCCAGTGGCTCTTGATGTTCGCCCGCGTGCAGAAATGCGCCGAGATGAAGTTCCAGCCCTTCTTGCCGGCGTGCTTCACGCTGTAGGAGAACGGGCTGACGGCGGAGACCGCCATCGGCGGGTGCGGCTTCTGGAAGGGCTTCAGGATCGTGCCGATGCCGAGTTCGGGCACGACGAAGTCCTTCAGGGTCACGTCCCAGTACTTGCCCTTGATGTCGTAAGGGCCGTCCTGCGACCAGATCTTCACGATCATTTCGGCGGCTTCGTGCAGCATCTCGCCGCGGGTGCGGGGATCGGTCAGCTTGAACAGCTCGAAATCGCTGGGAAGTCCGCCGGAGCTCACCCCGAACATCATCCGGCCTTCGCTGAGATGGTCGAGCAGTGCCGCGTGGGCCGCCACCACCGCCGGGTGCTGCTGCGGCAGGTTGATGACGCCGGTGCAGAGCTTCATCCGGCTGGTGCGGGCGATCAGGTTGGCGAGGAAGGTGAACGGATCGGTGACCGGCTCGCTCGGCGCCGAGTAATGCTCGCCGACCCAGAGCTCGTCATAACCTAAGCGGTCAGCGAGTACCGCCTGCCCGACGTCTTCGAGCAGCGCCTGGTGCACGTCCCGCCGCGGGTCGTGGCAAGGCATCATGAACATGCCGAGCTTCATCGATCTTCCCCCGAGTCCCTTATGCCTTCAGGATAGGCTGACGGAACTCGATACAGGAACCCCCATGTCCGAGCGTGCCCTCGAGATCAAGCGCCGCCTCAAGGCCGGCGAGGTCGTCTATTCCGCCTGGATGACCTTCAACGATTCCGGCATCGCCGAGATCATGGCCGGGTCCGGCATCGACGTGCTGCTGATCGACACCGAGCACACCTCGCTCAGCCTGGAAGACCTGCAGCACGCACTCTCGGCGGCACGGCGCTGGGACCCCGTCGTCATCGTGCGCGTGCAGGACCACGATCCATCGCGCATCAAGCGCATCCTCGACATCGGCGCCGACGGCATCATCGCGCCGATGACGATGGATGCCGCGCAGACCCGGGCCCTGGTCGCCGCCTGCAAGTATCCGCCCATGGGCCGCCGCGGCTACGGTCCGAGGCGCGCCACCGACTACTACCGCAACACCGATGCCTATGTGGGCGGGGCCAACGCCGCGACCTTCGTCATCCCGCAGATCGAGCATGTCGACGCGGCGGCGCGGGCGAAGGAGATCGCGGCCGTCCCCGGTGTCGATGCGATCTGTGTCGGTCCGATGGACATGTCGGGATCGGCCGGCGTGCTCGGCAACTGGCTCCACCCGAAGGTCCAGGCCGGCCTCGACCAGGTGTTCGAGGCATCCCGCGCCTACAATCTCGCCGTCTGCATGGGCATGTACCTGCCGCCGGAAGAGCAGCCGGCGTGGGTCGCCAAGGGGGCCCGCTTCGTCATTGCCTCCGACGACCTGACCGTGCTCCGCACCGGCGTCGCCCGCGACCTCGCGGAGGCGAGGCGCCGGCTTTCCAACGCGAACTAGAACACCGGGATGATGTCGTCGGGATCGAAGGCGACGGTGGCGCCGTCGATGCCGATCTCCGGGATCGCGGGGAAGACGATGCGGTGCGGCTCGAGCAGGCCCTTCAGTTTGAGGAAGGCTGTCCGCCAGTTCTCGCGGCGCTCCTCGTCGCTGAGGATGCCGAGGCCGGCGCCGCGCGCGGCCTCCTCCAGCAGGCGATGCGCCGGCCGCCAGGTCGACGGCAGCTCCCAGAACTGCTCCGGCGGTTCGTAGAGGATGCCGGAGAGGAACACGTAGCCGGCGCGGATCTGCTTGGTGATCTGGGCGCGCTGCTCGTCGGTGAGCTTCGGCAGCAGCTTCTCCAGTACCGTGAGGCAGATGCCCATGTGGCGGGCTTCGTCCTGGCCGACGCGGCGGAAGGCTTCCTTGAACACCGGGATGGTGGTGGTGCGATGCATCCAGTGGAACAGCGTCGAGGACGCCATCTCACCCATCAGGAACGAGGTGAAGAGGATCGGCAGCGGGTGCCGACTGATCCCCTTCTTGAAGCCCTCCCAGTAGCGGGCGCCGTTGTGGTGATACCAGCGGGCGTTGTTCTGGGCGAGGCGGCCGAGCGGGGTCGTCGGTTCGTAGCCGAAGGGACCGTCGGGGGTGAGCGTCAGGATGGCGCGCTGGCAGACCTCCTCGTGGTTGACCTCGTCGCGGGTCACCGAGAAGAAGCACTTCCGGATCGGGTCTTCCTCATGAGTCTCGTAGGTATGGATCATGGCGCGGGCGAACACCGCAGGGCCGGATGAGTCGAAGACCGACAGCAGGGAGAACCAGTAGGCGAGCGCATAGCGCTGATCCCAGGTGAAGGCGGCCGGATCGAGCGTGCCCCAGGGCAGGGTCGCCGGTGACCAGCCGGGATCGCGGCCTTTCTCGTAGAAGTCGAGAAGCCGAGGCGTTTCGGTCTCCCAGGTGATCGGGAAGATGTTGTCCTTGGGGAAGGGCGGCGGCTCCTCCAGGCCGAACAGCAGCTTCGCCGGATCGGGCGCTTCATCCGATCCCGGCGGCGCCGGCGTCATCTTTCCGGCAAGTCCGGCGGCACCCGTCATGATCGTTCCTTCGGCCGGAGGTCGTTGACGCGCTTCGCCTTGCCGGCCGAGCGCGGGATCGAGTTCTCCGGCATCACCCGGACCTCGGCCGAGACGCCGACATAGGCCTTGATGGCGCGGGCCAGGTCGGCTGCAGCGTTCACCGGCGCGGACTCGTCGTCGAGACCGGGCTTGAGCTCGACCTGGACGGCGATTTCGTCCAGACGATGGTCGCGGCGGACCTCGATCAGGTAGACCGGCGCCAGGCGCGGGTCCTTCAGGATCAGTTCCTCGATCTGGGTCGGGAAGACGTTGGCGCCGCGGATGATCAGCATGTCGTCGGAGCGGCCGGTGATCTTCGCCATCCGTCGCATCGAGCGCGCGGTGCCGGGCAAGAGGCGTGTCAGGTCGCGGGTGCGGTAGCGGATGACCGGCGTCGCTTCCTTGCTGAGCGAGGTGAAGACCAGCTCGCCCAGCTCGCCGTCGGCAAGCACGGCGCCGGTCTGGGGATCGATGATCTCCGGGTAGAAATGATCCTCCCAGATATGGAGGCCGTCCTTGGTCTCCAGGCACTCCTGGGCGACGCCGGGGCCCATCACCTCCGAGAGCCCATAGATATCGATGGCGTCCAGGTCGAGGCGGGCCTCGATCTCCTGCCGCATGGTCTCGGTCCAGGGCTCGGCGCCGAGGATGCCGATGCGGATCGACGATGCGCGCGGGTCCAGCCCCTGGCGCTCCATCTCGTCGGCGATGACCAGGAAATATGAGGGCGTCACCATGATGATGCCCGGCTCCAGATCCTGGATCATCTGCACCTGGCGTTCGGTCTGGCCGCCCGACATCGGGATGACGGCGGCCCCCAGCCGCTCGCCGCCATAGTGCGCGCCCAGCCCGCCGGTGAAGAGGCCATAGCCGTAGGCGACATGGATGATGTCGGTCCTCCGCCCGCCGGCGGCGCAGATCGAACGCGCCATCATCTCCGACCAGGTGTCGATGTCCTTCGCCGTATAGCCGACGACCGTCGGCTTGCCGGTGGTACCCGAGGAGGCGTGGATGCGCACGACGTCGCTTATCGGCACGGCGAAGTGCTTGAACGGGTATGAGGCGCGGAGATCGTCCTTCACCGTGAACGGAAAGCCGGCAAGGTCTGCGAGTGAGGTGAGATCGTCCGGATGCACGCCGGCCTGGTCGCACTTCGCCCGGTAGACCGCGACGTTGTCATAGGCGTGGCGGATCGACCACTTGAGTCTCTGCAGCTGCAGGGCTGCAATCTCGTCCCGGCTCGCAACCTCGATCGGATCGAGCTCGCTGCGAGCGGGTGGCGAGGTGCGCGCCTTGGTCATGCCAGCGCCGGGCCATCGACGACCTTGTCCCGGAGCCGGCGGGAGACGCCGCGGAAGGTGGCGATGGTGCGGGAAGATTCGTTCTGGATCGCGATGTCGTAGACGCCGTCGCGGCCATCGACAGCGGTTTCGGTCGCGATCGCCGTCAGGCGGTCGCCGAGGCGGCCGGGTGAGAGGAAGCTGATGGTGCAGTGAACCGCGACGGTGGCGAGGTTGTAGGAGTTGCAGGCATAGGCGAAGGCGGTATCGGCGAGCGTGAACAGGATGCCGCCATGGCAGGTGCCATGACCGTTCATCATGTCCTGGCGAACCGTCATGGACATGCGGGCGGTGCCGCGGCCGATCTCGTCGAGCTGGATGCCGAGGGCCTGTGCTGCGTGGTCGCGGGCATACATGCCCTCGCCGACGGCGGCGACGATCGCGCCTTCGTCGGTCATCGACCGGTGAAACGCGGCTGCCGCTTCTCGCGGAAGGCGGCGACGCCCTCGCGGAAGTCGTCGGTGCGCCCAGCCACGGTCTGCAGGTCGCGTTCGAGATCGAGCTGGGCATCCAGCGTGTTGGTCTCGGCCGCGCCCAGCGCCTGCTTGATCAGGCCGAGCGCCTTGGTCGGCTGGGTCGCGAGATGCCGGGCGAGCCTGATCGCCTCATCCAGCAGCTTGTCATCGTCGACCACCTTCCAGATCAGCCCCCAGGCTTCCGCCTGCTCGGCTGGAAGCGTGTCACCGAGGAGGGCGAGGCCGGCGGCGCGGGCGCGGCCGACATGGCGCGGCAGCAGCCAGGTGCCGCCGGCATCGGGGATCAGGCCGATCTTGCAGAAGGCCTGGATGAACAGCGAGGAGCGGGCCGCCAGCACCAGGTCGCAGGCGAGCGCAATGTTGGCCCCGGCGCCGGCGGCGACGCCGTTGACCGCGGCGATGATCGGCTTCGGCAGGTCGCGGAGCTTCCGGATCAGCGGGTTGTAGTGGGTCTCCAGCGTCCTGCCCAGATCGGGCACCCCGCCGGAGACGATTGTCGTATCCACCAGATCGGCGCCCGAACAGAAGCCGCGACCGGCGCCGGTGATGACGAGGCAGCGCACGTCGGAATCGCTCGCGGCGCGGTCGATCGCCGCGCGCAGCTCGCCATGCATGGTGCCCGTCAGTGCGTTCAGGCTTTCCGGCCGGTTCAGCGTCAGCGTGGCGACGCCGGCCTCGGCCTGATAGAGGACGGTCGTGGCCGTCATGCTCATAGATCCTCCCTGGGGTGGCCGCGAGCGTATCCGGGTGCCGGGGGGAACGTCCAGGAGGCTCACGTGACCGATCCCTATGCCGCTTATCGCCACCTCGTGCTCGACCGGCCGCATCCGCGCGTGCTTCGCGTCACCATGAGCGCGCCGGAGAAGCTGAACGCCGTCGACGCCGAGACTCATCGCGAGCTGGCGGAGATCTGGCGCGACATCGATCGTGACGAGAGCGTCGGCGCGGTACTGGTCACCGGCGCCGGCAAGGCCTTCTCGGCCGGCGGCGATTTCGGCATGGTCCAGGCGATGATCGACGACTTCCAGACTCGGGTGCGGATCTGGAAGGAGTCGCGCGACCTCGTCTACAACGTCATCAATTGCGGGAAGCCGATCGTCTCGGCGATGCGGGGGCCGGCGGTCGGCGCCGGGCTTTCGGTGGGCCTCCTCGCCGACATCTCGGTCGCTTCCAGGACCGCCCGCATCATCGACGGTCACACCAGGCTCGGCGTCGCCGCCGGCGATCATTCGGCGATGATCTGGCCGCTGCTCTGCGGCATGGCCAAGGCCAAGTACTATCTGCTGCTCTGCGAGGCGATCTCCGGCGAGGAGGCCGAGCGCATCGGCCTGATCTCGCTCGCGGTCGAGGACGACGAGCTGGATGCGCGCTCTCTCGCCATCGCCGTCAAGCTGGCCGAAGGCGCGCCGACGGCGATCCGTTGGACCAAGTATGCGCTGAACAACTGGCTGCGCATGGCGGGTCCCACCTTCGACACCTCGCTGGCGCTCGAGTTCATGGGCTTCACCGGGCCCGAGGTGAAGGAAGGCTTGGCGGCCTTCGCCGAGAAGCGGAAGCCGAAGTTCGATCCGGGGAGCCCGCTTTAGGGTCGGCCGGGACAGCTCCGCGTCTGCGGGCTGGCGGTCGAGCCGTCGGGGCAGGTGTTGGCGCAGTTGCGGGCAGCCGTGCAGGCGGCGCGGGCGACGTTCTCGACGGTGCGGAGCGCGACGTCGCCGGCATCGGCACAACCGGTGATCGAAGTCGCGACGGCGAGGATCAGCAGCGCCCGCTTCATCGTTTCCGCCATGCCTGGGTGCGCGAGAGCAGCCGCGAGAGGCCGAGCTGGGCCAGCTTGACCGCGGCCGAGGTGGCGACGATCACCGTCGCCATGCCGGCG
>CAMDFP010000171.1 GCA_945897335.1 Asaia bogorensis | reverse complement strand
CCCTTAGGCGTTCGGCCGTACCAGGACCTTGCCGTCGCGGCCGCTCTCGGCGGCGTGCCTGAGCGCGGCGGCGATGTCGCCCATCGGATATGTTGCGGCCACCGGCACCCGGAGGCGGCCCGCCGCCACCAAGCGGGACAGCGCCAGGTAGTCGCCGGCCACCACCGCCGCAGAGCGCCGTGCCAAGGCCTCCGGCAGGGAGTATCCGACAAGGGACAGGCCGTGGAAGATCAGCTGCTCCGGCGTCAGCTCGCAGGGACGCGCTGAGAGCAGCCCGTAGACCACGACGGGGGCGCCGTCGGCGAGGCAGGCGGCCAGCCGGCTGGTGTTGGGACCGGCGACCGAGTCGAAGGCGACCTGGGGACGAGCGCCTGCCGTCGCCGCCAGTACCCGTTCGGCCAGGTCGGAGACCGGTTCTTCCGTCAGCACCACGTCGCCGCCGGCCTCCTCGACCGCCTTCATGGCGCCGGTCCGACGCACGATGTTGACGCTGCGAAGGCCGCGCGCCCGGGCCAGCGCCGCAAGGCAGAGGCCGACGCCGGAATTCGCCGCCGTCTGCAGCACCCAGCCGCCGGGCAGCCGTGGCGCGTGATCCTCCAGCATGTACCAGGCGGTGCCGGGCAGGCCGCGCAGCATGGCGAGCTGAAGCGGATCGGCGGCGCCGTCTACGGCCAGCAGCGAGATCGCCGGCAGGACCCGGCGCTGCACCCAGGCCTCCCGCACCGTCGGCACCACGAGGTCGCCCGGCGCGAATCCGACGACGCCGCTGCCGACCGCGAGCACCCGGCCGACGGACTCGGCGCCGGGCTGCGCCGGAAGCGCGGGCCGTGTGCGATGCCGGCCCCGGATCACCAGCAGATCCGACGGATTGATCGGGAAGGCCAGGATCTCGATCAGCACCTCGCCCGCCGATGGCAAGCCGGGTTCCGGAACCTCTTCGACGCGGCAGACCTCGGACGGGTCGCCGAAGGCGCGATAGGCGATCCGCTTCAACGTCCGGCTCCGCCGCTCAGCCGAAGGTGGCCTTCTCGCCGGGGATCGGCGAATGGCCGAAGGAGCCCCGGCGGATCACCGCCTCCCGTCCGCCGAACTGGTCGATGCGGGCCTTCTGGTCGGCGCGCGCCAACCGATCGGCCGCTTCCGGGTCGACAACCTCGCGAAGCGCCGCCTCGCAGCGAGAAACCGTTTCCCGATGCGCCGGATCGCGGCCGAGATCGCGGCGCTCGTCCGGGTCGGTCTCGAGGTCGAACAGCATCGGCGGCATGTCGACGTAGTGGACGTATTTGTATTTGCCGACGCGGATCATGTAGGTCGCGGCCGAGGCGCCGACGGCGTGGTATTCGCAGAGCACCGTGCGCTCGGGCGTGGCGCCCTTCGCCATATGCCAGAGCGAGCGCCCGGGCAGGTCGCGGTCGTCGGGATGCTGCGGAAGCCCGGCGCCTTCGACGATCGAGGGGAATGCATCCACCAGCGTCGTCGGCGTGCGTACGGCCTTGCCCGCCGGCACGTCGGGCCCGGCCAGGATCAGCGGCACGCCGGCCGACTCCTCGTACATCGTCGACTTTCCCCAGAGCCCGCGGGTGCCGAGATTGTCGCCGTGATCGCTGGTGTAGATGACGCGGGTATCGCCGGCGAAACCGGACTCTTCCAGAGCGGAAAGCACCGTGCCGATGTTCTCGTCCAGCTTCGTCACCATGCCGTAATACGCGGCGATGGCGCGGCGCACGCGTTCGGGCGTGAAGGCCTGGTCGTAGACCATCGTTCGCCGCATCTCGTCGATATAGGGATGGCGCGGCCGTTCGTCGGGCGCATACATCGCCGGCAGCGGCACGGAGTCCTCGGGGTAGAGATCGAAGAAGCGCTGTTCGACCTTGAGCGGGAAGTGCGGCAGCACCAGCGACACGAACAGCACCCAGGGCTTGCCGGCATAGGCCTTCGCCCGCGTCTTCAGCCAGTCGGCCGAGCGGGCGGCGATGTCGTCGTCGTAGCGCTGGTAGGAGGACGGTCCGGGGCCCGCTTCCTCGGCGAGCCTCAGTGCCGCGGTTCTGACCGGCGCGTCCTCGCGGATCAATCCCAGCAGGTCGCCGACACCATCGACGACGTGGAGCGGGATGATCTCCTCATCGAAGCCGTTCGGGTCATGGGTATCGCGATAGTGCAGCTTGCCGATGGAAGTGACGCGCGAGCCCGCGTCCATCAGCCGGTGGCCCCAGGACGGAATCGAGCCGTCATAGGGGATGGCGTTGTCCCAGAAGCGGATCTGATGGACGTAGCGGCCGGTGGCGAAGCTCGCCCGCGACGGCACGCAGATCGGGGAGTTGCAGTAGGCGTCGGTGAACCGCGTGCCCCTGGCCGCCAGCGCATCCAAGTTCGGGGTCTTGATCATCTTGTTGCCATAGCAGCCGAGCACGCGTCGGCTGTGCTCGTCGGACATGATGACCAGAAGATTGGTTGGCCGCACGGTGTCGATCCTCGGGCGCTGGCGATCCCCGGCGGACCGGGTTGCCCGCATGATAGGCGGGGTCCGCCGGAGCACGGTCAGCAAATCGACACCGAATGAATTCGGTCCGGGGCCACTCGACACGGCGGCGGCGCATCCTAAGATCGGCAGAGGTCAACCTGGAGGCTCGCATGGTCCGACCCGCCCGCATCCTTGCCGTCCTCGCCCTGGCCGTCTGGCTCTGCCCGAACCCGGCACGGGCGGACGCGATCGACGGCCAGTGGTGCGCCCTCGACGGCAAGCGCATCGACATCAACGGGCCCCGCATCCGTACGCCCGGCGGCACGCAGATGCAGGGCGACTACGATCGCCACGGGTTCCGCTATGTCGTGCCGGCGGCCGAGACCGGCGCCGGCGGCACGGTCAACATGCGCCTGCTCAGCGACAACGTCATGCATCTGACGCCGCCGGGATCGACCGACGTCCAGGTCTGGAATCGCTGCGGTCCGCCGATCAGCTAATTGGCGAGTTCGCTATAGCGACCGACGAAGGTGCCGACCGAGAGCGAGCGCTCGGCTTCCGAGACGCGGCCGGACGGCAGCGCGAAGGTGACGGTGAACCGGACATGGGGGATGCCGAACGCGTCGACGCGGGTCGCAACGATGGTCGCGGTTTCCGTCACCCGGTCATCCCGTTCGTGACGGAAGCGGTCGCCCACCCGAAGATCGCCTTGCTGGGTCGCACGCATAGTCATCTAGATCTTCCGATTCGCTATTCCTGTCGGTGATCGCCGTCACACTATCTGAAAGCGAGTTAATACCATGTTAACCATTATCGGTGATTTGCTCGATATTTGTGGAGCTTAGGCGATAATCCCGAACGTGGAACGGCCGCCTGAGGACGAATCCCGCCCCTTCGGGCGACGGCCCTCATGCTAGTTTCGGCGCGCGCGCAGGCCCGCCCCACAGACCAGCCTTGAGCCGATGGACTTCAACGAAAGCGATCCCTATCTCCGCATCTGGCGGAACGTCTGCAAGACCGCGCGCGAGAGCTTCGCTTACCCGGTCGAGGAGTCCTGGTTCCTGTTCCCGGCCTCGGGCATCGGCGACCAGATGCTGATGCTGAGCCTGCTGAGAGCGTTCCGTCGCCATCACGGCGGCCGGATCACGATCTGCGCCGACCAGCGCATGACTTCGCTCCTGCATCTCTATCACGGCTACTTCGACGGGCTGATCGTCGTCGACGGCGTGAACGTATGGGCAATGCAGCCCTACGCCCGCTTCGCCCTCGGCCACCCGTTTTTTCCCTGGAACGGCCTGCATGGCGACGGACGCCTCTACGACTTCTGCCTCGACCATGACGTCAGCCTCGCCGACCTGACCCGCCACCTGATGCACCTGCCGCCGGACGCCGAGACCGCGCCGCCGGTCGTACCCGACGGGGTGAGGGCCGAGGCCGAGCGGCGCTTCCGGGCGCTGGGATTGGTGCCGGGAAAGACGGTGATCCTGGCGCCGATCGCCAACAGCATCCCGCATGTCATTCCGAAGGACTGGTGGGCGGCACTGGTCCGGCTGCTGGCCGCCCGGGGCCTCACAGTCGCCGTCAACCAGCGGAACGGGTCGCGCGGCTTCGATGCGATCGCGCTGGCGCACGACACGGCGATTCCGGGCGCGATCCCCTTCGACTGCCCGCTGGCCGAGATCATCCCGCTGGCCGACCTCGCCGGCCACCACCTGAGCGCCCGCAGCGGCATCAGCGAGGTCCTGTCCTACTCCACAGCCCGGGGCAAGGTGGTCTACCCGATCGGCCCGGCCACGCCGCCCGGCAGCGGCGACGGCCTCGACTGGCGGGCGAGCCATCTCGGCGCCGGAGGCACCGTCGGCATTCAGCGGCTCTACGGCAACGCCGCCTGCCAGGAGATCAACGTGCTGCCGACGACGACGCCCGAGGACGTTCTGCAGGGCTGGCTCTAGCCCGGGCTTTCATGGCCGGCGATTGCCACTGGACGCCGCGAGTGCGCGCCTCCCATCATCCGCGTCCATGCTCTTCGACTACGTCATCGTCGGTGCCGGCTCGGCCGGCTGCGTGCTCGCAGCCCGGCTCTCGGAGGACCCGCGGGTCCAGGTGTTGCTGCTGGAGGCCGGCGGCGAGGACCGCCATCCCTGGCTGCATATCCCCATCGGCTACGGCCGCACCTTCCGCGATCCCCGTGTCGCCTGGCAGTTCCAGACCGAGCCGGAGGAGGCGACCGGCGGCCGCAGCCTGATGATCCCGCGCGGCAAGGTGCTGGGCGGATCGAGTTCGATCAACGGGCTCGGGTTCACCCGCGGCCAGGCCGAGGACTATGACTCCTGGGCGCAGATGGGGAACCGCGGCTGGTCCTTCGCCGAGGTGCTGCCTCACTTCAAGCGGATGGAGCGGTTCGAAGGCGGCGCCGACGAGTTCCGCGGCGGCGACGGGCCGATGTCGGTGAGCTACGCCCGCGACCGCTGGGAGCTGTGCGAGGTCTTCCTCAAGGCGGCCGAGCGCCACGGCATTCCGTACAACCCCGACCCGAACGGCGTCCGCCAGGACGGCATCAACTATTTCCAGATGAACACCCGGAACGGGCTCCGGGACTCGACGGCGAAGGCCTATCTCAATCCGGTCCGCTCGCGCGCCAACCTCACGGTCGAGACCCACGCCGAGGCACGGCGCCTTCTGTTCGAGGGCAAGCGCTGCGTCGGCCTCGCCTACGAGATCCAGGGCCAGCCGCGCGAGGTGCGCGTCCGGGGCGAGGTGATCCTCGCCGGCGGCGCCATCGGTTCGCCGCAGCTGCTCGAGCTGTCCGGCGTCGGCCAGGGCGAGCGGCTGAAGGCGCTCGGCCTCGACGTCGTCCACGACCTCCGCGGTGTCGGCGAGAACCTGCACGACCACTATCTCGCCCGCTCGGTCTGGCGGGTGACGCAGAACGTGACCTTCAACGAGCGGCTGCGCGGCTGGCGGCTGGCATCCGAAGTGCTCAAATACGCCCTCACCCGCCGCGGGCTGATGAGCATCTGTGCGGCCCAGCTCTGCGCCTTCGTCCGTTCGCGGCCCGAGCTCGATCTGCCCGACCTCGAGCTCACCATCACGCCGTGGTCGATGCAGCAGGGCAAGGTCGGCGTGCTGGAGCGCGAGCCCGGCATGTCGATCGTGGCCTTCCAGCTCCGCCCGGAGAGCCGGGGCTCGATCCATCTCAAAGTCCCCGACCCGAAGGCCCATCCGGCGATCCGGCCCAATTATCTCGCGACCGAGACCGACCGCCGCGTGCTGATCGACGGCGTCAGGCTGGCGCGCCGGATCGTGGCCTCGCCCGAGCTTGATCCCTATCGGGGCCAGCAGATCTGGCCGGCGCCGCATGTCGACAGCGACGACGAGATCCTGGCCCATGCGCGCGAGACCGGCGCCTCGGTCGGCCACCTCGCCGGCACCTGCAAGATGGGGCCGGCAACGGATGCCAACGCGGTGGTCGGACCCGACCTCAGGGTGCATGGGCTCGACGGACTTCGCGTCGTCGATGCCTCGATCATGCCGTCGATGATCTCTGGACACACCAATGCGCCGGTCATCATGATCGGCGAGAAGGCGTCGGACCTGATCCGAGCCGCCTGAAGAAACGCCCGAACCCGAACCACCCACAGGAGGCCATCATGTCACATCGTTGGAGTCTTCTCGCAGGCGTCGCCGCCACGGCGCTGCTGGCACAGTCGGCCTCGGCCCAGACCGTGCTCAAATACATCCCGCAGGCCAAGCTTTCGGTCTTCGACACGACGATCAACCAGTCGTCGATCTCGCATCAGCACGCCTACATGATCTGGGACACGCTGTTCGCGTCCGACAAGGACCAGCGTCCGCAGCCGCAGATGGTCGAGAGCCACACGCTCTCGGCCGACGGCCTCGTCTACACCATGAAGCTGCGCCCCGGCCTCAAGTTCCACGACGGCGCGGCCGTCACCGCCAAGGACGCCGTCGCCTCGATCAAGCGCTGGGCGCCCAAGGACACCAACGGCCTGATCATGCTGAAGCAGGGCATGACGCTGGCCGTGGTCGACGACCGCACCTTCACGCTCACGCTGAAGGAAGCCTGGGGCTCGACTCTGGATTCGATGGCGAAGATGAGCGCCAAGGCGCTCTACGTCTATCCGGAGAAGGACGCCATGATGGATGGCGGCACGCCGATCACCTCCAACATCGGCTCCGGCCCCTTCACCTTCGTCGCCAACGAGTTCGTGATGGACTCGAAGGTCGTCTACGCGAAGTTCAAGGACTACGCGCCGCGCGCCGAGCCAGCCAGCTGGTATGCCGGCGGCAAGGTGGTGAAGGTCGACAAGGTCGAGTGGCACATCATCACCGATCCCGCCACGGCGACGGCCGCGCTCGATCGCGGCGAGGTCGACTGGTACGAGACCCCGCCGCTCGACCTGCTGCCGACGCTGAAGAAGAACCCCGCCATCATCGCCAAGGTGCACAACCCGAACGGCGCCATCGGCATCATGCGCCCGAACCACCTGCACCCGCCGTTCAACAACGCCAAGGCCCGCCAGGCCTTCATGCATGCGGTCGACCAGAAGGACTTCATGCAGGCCGCGGTCGGCAGCGATCCCGCCAACTGGAAGACCTGCTGGGCCTTCATGGCCTGCGGCACGCCGACCGGCACGGAGAAGTTCGCCGAGGCCTTCCAGAAGAAGGACCTCGCCAAGGCGAAGGCCCTTCTGAAGGAGTCCGGCTACAACGGCGAGAAGGTGGTGGTGCTGATCCCGTCCGACCAGCAGATCATCCGCGACATGAGCATCGTCACCGTGGCGACGCTGCGCGAGGTCGGCTTCAACGTCGAGGACGTGAACACCGACTGGGGCGGACTGCTCGCCCGCCGCGCCAAGCAGGACGCGCCGGACAAGGGCGGCTGGAGCGTGGTCCATACCTGGGGCTTCGGCTTCGAGCTGGGCAGCGCCATCTCCAACTACGGCCTGACCACCGCCTGCGACCGCTCCGGCTGGCCGGGCTGGCCCTGCGACGAGACCATGACCAAGCTGCGTGACGACTGGGCCAAGGAAGGCGACATCACCAAGCGGAAGGCGATCGGCGAGGCGATCCAGCAACGCGCCGTCGAGCAGGCCTACTTCACCCCGCTCGGCACCTTCTTCCAGCCGATGGCGTATCGCTCCAACCTCTCCAACATCGTCGAAGTGGCGATCCCGGTGTTCTGGAACGTCGAGAAGAAGTAAGCCTCGCAAAAGAAGGGGCCGGCGACGGGAAACCGCCGCCGGCCTTTTCTATTTCAGGCACCGTTCCGACCCTCGCTCCGCTCGGCCCCCACCCTGCCCTCCCCCGCCTCTGGCGGGAGAGGGTTCCGATCCTGCTCCCTCTCCCGCGTCGTACGCGGGGGAGGGTTGGGGTGGGGGCGCGTCGCGAAGCGACGCGGCTTCTTACCTTACCCCCACGGATCCGCATCCAGCGGCCAGATCGGGCGGCGGACTTTCGTGTAGGGGAGACGGCGGTAGTCGAAGTCGACGGCGCCGGGTGATGCCGCATAGACGATGCCGCGGGCGACGGGCGCGAAGCCGGCGCGGAAATGGTTCATCGACTTCACCACCACCATCTGCTTCGCCATCACGTCGATGCCCATCTGCTTGAACGAGCCCGGCGATAAAGTCTGCGAGCGACCGGTGTTGGCGACGACGTCGATCTCGGTGCCTTCGATGCGGAAGGCAGCGGCGCGGCCGAGCGAGGTCGAGCCGGTGCCGAGGCTGTCGGTGAGTTCGTCCACCAGAGCCGTCACCGTCACCTTGATGTCGAGCGGATCGCCGGAGACCGGCCCGATCTTGCCGCCGAGGCGGAGCGCCAGCTTGCCGCCGACGCCGACATCCTCGGCCAGCGCAACCGCACCCGGATCCCAGAAGCAGCCGACCGCGGCCGACTTGATGCCGCGGGCCAGGAGCGAGCGCAGGATGAAGGTGGAGTCGCTGGGCGCGCCGCCGCCGGCATTGTCGCCGATGTCGGCGATCACCACCGGGCCGTTGCCGCCGGCGATGCCGAGCGTCTTGTCCTGCTCCTTGCCGGAGGAGATGTTGAGCGAGCGGTCGATCGCTGGTTCGAGGTCGAGCCAGGGCGGCTCGATCTCCTTCCGCATGGCATAGACCTCGCGGCCGAGCTCCTCCGCCAGCTTGTCGCCATGGGCCTTCCTGTCGTCGGTGACGATCAGCATCTTGGTGCCGACCTCGCGCACGTCGGCCCAGGGGAAGCCGTGGCCGAGCGAGACCGAGATCACGCCGTTCCTGCCTTCAAGCGCGGTCATCTTCTTCACGAACGTCGCCATCGGCTCGACCGTGGTCGGATAGAGCCCGATGGTGCGGCAGTCGAACAGCGACATCACCGGCTTGACCTTGCCGTCGACGGTGTCGGCGATGATCTTGAACACCTCCTCCGCCCGCTCGGCGATGTCGGTGTGCGGATACTCCTTGTAGATGACAAGCGCGGTCGCGGCGCCGATCATCTCGTCGGTCAGGTGGCAGTGGAGATCCAGCTCGGCGCCGATCGGCACTTTCGGCCCGACGATCTTCCGGATGTTCTGGAGCAGGTCGCCCTCGCAGTCGTCATAGCCCTCGGCGACCATGGCGCCGTGCAGGTTCAGCAGCACCACGTCGACTGGCATCGCCTTCTTCAGATCCGCCAGCACCTCGTCGCGGAAGGATTCGTAGACGTGCTTCAAGGTGCGGTTGGCCGGTTGGGCGAAGCAGGCGAGGCTCTCCACCACCTCCCACCCTCGCGCCTTGGCGCGGTCGCGGAAGATGACCAGCGGCACGGCGAAGACGCTGGGCGGCTCGGCATGCTTGCCGCCGCGCACCATGTAGCACTCCTCGTAGAGCTTGAAGCCGGCGGGCAGCGGCGAAAACGTGTGAGTCTCGGTCGCCACCATGGCGGTGAACAGGCGCGTCACGGGTCTTAGGCTCCTTGCTTCCAGGGATCGGCGTCGAGCGGCCAGATCGGCCGCCGCACGTTCTTGTACGGCACGCGGCGGTAGTCGGTGTCGATGCAGGCCGGTGATGCCGCGTAGACGATGCCGCGCGCGATCGGTTCGAAACCGGCGCGGAAGTGGTTCATCGACTTGACGACGACGAGTTGCTTCGCCATCGGATCGATGCCGAAGGCTTCGAACACCGCCGGCGAGAAGGTCTGGCAGCGGCCGGTATTGGCGATCACGTCGATCTCGGTGCCGTCGATGCGGAAGGCGGCAGCGCGGCCGAGCGGCATCTTGCCGGTGCCCATCACGTCGACCAGCGCCTCGGTCAGGCCGAGCACGGTGACGTCGAGGTCGAGCGGATCGCCCGAGACCGGCCCGATCTTGCCGCCGAGGCGGAGCTTGAGCCGGCCGCCGACGCCGACTTCCTCGGCCAGCGCGACCGCGCCCGCATCCCAGAAGCAGCCGACGGCCGCGCTCCTGATGCCGCGCGCCAGCAGCGCCCGGAGCACGAAGGTGGAATCGCTGGGGGCGCCGCCGCCGGCATTGTCGGCGACGTCGCCGATCACCACCGGGCCGTTGCCGGCGGCCTGCATCAACGTCTCGTCCCTGGCCTTGCCGGCGGAGATCGCGAGCGCCCGGTCGAGCGCCGGCTCGAGGTCGAGCCAGGGCGGCTCGATCTCCTTCCGCATCGCATAGACCTCGCGGCCCAGCTTTTCGGCGAGGCGAGCCCCCTCCTCCGGCCGGTTGTCGGTCACTACCAGCATCTTGGTGCCGGTCTCCTTGACGTCCCCCCAGGGGAAGCCGTGAGCCAGCGAGAGCGAGAGGATGCCGTCCTTCCCCTCCATCCCGCGCAGGCGCGCGACGAACCCCTTCATCGGCTCGTAGGTGGTGGGATAGAGG
Organism: Asaia bogorensis; assembly: GCA_945897335.1. GTDB lineage: Bacteria > Pseudomonadota > Alphaproteobacteria > SHVZ01 > SHVZ01 > SHVZ01. The sequence continues at coordinate 132 of CAMDFP010000171.1, read as the reverse complement.
CCGATGGTGCGGCAGTCGAACAGCGCCTGATGCGGCTTCACCTTGCCGTCGACCGTGTCGGCAATGATGTTGAACAAGGCCTCGGCGCAGTCGAGGATATCGACGTGCGGGTATTCCTTGTAGATGACCATC
>CAMDFP010000170.1 GCA_945897335.1 Asaia bogorensis | reverse complement strand
GGGAAGGATCCCGATCGCGACCGCGAGCTGGATTCCATCTGCGCGCTCATTGAGCGCCTCGCGGCGGTGGGGATTCCTGCGGCCAAGTACAATCTCAACATCATCGGCATCCCGCACACTAAGCCGTCGATCGGCCGTGGCGGCTCGCGCAACGCCTCGTTCCGCTGGGCCGAGGCCGATCAGAACGCCAAGCCAGGCATGGCCGGCGTCGTCGGCGAGGCGGAGAACTGGGAGCGGATCGAGTATTTCCTGAAGCGCGTCGTGCCGGTCGCCACGGCGAATAAGGTTCGCCTCGCCTGCCACCCGCATGACCCCTACACCCCGCCGGGTTGGCGCGGCGTGACACGTGTGCTGGGCACGGTCGAGGGGCTGAAGCGATTCGTCGGGATCGAAGAGAGTCCGTATCACGGACTCAACTTCTGCCAGGGCACGGTCGGCGAGATGCTGGACGATCCCAAGGCCGAGGTCGGCGATGTGATCCGCTGGTTCGGCAGCCGCGGCAAGATCTTCAACGTGCATTTTCGCAACATCCGCGGGCGCAAGCTCGACTTCATGGAGGCCTTCCCCGACGAGGGCGACATGGACATGCCGGCCTCGCTCCGCCTCTATCAGGAGGTGGGGTACCGCTACATGATCATGCCCGACCACGTGCCGGTGATCGACGGCATGGATGCCCAGGGCGTCGCCTTCGCCTATTGCTACGGCTACATCGCCGCACTGTTGCAGACGCTGCGGGCCTGAAGTTTGACAGACCGACGGGGCAACCCGCATTCTGACGCGAAACGGCGCTGGCAGGCGCTTCCGAACGAGGGAGAAAACGATGGCAAAACGTACGAAGAATGACCAAGGCTTGGCGCTGACCCGCCGTCAGCTGATGGCCGGCGCCGGCGGCTTGGCCGCGACCAGCATCGTTCCCTGGAGCGTGTCGGCCCAGACGGCCGCCAAGGAAGCGCCGGAGTTCGTCACCGCCGTCGCCGACAAGAAGCTGCCGGCGCTGGCCGAGCGGTTGCCCAAGATTCCGCTGGTGGTGACGCCGGTCGAGCGCGTCGGGCGCTATGGCGGTCAGATCCGCCGCGGCCTTCGCGGATCGGCCGACCACAACGGCATCCTCCGCATGGTCGGCAACCAGGGCCTGACCCGCTGGAACCTGGAGTTCACCGACGTACTGCCGGGCGTCGCCCACAAGTGGGACGTGAATGCCGGCAACAACGAGTTCACCTTCCACCTGCGGCCCGGCATGAAGTGGTCGGACGGCCATCCGTTCACCGCCGACGACATCGTCTTCGTGTTCGAGGACTGCCTCGCCAATACCGATCTGTACAAGTCGCCGCCGGCGCTTTGGACGATCGGCGGCAAGATGTGCAAGGTCTCGAAGGTCGACGACGTCACCGTCAAGTTCACCTTTGACGGCCCCTACGGCATGTTCCTGCAGCAGATGGCGACGCCGCTCGGACAGCACCCGACGCTGTTCCCCAAGCACTACTGCTCGAAGTTCCATCCGAAATACACGAACAACGTCGCCGATCTCGCCAAGGCCGCCAACGTGCCCGACTGGGGCGCATTGTTCCGGCTGCGCTGCGGTGACATCGAGATCCCGTCGCGCTGGGGCAATCCGGAGAAGCCGACGCTGGATCCGTGGACCATCGCCGAGCCCTACACCGGCGGCGCGACCCGTGTCGTGCTCAAACGCAATCCGTATTTCTGGCAGGTCGACACCGAAGGCAACCAGCTGCCTTACGTCGACGGGATCACTTTCAGCATCGCCCAGGATGTCGAGTCGCTGATGCTGGACGTGGTGTCGGGCAAGATCGACATCCAGGAACGCCACATCGACACGCTGCAGAACAAGCCGACGGTGGCGCAGTCGGCGCAGCGGGGCAACTACCGACTGTTCGAGACGATCAACGCGAACAGCCAGCAGATGTCGATCTACCCGAACGTCACCCACAAGGATCCGGCGCTCCGCGCGATCTTCGCCAACAAGGACTTTCGCATCGCGCTTTCCCACGCGATCAACCGCCAGGAGATCATCGACATCGTCTATCTCGGACAGTCGGAGCCTTGGCAGTTCGGGCCGCGTCCGACGCATCCCTGGTATCACGAGAAGTTCGCGCGGCAGTACACCGAGTTCGATCCGAAGAAGTCGAACGAGATGCTCGACAAGCTCGGATACACGCGGCGCGACAGCCAAAACTTCCGGCTCCGCCCGGACGGCCAGAAGATTTTCTTCTCCGTCGACGTAATTCCGACTCTCTACCCGGACCAGGTCGATGCGCTCGAGCTGTGCAAGCGCCACTGGGCAGCCGTCGGTATCGACATGAAGGTCAACACGATCGAGCGTGCGCTCTACTACACGCGCGGCGACAACAACGACCACGACTTCGCGGTCTGGCAGGGGCCGGGCGGCCTCGAGCCGCTGATCGATGCCCGCGACTGGGTGCCGATCCATCCTCAGGGCTCGCGCTACGCCATTCCGTGGGCGGTCTACTATTCGAGCAACGGCAAGGAAGGCCAGGAGCCGCCGGAGAACCACAGGCGGCGGACGAAGCTCTATGACGAGGCGCGCTCGACCTCCGACACCAAGAAGCAGGGCGAGCTGATGAAGGAGATCCTCGATCTCGCCGCCGACGCCTTCGATGCGATCGGCATCTGTCTCGCGCCGAACCTGTTCGGCATCGCCAACAACCGGCTCCGCAATGTGCCGGCGAAGATGCCCGGTGCGTGGTCGTGGCCCAACCCGGGCCCGTCTATGCCGCAGCAGTATTTCTTCACGAGCTAAGGATCAAAGCCGGCGCGTCGTTCCCCTTGAAGGGGCGGCGCGCCGGATATCTCCCGTATGCTGGGTTTCCTGATCAAGCGTCTGTTGTGGATGATCCCGTCGCTGTTTGCCGTCAGCTTCCTTGCCTTCGTGCTGATCCAGCTTCCGCCCGGCGACTACGTCACCACCTACATCGCCACCCTTGCCGCCTCGAACGAGATCGTGGACCAGACCGCGGCGGCGGAGCTACGCTCGCGCTTCGGGCTCGATCAGCCGTTCATCTTCCAGTACTTCAAGTGGATCTTCGGGATCGTCACCCGCGGCGATTTCGGCCTCAGCTTCGAATGGCAGCAGCCGGTCTCCGAACTGATCTGGGAGCGCATGGCGCTCACGCTGGCGGTCACCGTCTCGACCCTGATCGTCACCTGGGCGATCGCCTTTCCGATCGGGGTCTATTCGGCGGTCCGGCAATATTCGATCGGCGACTATCTCGCGACGTTCCTGGGCTTCCTCGGCCTTGCCATCCCGTCGTTCCTGCTGGCGCTGGTGCTGATGTACATCGCCGTGGTGCAGTTCGGCGCCGATGTCGGCGGGTTGTTTTCGCCCGAGTTCCAGACAGCACCGTGGAGCTGGGCCAAGGTCGAGAACCTGATCGAGCACATGTGGGTGCCGGTGGTGATCCTCGCGACCAACGGCACCGCCAGCCTGATCCGCATCATGCGCGCCAACATGCTGGACGAACTGCACCGCCCCTATGTCGTGACCGCCCGGGCCAAGGGCCTGTCGGAGTTCCGGCTCCTCCTCAAATATCCGGTGCGCCTCGCCATCAACCCGTTCATCTCCACCATCGGCTGGCTGCTGCCGAATCTGATCTCGGGCGCGCTGATCGTCGCCGTGGTGATGAGCCTGCCGACCGCCGGCCCGCTGCTGCTGCAATCGCTGATGAGCCAGGACATGTACTTGGCCGGCGCCTTCGTGCTGCTGATGTGCACGCTGACCCTGATCGGGACCCTGATCAGCGACATCCTGCTGGCGCTGGTCGATCCGCGCATCCGGTTCGAGTGATCAGATGAGCACCGAGACCGAAGCGCTCCCCCCGGGGATGCCGGCGCCGGCCGCGTCCCGTTTCGCCGCCGCCTCGCAATGGCAGCTGGTGTGGTGGTCGTTCCGCAAGCACAAGCTGGCGATGATCGGCGCCATCGTCACCCTGATCATCTACATCGTCGCCGCCGCGCCGGACTTCTTCGCCACCACCGATCCGAGCCAGCAGAACGCGCGCGCGGTCTACCATCCACCGCAGGCCCTCCACCTGTTCGCGACCGAGGCCGACGGCCGCACTGTCTTCAGCCCGCATGTCAAGCTGATGACCCTCAAGCGCGATCCCGTCACCCTGGCACCGATCTACACCGAAGATCCGAACCGCCGCATCGACCTCCGCTTCTTCGCCGAGGGGTATCCCTACCACCTGTTCGGTTTCATCCCGTCCAAGACCCACCTGATCGGCAGCACCGACCCGCGCCAGCAGATCTTCTTCTTAGGATCCGATCGCCTCGGCCGCGACGTCTGGAGCCGCATCGTCAAGGGCTGCCAGATCTCGATGTCGATCGGCCTGGTCGGCGTCTTCCTGTCGCTGCTGATCGGCATCATCCTCGGCGGTGTCTCCGGCTACTACGGCGGCAAGATCGACTTCGTCATCCAGCGGGTGATCGAGTTCATCCTGGCGCTGCCGACCATCCCGATCTGGCTGGCGCTGGCGGCGGCGCTGCCGCAGGACTGGCCGGCGCTGCTGCACTATTTCATGATCACGCTGATCCTTTCGCTGGTCGGCTGGGCCCAGCTCGCCCGCGTCGTCCGCGGCCGCTTCCTCTCGCTTCGCACTGAGGACTTCGTAACTGCCGCCCGGCTCGACGGCTGTTCGGAGAAGCGCATCATCTTCCGCCACATGCTGCCGAGCTTCATGAGCCACATCGTCGCCAGCGTGACGCTGGCGATCCCCGCCATGATCCTGGCCGAGACCGCGCTCTCGTTCCTCGGCCTCGGCTTGCAGCCGCCGGTGATCTCTTGGGGCGTGCTGCTCCGGGAAGCCCAGAACATTCGTTCGATCGCGACCGCGCCCTGGCTATTCGCGCCCGGCGCCGCCGTGGTGCTGGCGGTGCTGGCGCTCAACTTCCTCGGCGACGGCCTCCGCGACGCGGCCGATCCGTACAACAAATGACCGAACCCACCCACGCCCCGCCTACTCATGATCGGCCGATCCTCTCGATCCGCGATCTCCATACCCATTTCCCGGTCAGGAACGGGCTGGTGAAGGCCGTCGACGGCGTCTCGTTCGATCTCGCCCGCGGCAAGACCGTCTGCGTCGTCGGCGAATCCGGGTCGGGGAAGAGCGTCACCGCGCGCTCGATCCTGCAGATCGTCGATCCGCCGGGCCGCGTCGTCAGCGGCAGCATCGTCTTCAACCGCGATGACGGCTCCTCGGTCGACCTCGCCGCCCTGAACCCGCGCAGCCGTGAGATCCGCTCGGTCCGCGGCCGCGAGATCGCAATGATCTTCCAGGAGCCGATGTCGTCGCTCTCGCCCGTGCACACCATCGGTAACCAGATCACGGAGGTGCTGAAGCTGCACCTCAAGATGAGCAAGGCCGAGGCGACCGAGCGCGCGATCGAGCTGATCCGGGCGGTCGAGATTCCGAATCCGGAGCGCGCGATCGAGCGCTACACCTTCGAATACTCGGGCGGCATGCGCCAGCGCGCCATGATCGCCATGGCGCTGGCCTGCAATCCCGCCGTGCTGATCGCCGACGAGCCGACGACGGCGCTCGATGTCACTACCCAGGCCGAGATCCTGGATCTGATGCGCCGGCTTCGTGCCGACCGTGGCATGGCGGTGATGTTCATCACCCATGACATGGGCGTGGTCGCCGAGATCGCCGACGAGGTCGTGGTCATGTACCAGGGCAAGGTGGTGGAGCGGGGGCCGGTCGAGCAGGTGTTCCACGCGCCGGTGCAGCCCTACACCCAGATGCTGCTGGGCAACGTGCTGAAGCTGGAGCAACCCTCGGCGATCCGGGCGGCGCGGGCGCCGATCGCCGCCGAAGCGCCGCCGCTGCTGGAGGTGCGCGGCCTCAAGATGCACTTTCCGATCCGGAAGGGCTTCTTCAAGAAGATCGTCGACCATGTCCGCGCCGTCGACGACGTCGACATCGTGGTGCGTGCCGGCGAGACACTGGGCATCGTCGGCGAGAGCGGCTCGGGCAAGACGACGCTGGGGCGCTGCTTGCTCCGGGTCTACGAGCCGACCGCCGGCCAGATCCTCTATCGCCGCCCCGATGGCAGCGTCATCGACGTGGCATCGGCCGATCCCGAGATGCTGAAGCAGTGCCGGCGCGAGATGCGCATGATCTTCCAGGATCCCTTCGCCTCGCTGAACCCGCGCATGACCGTCGGCCAGATCGTCGGCGAGCCGCTGCTTGTGAACAACCTGGCGTCAGGCTCGGCGCTGCGCGAACGAGTCTCAGCATTGCTCACCCGCGTCGGCCTCAATCCCGACTGGGCCGAGCGCTACCCGCATGCCTTCTCCGGCGGCCAGCGCCAGCGCATCGGCATCGCCCGCGCGCTCGCCCTCAATCCCCGGGTGATCGTCGCCGACGAGGCGACCTCGGCCCTCGACGTGTCGCTGCGGGCCCAGATGCTGGACCTGATGCTTCAGCTGCAGGACGAACTCCAGCTGGCTTACGTCTTCGTCAGCCACGACATCAGCGTCATCCGCTACATCTGCGACCGGGTGGCGGTCATGTATCGCGGCAAGGTGGTCGAGATGGGCGACGCCGAGCAGGTCTGCAACGACCCGGTCCACGGCTACACCAAGGCGCTGCTTTCCGCCGTGCCTCGTCCCGATCCCCGCCACCGCCGCATCCACCAGCGGCATCGGTACGTGTCAGCGGCAGCGTAGGCGCCATAATTGCTTGTTTGCTGTTTGATTTGGATCAAGGACGAGACCGCCCGACTCAAGAATTTTTCCCATGCACGGAATAACCTTGAGGAGGCGACGATGCATGAGCTGTTCCTGCCGATCATGATCATGATCTTCACGCTTCTCGTGATGTTCGGCTTGGTGGCCGTCTTCGCTGGCTGGATGGCCGAGCGCGACCGGCTGGTCGGCGAGTCCGGGCCCGCGTCCCGCTCACAGGCGCCGGCCGAATAGGCAGCCGGGCGGCATGATCGGAACCCTCTCCCGCGTCGTATGCGGGGGAGGGCAGGGTGGGGCCCGAGCGGAGCGAGGGTCGTCTACCGCTTCGCCGCCGCGATCTTAGAGCCCGACCGCGCTTCGCGCGGCCCCCACCCCGGCCCTCCCCCGCGCTTCGCACGGGAGAAGGGGGACGAGACACGCTGCTTGCGAACAGTCGCCAGTACAAGATCGACGAGCGCGCGGGCATCGGCGCGGGCGCCATCCATCTTCGCCGCCTCGGCCGCGATGCGCTCGGTACGAGCAACTCCCAGGACCGGCTCTGCGGTCTCTCGGTATTTGGCGAGGATGCCGGCGGCGCCCAGCGGGCGGTCGGGATCGCCCAGGGCCTCCGTCAGCTCCGAGCGCAGTATGCGGCCGTCCTTGGTGGTGAGCGCCACCCGCGCGATGCGGCGGGCGGGGAACGCGGCGGTGAGCGACGGGTCCTCGGTCAGCTTCATGCCGCGGGCGAGCTTGAGCACCCGCGGGTCCTTGAGGCCGGCGCCGTCGACCTCGCGGGCGGTGACCTTGCCGTGGACGATGGCGGCGGCGACTGGGAAGGGGAGGCTGTACTGCGCCTCCTCGGTCGTCTTCGGCGTCCGCGTCGCCAGCCGCACGGCGTTGTGGAAGGTCGAGACTTCGATCTCGGTCACCTCCGAGCCGTCAATCCCGTGCGTCTTCAGGAGGCCGAGGCTGGCGGTGATCGGCGGCTGGGCCCAGCGGCAGACCGGGTAGGGCTTGAAGTACATCTCCATGATCCGCCAGCGGGTGCCGAGGTCGGCCCAGAGGTCGGCGACGTTATCGCCTTCGACCACCAGAGCGGGGGCGCCGGTGAAGCCGTCACGGGCGAGGAGCGAGGCGCTGACCCCGGCCATGGCGCCCCAGCCGGAGCCGTCCTTCACCATGGTCGGGAAGTCGATGCAGCGCATCATCTGGCTGCGGGGGCCGTGATACTCGGCGATGCCCAGCGCCTCCCGGGTGAGCGCCGGCGAGAGCTTCAGCCAGCGCGCCATTACCGCGGCGGCACCCAGCGCGTTCCAGGAGCCGGAGGTGTGATAGTCGGCACAGGTCCGGTGGGTGGCGATGCCGGCACGGATGGCGATCTCGTAACCCAGCACCAGGCTGGTCAGGAACTCCCGACCGGAGACCTTGGCCACAGGGTCGGCCAGAGCCAGCAGCGTCGGCAGGATGGCGACCCCTGCATGGCCCTTGGTCAGCACGTGGCCGTCATGGGAGTCGAAGGCGTCGATGGTGATGCCGCCGGCCATGGCGGCGCCGGCCGGGCCGACCCGGCGGCCGTCCAGCATCATGCGCACGCCCTTCCGGCCACCGCCGAAGGTCTCGACCGCGTGGTTGCGGATGATCCGCGACATCGCGGTCTCGCTGCCCGCCGCCGCCGCGCCCGTCAGGTCGACCAGGCAGAGCTTGGCCTGCTCGACCACGTCCTTCGGGATGTCACCGAAGCGGAGCTTGTGGGTGAAGGCGACGGCGGGGCTGGTCATGGGTCAGCTCCAGGGGAACGGGCTGTTGGACACCGGGTGCAGCCTGCCCTCCGGGAAGCGCGAGATCCGGAACGGCTCGAGCAGGCGGTTCTTCTGGCCGCTCACGATCTCGCCGGCGGCGAGCTTGCCGACGGCGATCATCTTGTAGCCGTGGTTGGAGTCGGCCAGCACATAGACATTCTCGCGGAAGACGTCGAAGACCGGGAAGCTGTCGGGGGTGAAGCAGCCGAGGCCGCCGGAGGGCTCGTGCTTCCACTTATGCGCCTGGCCGGAATAGCGCTTCTGGCAGAAGGCGAGCGCCGAGGTGAACATGTGCGCGAAGTTCTTGTCGACGATAAATTCAGGAGAATCAGGGCCATAGGGATCGATCTTTACCTCATTCACCGGGGTCTCGACCTTGTACGGCATGGCCCCGCCCTGGATGCCGTTGAAGTTGAAGTCGGGCTTGTAATAGATGCCCCAGAGCTTGTCGGTGATCAGCGATCCGTCCTCATCGGAGTGGAGCGGCGCATCGGTGTCGACATGCATCACCGGGCCCATCCTGCCGTCGTTCATCAGCCCGTATTTCGGATCGACGCCCAGCGTGCCTTCCTCCAGGCACCAGTAGGTCCACATGCCGACGCCCTTGTGGGTCTTGCCGTCGCGGCCCTTGATGTCGACGGTCTTCGGGAGATCCAGCATGTTCCAGATCTGGTTGATCCAGGGGCCGACGCCGACGACCACATAGTCGCAGCCGATGGTGCCGCGGTCGGTCTCGATGCCGGTCACCGCCTTCGACCCGGAGGCAAAATTGAAGCCCTTCACCTTGACCGGGGAGACGATGCTCACCCCCTTGTCCTCGGCCTTCTTGGCGAGGCCCATCATGGACGCCCGGTTGTTGGCGTAGCCGCCCTTCTTCTCATGCAGGACCGAGGTGATGCCCTTGGCCTGCCAGTCGTCGAAAAGGCCCTTCATGTACTTGGTGCAGTCGGCTTCGCCCTCAATGAAAACAGAGTCGTAGCCGATGTCCTTCTGCTGCCGGGCGATCTGGCCGACATTCTCATGCATCACTTCAGGCGAGATCTGCATGTAGCCGACGGCGTTGTAGCTGAAGGCCTTGGGGTCGCTCTCCCAGACATGGACGCATTCGGCCATCAGCTCGCGCATCGCCGGCTGGAAGTAGTTGTTGCGGATCACCCCGCAGGCGATGCCGGACGCGCCGGCGGCGACGCCGGTCTTGTCCAGGATGACGATGTCCTTGCCCGAGCCCTTGCCCGTGGCCTCCAGGTTCAGGGCTAGGTGATAGGCGGTGCTGAGTCCGTGGACGCCGGCGCCGATGACGACATATTTCGCGTGAGCAGGCAGGGCCATGTGGTTCCTCTTGAACGGTCTTTCAGTCTCGCTTGGCGGGCACTCGAGGGACAGGCCGGAAGCCGACCCGTCCTGGGTTTCGTACGACGTTCAGAAGGCGGCGACCCCGCCGCCGCGCGCATCGCTCGCCGGGATCAGATTCCCGTCCGGCGTCCGCCACACCGCCGACGGCCGGCCGAAGGAGGTCGGGATGCCGACGCCGTCGATCAGGCGGATCGGATGGCCGAGCCCGCGGAGATGGGTGATCGCGGCCTGATCGGTGCGGCTGTCGAGCTCCAGCTCCCGGCCTTCATGGTGCAGGCGAGGAAGGTCGATAGATCTTTGTGGATCAATATGATAGTCGAGATAATTAAGAGTCGAGTACAGGATTGCCGTCTGGATCCGGTAGCCGCCGGAAGCGGCAATCGCGCCAAGGGCTTGGCCGCCGTTCCGGAAGACCACGGCCGGTGCGGCATAGAGCGGCATGCGGCCGGGGCCGACCGAGTTGGCGCGCCCCGGCTGCGGGTCGAACCACTGCATGGCGTTGCCGAGGAAGATGCCGGTGCCGGGCACCATGACCAGCGAGCCGAAGGCGCTGCCGAGGCTGGTGATCAGGCTCACCATGTTGCCGTCGCCGTCGGCGGTGC
>CAMDFP010000169.1 GCA_945897335.1 Asaia bogorensis | reverse complement strand
TGCCCTGTCGCCGCAGTCCGATCTGCCCGATCCGTGCAGCCTGCTGATCGCCGGATGCGGGACGGGCTTGCACGCGATCGAGCTGGCCAGCCATATCCGCACCTCGCGCGTGCTCGCCGTCGATCTCAGCCTGCGAAGCCTGGCCTATGCCCAGCGCAAGGCCCGCGCCTTCGGCGTAGACGAGATCGCCTTCGCCCAGGCGGACCTGCTAGAGCTATCCGGCTTCGGCGAGCGCTTCGAGGTCATCTCCTCCATCGGCACGCTGCACCACACCCGCGACATGCGCGAGGCATGGCGGGTGCTGCGCGGCCTTCTGCGACCACGCGGCCTCATGCATATCGGCCTGTACAGCCGCATCGGCCGGGATCGGATCGTGGAGACACGCCGCCTGATCCAGAGTGAAGGACTGGACTCGACCGACGAGGCGATCCGCGCCTTTCGGCAGGACCTCGCGGCCAAGCGACCCGACCTGTTCCTCCTGCTGTCGCAGGCAGCCCCTTTCTATTCGACCAGTGAGCTGCGCGACTATGTGTTCCATGCGCATGAGAGCCAGCACGACCTGCCGGAGATCGGCGGCATCCTCGACGAGCTCGGCTTGGACTTGCTCGGCCTGCACGTGCCCCCGGACGTTCACGCGCGCTACCGCGACACCTATCCCGACGACACGGCCATGACCTCGATCGCCAATTGGCATCAGTTCGAGATCGACAACCCCGACACCTTCACCAACATGTACCAGTTCTGGGTCCAGTCACGCCGGTAGGACTGCTCCGCCCTTTCAAAATAGTCACGGGCGCAGCGGTTGCCAGAGCCTCGATCCGGCGCTAGCGTTTCGCTCGACGCGACATCTTGAAGTTAGGCTTCGATGGCCAGCCCGCGCCCGCGTGGCATGTCGTGGCTCACCCCGTATCTCATCGTCCGCGACGCGAAGAAGAGCATGGCCTTCTACAAGAAGGCGTTCGGCTTCGAGGCGATGGGGGTGATGAAGGACAAGGGCAAGATCATCCATGCCGGCATGACCTTCAAGAAACAGACGGTCCTGATGTTCTCGCCCGAGGGAGCGATGGGCGACAAGATGCGGACGCCCAAGACCATGAAGGCCATGGCCTGCGAGGCTCACTATCTCTACGTCGACGACGTCGACGCGACCTTCGCCAAGGCGATCAAGGCCAGCGGCAAGCCCGTGTCCAAACCGGAGGACATGTTCTGGGGCGACCGCCACTCCGCGATCGACGACATCGACGGCCGTCGCTGGTCGCTGGCGCATAAGCTGGCGAAGCGCTCGGCTAGAAAATAGGCGTTCGCCTATTTTTTAGCCTCTTCTCGGCGAGCAAGCGGCGCCGACAGGCGGGATTGCGGGCCTTCCCCCCTGGCACGGACTCTGCACCTCAACGGATAAACCCCGCGCCGCGGCGGGGTTCCTATCCCCGCGGCAGATCCAGAGCGAAGCGAGCCCAGGGCCCCTGAGATGAAGAAGATCGAGGCGATCATCAAGCCGTTCAAGTTGGATGAGGTCAAAGAGGCGCTGCACGAGGTCGGCATCCAGGGCATCACGGTGACCGAGGCCAAGGGCTTCGGGCGCCAGAAGGGCCACACCGAGCTCTATCGCGGCGCCGAGTATGTCGTCGATTTCCTGCCGAAGGTGAAGGTCGAGGTCGTCCTCGACGATGCGCTGGTTGAGCGCGCCATCGAGGCGATCCAGAAAGCGGCCCACACGGGACGCATCGGCGACGGCAAGATCTTCGTCTCCTCGATCGAGGAAGCGATCCGCATCCGCACTGGCGAGCGCGGCACCGACGCCATCTGACGTCGGCGGCCGCCCGCTCGCCTGCTCCCGCCCTCATTTCGTTTTCCGCCGTTCCCCCCGTTCCCTCCCGCCTAGTGCCTAAGCCCCCTCCCGAACATCAACGAGGACGATATGACGACGCCTAAGAAGATCATGGAAATGATCAAGCAGCACGACGTGAAGTACGTCGATCTCAGGTTCACCGACCCGCGCGGCAAGTGGCAGCACTTGAGCCAGTCGATCCGCACGGTCGACGAGGAGACCCTCGTCGAAGGGTTCATGATGGACGGCTCGTCGATCGCCGGGTGGAAGGCGATCAACGAGAGCGACATGACCCTGATGCCCGACCTCGGCACCGCGGTGATGGATCCGTTCTGCGCCCAGCCGACGCTGATCCTCACCTGCGACACGCTCGAGCCCTCGACCGGCCAGGCCTATTCGCGCTGCCCGCGCTCGGTCTCCAAGCGCGCCGAGGCCCACATCTCCGGCTCCGGAATCGGCGACATCGGCTATTTCGGCCCCGAGGCCGAGTTCTTCGTGTTCGACGACGTCCGCTTCAAGGTGTCGATGAACAAGGTCTCCTACGAGATCGACTCCCAGGAAGGCCCGTACAACACCGACCGCGCGTACCCCGAAGGCAATATGGGCCATCGCCCGCCGGTCAAGGGCGGCTACTTCCCGGTTCCGCCGGTCGACTCCGAGCAGGATCTCCGCGCCGAGATGCTGACGATGATGGAGGAGATGGGCCTCGACATCGAGAAGCACCACCACGAGGTCGCGCCGTCCCAGCACGAGTTGGGCTTCAAGTACGACACGCTGGTGAAGTGCGCCGACAAGATGCAGATCTACAAGTACGTCGTGCATCAGGTGGCCCACTCCTACGGCAAGACCGCGACCTTCATGGCGAAGCCGATCAAGGGCGACAACGGCTCGGGCATGCATGTGCACCAGTCGCTGTGGAAGAAGGGGAAGAACCTCTTCGCCGGCAACGGCTATGCCGACCTGTCGGAGACGGCGCTCTACTACATCGGCGGCATCATCAAGCACGCCCGCGCCATCAACGCCTTCTCGAACTCGACCACCAACAGCTACAAGCGGCTGATCCCGGGCTTCGAGGCGCCGGTGCTGCTGGCCTATTCGGCCCGCAACCGCTCGGCGTCGTGCCGCATCCCCTTCGTCGCCAGCCCGAAGGGCAAGCGCGTCGAGGTGCGGTTCCCCGATCCGATGGGCAACCCCTACCTCACCTACGCAGCGCTGCTGATGGCCGGCCTCGACGGCATCCAGAACAAGATCCATCCCGGCGACCCGATGGACAAGAACCTCTACGACCTGCCGCCGGAAGAGCTGAAGAACGTACCCCAGGTCTGCGGCTCGCTCCGCGACGCGCTCGGCGAACTCGATCGCAACCGCGACTTCCTGAAGAAGGGCGGCGTGTTCTCGGACGACCTCATCGACGGCTACATCGAGCTGAAGATGAACGAGGTCTGGGACATGGAGCACACCCCGCACCCGATCGAGTACGTGAACTACTACTCCTGCTGACCTGGCGCCTCGGCGCTTCGGAAAACCCCGCCGTCGCAAGACGGCGGGGTTTTACTTTCAAGGCTCAGCGCAGCCGCACATGGGCGACGGCAACGCGGCCGCGACCATCGACCACCGAGAGCCTGACAAAGCCGCGCGCATCCGGCGTCCATCGCCCCGCCGCCTCGCCCTCGACGGTGCCGATCGGCGCCCCGTCCACATGCCACGCCAGCGAGCCCGAACCGCCCTCGGCTTCCAGCGGCACGGGCGCATAACCTGAGGCGGCCGGCCGGAGCTCGACCGTGGCGCCATCCGGCGGGAAGAGGATGCGGAGCGGCTTTGACTCTGGCTCGCCTCCCCGTCCTCGCGGCGTCAGCGACTGCAGCACCGGGGGAACCGCCGCCGCCACCGCAGCACCCGACGACCACCGCTCGATCTCGAGCCCGCGATTGCCCTCGATCTGGTCGAAGACCGCGAACATCAGCGGGGCGGCGGTGCCACGCCCGTCGCGGCCAGGCCGCGGACTGCCGTCGGGATGGCCGGCCCAGACGCCGACGATGTGGCTGCCCGAGTAGCCGATCGCCCAGGCGTCGCGGAAGCCATAGGACGTTCCTGTCTTGTAGGCGACCCGCCGCCCCGGCCCGAGGACCGGACCCTGCGCCAGGCCGGTCGGCCGCGGCGCATCGGCGAGGATGGCGGTGACCTCGCGGGCGGAGCGGGCCGAGACCAGGCGCCGCCCGTCCGGCTTCTCGCGCCTGATGCCGTCCTCGACCGAGACCAGGGGCAGCACACGGCCGTCATCGGCCAGCGCGCCGTAGAGCTGCACCAGATCGACCAGAGTCGTCCCGGCGCCGCCCAGCGCCACGGCGATGGTCGGCACCAGTTCGCGCCGGGCGAGATGCAGCGGCACGCCGGCCCATGACAGAAGTGCTGTGAATCGGGCCGGGCCGACGCGCTCGAACACCGCTGCCGCCGGCACGTTCAGGGAGAGCTGCAGCGCCTGGCGCACCGTCACCGTGCCCTGGAAGCCGCGGTCGAAATTCAGCGGGGCGTAGCTGCCGAAATGCTGCGGCAGGTCGTCGATCCGTGTATCCGGGCGAACGATGCCGTCGTCGAAGGCGAGCGCATAGATGAACGGCTTCAGGGTCGAGCCCGGCGAGCGAATGCCGCGGGCGAGATCGACGAACCCGGCCGGCGCATCGCGTCCCTGGCCGCCGACATAGGCCCGCACTCGGCGGCCGTCGATCTCGGCGACGATCACGGCGACCGCCGCCTGGTCGCCCTGCCGGCGGATCACCTCGCGCGCCATTTCGTCGACGCGCCGCTGCAGCCGGCCGTCGATCGTCATGCGCACGACCGGCTCTTCCGGCCGAGCGGCCGCTTCGCGCCGGGCGAGATGATCGGCCGCGTCGGGCATCGGCAGGCGCTTGAGGGGCAGCGCTGACAGAGAGGCCGCCTCGGCCTCAGCCAGCGGAATGACCCCGGCATCGGCCGCGCGCCGCAGCACGCGTGTCGCCGCATCCCGCGCGACCTCGGGCGCGAGATCCGGCCGGCGCCGTTCCGGCGATTGCGGCAACGCCACCAGAAGTGCCGCCTCGGTAAGCGTGAGGTCGTCCGGCTCCTTGCCTAAATAGGCGTGGGCGGCGGCGCGGATGCCTTCGAGGTTGCCTCCATAGGGCGCCAGCGTCAGGTACATGCTGAGGATCTGCCGCTTGTCGAAACGGTGCTCGAGCTGGACGGCGCGCGCCATCTCGATCAGCTTCGAGCCGAGAGTGCGCGGCCGCGGCTCCAGCAGGCGCGCCACCTGCATGGTCAAGGTCGAGGCGCCCGACACCAGCCGCCCGGCCATCGCCGCGTCGCCGACGGCCCGCAGCAGGGCCAGCGGGTCGACGCCCGGGTGGCGTTCGAAGCGGCGATCCTCATAGGCGATCAAGAGCGAGAGATAGAGCGGATCGACCGCCTCGGCCGCGACCGGCAGGCGCCAGCGTCCCTCCTCCGCCGGCATCGCCGTCAGCAGCCGGCCCGACGCGTCGACCACGCTCCGGCTCGGCTTGGCGAGGCGATGGAGATCCGGCGGGAACCAGCGATCAGCGAGGACGAGCCCGCCGAACGCCAGCGCCACCGTGCCGGCGACGGCGAGCGCGACCCGGTTGCGGGTTCCGATCACCTCTAGCGCTCCACCACCTTGGCGGTGCCGGCGGCGGTCACGCCCATGACCCGGGGACGGTACATGTCCTCCATGGTCGCACCAGGCAGGATGTAGCTGCCCGGCGTCACCGCACGCACGATGTAGGCGACCTTCATGCGGCTGTCAGGCGGCGTCCGGTTCTGAGTCTGGTTCTGGGGCCGGGCCTCGCCGCGGATGCGCAGCACCGCGACCACACGGTCGTCGCGCGCCTCCGCCGTCTCCGTCTTCGTCAGTGTGCCCAGCCAGGGATAAGGGTTCGGCCGCGGCTTCGCCTTGGCCTCGTCTTCATCCTCGCTCGGATCGCGCGGCGCCGGAATGATCGCCTCGATCTCCCATCCGGCCGGCAGCATGTCGACCAGGACGAAGTCGCGGACGCCACGCTGGTAGCGCACCGACGCATCGACGACGACGACGAGGCGGTCATGCTGGCGGCTGTCGGCAGGGTCGACGACCGCTCCCCCATTCGGATCATGGAACGACTTGGCCAGCGTGATGCCGCCATTCAGCGCCGGGGGCGCGACCCTAGGCTCGCCATTGACGACGAGGCTGCGGAACAGCGGCCGGTCGGCCCGGCTGGTCAGCGTGTAGCCGCCGGCAGCGACACGCTCGGCCGCGGGCCGGAAGCTGACCGGCCCCTGACGCCGGGGTGCGGCCGTTGCTCCCGCCTCCTCGATCGTCATGTCGGCGGAGGCCTGGACCGCAGCGACGGCGCGGACCATCCACGCCAGTTCCTGGGTGGTCGCGTCGGCAACGGCCGGCGACACGCGGACCAGAGTCGGCATCAGGGCAGCCGCAGCCGCCTGGCTCCGAGCTTCCGCCGCCATCGCCGCGGCGATGCCGACGTCGATCGCCTGTCCGCCGTAGTAGATGTCGCCGTCCAGCGACACCGTCGCCAGCGGACGGAACAGTCGCGCTCCGACCTCGGCGAAGACCACGTTCGCGAGCGCGGTATCGCCGGCATGAAACAGCGCCGCGCCGTACATGGCGAGCGGTCCGACGCCAAGCCCGCCGTTCCTCGCCATGGCACGATCGTGAAGCTGGCGGAGCGCCGCCGCGTCTATGTCGCGCGACCGCGCCAGAACATAGGCGGCATAGGCCGAGGCGGGCGCCACCACGCGCTCGTTCCGGGCATCGTTGACGCGGGCCCTCAGATATTTGCGCGCCGACACCAGGGACACCGGCGGGACGACATAGCCCTTGGACGATGCCAGCAGCAGCAGGTCGAGAGCATTGACCGACCCCCAGGAGGAGTTCGACCCGTCGCCAAGACGCCAAAGGCCTAAATCGCCATCCGAGTCCTGGCGATCGACCAGCCGGTCGACCGCCCGCTGCAGCCGGGCCCGTACCGTCTCGCCTTCGACGCCCTGGCCGAGCACGACGTCGAGGTCGAGCGACATCAGCAGCGGCAGGGCTCGGCTGGTGATCTGCTCGGTGCAGCCAAAGGGATAGCGGTCAAGCGCCTGGATCATGCCGGCGATGTCCATCCCGGCAACCGCGCTGTAGTTGACGGAGATGCGGGCGGAACCCGGAACGAAGGCCTGGAGCAGGCGCGGATCGACCGTGAAGTCCTGTCCAGGCAGCTGACGGCCGTCCTGTGCCAGCGTCAGGGGCCGGAACGGCGTCCTGACCGCGATCTGCCAGCGGCGTTCGCGCACCGCCCCGTCCGGCGCCGTGATGCCCATGATCATCGTGCCAATGCCGACCTCAGACCTCGCGGTCATCGTGACCGCGGCCTGGAGGCGCTGGCCGCTCGTCAGCGTCACTGTCCGCTCGGCCGCGCCGTCGAGGGCAACGGCACCTTCGGTCTTCAGCGTCACGCGATAGTCGCCGGCACCACCCTCGACATTGTGGAACGAGAGCGATACGGCGGCGCTGTCATTGGGCGCGAGGAAGCGCGGCAAATAGGCCTCGGCCACCATCGGCTCGCGCACGAGCACCTTCGCCTCGCCGAAGCCGAAGCGATGCGGCGCATACCCCACCGCCATCAGCCGGAGCTGTCCCGCGAAGTCCGGCACTTCGAACGTGATTGTCGCGGTTCCGTCCGGACCGATCTCGACGGGACCGGAGAACATCGCGACCGTGCGTGTCGGCACCACCGGCAGCCCGACGCCGCCGAGAGAGTCTCCGCCCTGGCGCAGCGCGCCGGCGGCCGCCAACAGCCCGTCGATCAAGGCGCCGTAGTCGTCGCGCACCTCGACGCCGAGCCGGCGCTTGCCGAGCAGTTGGCGTTCCGGCTTCGGCGTCTCGAACCGGGTGAGCTGCAGGATGCCCTCGTCGACGGCGGCCAGCGTGACGATGGCCTTGTCGCCCGCCTTGTGGCCGTCGACCGAGACCTTGGCGACCAGCGGCCCGTTCGGGCGCACGACGTCGGCCGCCTCGATACGGACCGGCATCCGGCGGTCGGCGGTTTCGACCCCGAGATGGACGATGCCGACCGCGCGCTTGGCATCCTTGGGCGTGCCCGTCGAGAGCGGCCGGTAGGCCGTGACCAGCACATAGGCGCCGACGCCCCAGTCATTGCCGACCGGCACCTCGATCGTCGCCCCCTCGGCCGGGACCGAGAGGCTGCGCCAGGCATGGATGCGGTCGCTGGCTATGACCACGGAAACCTCGCCAGCGAAGAGCGGCCGGATATGTACCTTGGCGATCTCGCCGGCGGCATAGGTCGGCTTGTCGGCGGAAACCTCGGCGCGGTCCGGCGTCTCGTCGCCGCTCTCGCCGCGCCAGCCGACGAAGAAGCGATAGCTGGCCGCCGTGCCGGAGGCATCGACCGCCTCCAGGCGATAGGTCCCCCAGCGCAAGGTCTGCATCAGGCGCCAGGGCGTGTCGCCCGCCGGCAGCGTCGCGGTGCCGGAGGTGACCGGCACGTCTCGCACCGAGCGGCGATAGCGCCAGGTGCCGTCGGCGCGATACCAGAAGTATTCCGAACGCTCGGCGACCAGCCGGTACTTGACGTCAGCCCGGGCCACGAAGGCGCCGGCACCGTCGAAGGCGGCGACATCGAGCGCGATCGGCGTGTCGACCGGTGCCCGGTCTCCTTCGAAACCGGGACGGATTCCGAGAACCAGGTCGCGCATAAGGACGGGAACCACCGCCGACGCGCCGACCGGCCGGCCGCCCGGCTCGAAGACCTGGGTGGTGACGGCCGCCTTGATCGGCCGCGACGACACCACGTCGGTCGGAATCATGCCGCTGGCCGAGGTGTGGCCGGTGGCGTCGGTCGGTTCGACCTCCAGATCCACCTCGGACTCGACGAACTTGTCGTCGTGGCGCCCGAAGCGCCAGCCGCGCAGGCCCGGAAACGGCTCGGTGTCCGGCGTCAGGTGCAGCTTCGCCTCGGTCCGCGCGCCCCCCGCCGGGGCGCCATAGAGGAAGGCGGCGTCGATCGCGACCGTCACCTCGTCGCCAGGACGAAGCGTCGCGGTCGGCGCGGTCGCCTCGACCTTCAGCTTCTGCGGCACGAAGTCCTGGACATCGATGCCCAGCGTCGCGACCGGCGGCGCCGTAGGATCGACCGAGGCCTCCACCGTCCATTGCCCTCGCGGCGCATCCCGCGGCAGCTCGAAGCTGTAGTGGAAGCCGCCGAGCGGCTGAGCCGGCAGGGCCACGCGCCGGAACTCGACGCCGTTCGGCCGCTTAAGGCGAAGGGTCACGCCGGCATCCCCGATCGCATCCAGCGTCGCCCCGCCGCGCAGCAGCAGGCTGGCATGGACGGTCTCGCCCGGCCGGTAGATGCCGCGGTCGGCATAGACGAATGCATCGAAGCGACCAGGAGGCGTACGGCCATCTACGCCGCGGTCGGAAAGATCGAAGGCCGGCCGGTCGAGCGGATGGATGGCGAAGTCGTCTTCCGGGCCGTAGGCGTAGAGCGCCAGCGCCTGCGCGGCACCCGGTCCCCGCATCAGCGACGCCGGAAACGCGACATGACCGTCGGCGTCGGTGGTCGCCCGCTCCAGCCGGTCATTGTTGCGCGCGATCAGGTCGACTGCGACTCCGGCCAGCGGCTTGCCCGAGTCCAGCGCCCGCACGAAGACATGGGTCGCATCGCGTCCCTGGACGCTGGTGAGCGCCATGTCGGTGACGACGAGCCACTGCACCTGCGCCGGCTCGTAGTCGTTGTCGTCGTTCGTCGACGGCACCATCGGCACGGCAGCCGCCAGCAGCGCATAGAGCGCCGGCCGGCGGTCGGCCAGCATCTCGGCCACCGGCACCGAGGTGGTGACCATCTCGTTGACGCGGTTCTCGACGTCCAGGGTACCTTGCCAGACGGTGATACCCTGCTCGTTCTCGAGGTTGCGCCGCTCCCACCAGGACATCCGGCGGCTGGCCAGCGAGCGTCCGGCCACGATCGAGGAGCGCAGGCTGCGGTCGGCCACGCGGACCAGGCGCAGATGCACCTTGTCGAGGTTGCGCGAGCGCACCGGCACGCCGATCGAATCCTCGCGCGGCAGGATGTAGCCGACCTCGGCGAACTCGACGACCGGGGTCATCCGCGCCATCTGCATGGGCACGGTCTCGGCGACCGCTGTCCGATCGCCGTCCGCCGCAGCGAGACCGGCACTGATCTGCACCGCGTAGGTCGTCGCCGGCGACAGGCCGGCGACGCAGATCTGATCGCCCTCGACCCTGGTCGCAGGCCTCACCGCCGGCTCGAAGGAGAGGAAGTCGGCCGCGGCCGATGCGCCCGACGTCGCCAGCGGCTTGGTGAATTGGATGCAGACCTCGGGGGTCGCCGACTCCGGCTTCGGCACCACGCGGCGGAACGCCATTCCCTTCGGCGCCTCCTCGGCGACGGCCGGGAGCTTGCGTGCCTCGCGAACGGGGGCGGCGGGCGCCTCCACGGCGACCGGCGCCTGGGCCACCGGTACGGTAACGGGAGCAGGAACGGTTCGGTTCGCTCCGCCGGCGAAGTACCCGACGAACCCGGCGATCGCGATCGCGCCAAGCGTGGCGACGAGCTGGTCTCTGCGCATGGTG
>CAMDFP010000168.1 GCA_945897335.1 Asaia bogorensis | reverse complement strand
CGGTCATGCCTTCGAGGATGCGGCGTGACAGCCAGGTGCCGACGATCGCGGTGACCACGGCAACCACCATCACCGCCGGCTCGACATAGCTCTCGTCGCTGACGACGATGCCGCCGAAGTAGATCAGCTTGACGATGTGGCCGAAGGTCTGGGCGACGGCCTTGGTCGAGACCTGCGCCTTCCGGTCCATGCCGGAGCGGACGAAGAAGGCGTCGAAGATCGGCCCGGAGACGCCGGCGACCAGCTGCAGCACCGTGCAGATGAGACCGCAGGCCGCCGCATGGGTCGGCTTCAGCAGGTTGAGCATCATGCCTGACGGCATCGCAAGCGCGGTCAGTGGCGCCAAGCCGATGAAGATCAGCACCACCGCCTTGCTCGGCACGAACTGGATCAACGCGAAGATGCCGAGCGCCGCGACCGCGCCGACAAAGTAGCCGGCGAAGACGCGCCAGACGATGTGCGTTCGCCAGAGCCAGGCACGGGCGCCGTTGGACGTGACCTGGGTGATGCCATGCAGCACCATCGCTGCCGGCACCGGCAGGAGGATCAGCAGGAGACCCATCAACACCATGCCTCCGGCCATGCCGAAAAGACCCGACAGGAACGAGGTCGCGATGATCGAGGCGGCGAGGCCGATGGCGATTGGCACGCTCAGCATTTCAACGGGTCCTTCAGGCAGGCGCGTGCATCCTGATCCCAGACCACTTGCCTTGCAATCGCGGATAACTCAGGCTTAGCCCCAAGAAATATTGGGGTAGAGATGCGCCGACTGCCCTCCCTGAACGGGCTTCGGGCCTTCGAGGCCGCGGCCCGCCACGGCAGCTTCACCGCCGCCGGGGCGGAGCTCGGCGTCAGCCAGGCGGCGGTCAGCCGGCTGGTCCGCCTGCTCGAGGCGCGCCTCGCCGTGCCGTTGTTCGAACGCCATCCGAACGGGCTCTCGCTCACCTCCCACGGCCGTGCCTTCCAGCCGGGGCTGTCGTCGGCCTTCGATGCGATCGCGCGCCTGGCCGAACAGGTGACGGCGGCGAGCGCCGGCCCGGTGCTGACGGTCGGCGTCGGTCCGACCTTCGCCATTCGCTGGCTGATCCCGAGGCTGGGCGGCTTCCACCGCGCCCATCCCGGCTTCGAGGTTCGGCTGACGACCGGCGGCGCCGTGGTCGCGCTTCGCGACGACTGGACCTGCGGCGTTCAGCTCGGCGACGGCGACTGGCCGGGCTATGTCGCCGAACCGCTGTTCTCGGCCGAGATGTTTCCTGTCTGCACCCCGGCCGTGGCCGAGCGGCTCCACCGGCCGGCGGACCTCACGCGCATGACCCTGCTCGACGTGTCTCATTCCAGGGAAGACTGGACCCAATGGCTCGCCGCTGCCGGGCTCGCGTCGCTCACGGCGCGCGGCCCCAGCTTCGATACCTACTCGATGGCGCTGCAGGCGGCGCTCGACGGGGTCGGCGTCGCCATCGGACTCAGGCCCTATGTCGTCGACGATCTCGCGGCGAAGCGGCTGGTGGCGCCGTTCCGCCTGGCCGTGCCGAAGCGCCGCGCCTGGTATCTCGCCTATCGTCCGGAACGGGCCGAGGAGGCCGGGCTCGTCGCCTTCCGCTCCTGGCTCCATGAGATCGCCCGCAGTGGGGTCGATCCGGCCAGCGGATCTTGATTGACAGAGTGCTCTGTCGTACAGAGCAATTAGCTCTGCACGGCAGAGCAGATGAAATTGTCGAGGGACGCGAGTGATGACCGGCACGACCGAGCCCCCTGTGGTCCGCCTCCGCGATGTCGCCAAGACCTATCGCGCCGGTGCCGTCGAGGTGAAGGCGGTGAAGGGCGTCAGCCTCGACATTCCCCCGCAGCGTTTCTCGATGATCGTGGGTCCGTCAGGCAGCGGCAAGACGACCCTGCTCAATCTCATCGGCTGCATCGACACGCCCAGCGCCGGCAGCGTCGAGATCGACGGTCAGGACGCCGCTGCGCTCAGCGATGACGAGCTGTCGGATTTCCGCGCCCGCACCGTCGGCTTCATCTTCCAGCATTTCAGCCTCATCCCGGTCCTCTCGGCCTACGAGAACGTCGAGTACCCGCTGCTGATGGTCGGAACGCCGCCGGCCGAGCGGCGGGATGCGACGATGGCGATGCTGGAGGAGGTCGGGCTCGCCGATCAGCGCAACCAGCGCCCGAACCAGTTGAGCGGCGGCCAGCAGCAGCGCGTCGCGATCGCGCGCGCGCTGGTGAAGCAGCCGAAGCTGGTGCTCGCCGACGAGCCGACGGCCAATCTCGATTCCAAGACCGGCGCTGCGGTGATCGACCTGATGCAGCAGGTACAGGGGCGGTCGCGCACCACCTTCATCTTCTCGACCCATGATCCGCAACTGATGTCGCGGGCGGACGAGCTGTTCACCATCCGCGACGGATCCCTGGTCGAGGCGACGCCGCGATGATGACCTTCAAGATCGCGTTTCGGAACATCTTCCGGAACCGCCGCCGGTCGCTGATGACCATGTCGGCGATCGCCGTCGGCGGCATCGCCTCGCTGATCTTCGGCGGCTACATGCTCTACACGATCCTGGGCTTCCAGACGGTCACGGTGCAGCGGGCAGGTCACCTGACCGTCTTCCGCAACGGCTATTTCAACTTCGGCACGGGAAATCCGGCCGCCTACGGCATCGACGACTACAAGCAGCTGCTGGCGCTGGTGCGCGAAGATCCCGTCCTCAAGCCGATGCTGGTCGTCGCCACGCCGACCCTGTCGGTGTTCGGCATCGCCGGCAATTTCGAGGCCGATACCTCGAAGACCTTCTTCGGCGTCGGCGTCGTCCCCTCCGATCGCGACATCATGCGTGGCTGGAACGGCTATGGCCTTGGCCGGCCGGGACGACGGTCAGTCCTCTCCGATCATGATCCCGCGAAGGGAGTGATCGGAACCGGCGTCGCTCGCATCCTTGGCCTCTGTGAAAGGCTCGAACTCGCGAACTGTCCGCCGGTGCCGCCGAACCGCCGGGACACGGGAGAGGTGCCCGGCGCACCGGCGCTGAACTTGCCCGTTCAGGAAGCGGCCGTGCGCACAGACGAGGCGCCCTGGCTCGATCTCCTGGCCGGGACCGCCGGCGGCGCCCCCAACATCGTCCGGCTCCGGGTCGAGGGCGCCGAGTACCAGGGTTTCAAGGAATTCGACGACAACTATGTCGGGCTGCATCTCGATCTGGCCCAGCAGCTGCTCTATGGCCGGGGTGCGCCGAAAGCGACGGGAATCGTCATCCAGTTGCGGCGCACCGAGGACATGGGTGTTGCGCGCGCGCGTCTCCTGTCGCTCTTCGACCAACGCAGCCTCGATCTCGAGGTTCGCGACTTCACCGAGCTGACGCCGCTCTACGGTCAGGTGATCGCGCTCTACGGGTCGATCTTCTCGTTCATTTCCGTGATCATGGGGGTCGTCGTCCTGTTCACGGTGGTCAACACCATGGGAATGAGCGTCGTCGAGCGGACCAACGAGATCGGCACCGTGCGCGCCATGGGCATCCGCCGGCGCGGCATCCGCCTGCAATTCCTGGTCGAAGGCTCGCTGCTCGGCGCCTTCGGCGCGACGGCGGGCGTGATCCTGGCCGCGCTGATCGCCTATGCGATGAACAATGCCGGTCTGCTGTGGACGCCGCCGGGATCGACGCAGCCGGTTCCGCTCCGGATCCATCTTTCCGGCAGCATGGCGTTGATCGTCGGCGTCTGGGCAGGCCTGGTGATCGTCTCGACCGTCGCCTCGCTGCTGCCGGCGATGCGCGCGGCGAAGCTGCCGATCGTGGAGGCGCTGCGTCATGTCTGAAACGATGATGACCGACCGGCGTCGGTTCCTCTTCCTTGCCGTTGGTGCTGCTACTTGCGCGATCGGCGATGCGCGCGCTCAAACGGCCGACGAGATCATCGCCGCCGCCGACCGCGTCCGCAATCCGGGCGAGCCCTTCCGCTCGGCGACGACGCTGATCGAATACCGATCCGGCAAGGCGCGCAGCAAGACGGTGCTCACCGTCTACGTCAAGGAAGACAAGGCGACCGGCCAGTTCCGCAACGTCGTTCGCTACGTTGATCCGCCGCGCGACACCGGCAAGCTGGTTCTGCGCACCGGCAACGTCATGTGGTTCTACGATCCGGGCTCGAAGGCCAGCGTCCGCGTGTCGGCGCAGCAGCGCCTCCTGGGGCAGGCGGCGATCGGCGACGTGATCGCGGTCAACCTTGCCAAGGACTACAGCGGCAAGCTCGTTGGCGAGGGCGAGATACAGGACGCTGAGCGCAAGCCCCGGCTGTGCTGGCACCTCGACCTGACGGCTGCCAATGACGGCGCCACCTACAGCCGGATCGAGTACTGGGTCGAGAAGGAGACCTCGTATCCGATCCGGGGACGGTACTATGCCGACAGCGGCCGGCTGCTGAAGGTCGCCTACTACGGGAAATACCAGAGCCAGCTCGGCGGTATGCGGCCGACCGAAACCATCATCATCGACTCGGTCGACAGCGCGCTGGTTACGACGGTGGGCTTCGCCGATTTCCGCCTCCAGGAGATTCCGGAGACTTGGTTCCAGCGCGAATTCCTGCCGAGGATCGGCGCCGAGTGATGGCCTGGCGGCCCGGCGTCCTGCTGATCGGCGCTGCCCTGATCGCGGCGTCCGTCGCATGGGCCGAGGAAACCGACGACCTCGACCGGATTCCCGTGCCAGATCCGTCCGTCGATGCCGACGACCGGCCGACGACGACAGGATGGCGGATATATGCGGAGCAGGCGCTGACACTGCCGAGGTTCCGCGACGACCTCGTGGTGCCGCCGCCCCGGCAGCGGCATCCGGACTGGCAGGAGCGTCTGAGCCTCGATGCCCGTCGCACCTGGAGCCTGGATCCCCAGCTCAAGGCGACCTACAGCGGCCGCCTCAATCTCCTGGCCGAAGACGACGGGCCGTTCCCGGAGCGAGCCAATTTCCGGCACGATTTCCGCGAGGGGTTCCTCAGCTGGGAGCCGGCGGCTCAGGACTATCTCGATCTCGGCCGCATCAATCTCCGCAGCGGCGTCGCCATCGGCTTCAGCCCGACCGACTTCTTCAAGACGCGCGCGGTGGTCGATCGCACCTCCAACGATCCTTCGGTGCTGCGCGAGAACCGGCTGGGAACGGTGATGCTGCGTGGCCTCAGCGTCGGCGAAGGCGGGGCCGTCACTCTCGTCTATGCGCCGTCGCTCGCCGATCCGAGTCCCGTCTATTCCGGCCAATTGCCGAGCCTCGATCCGATGTTCGATCGTACCAACGCCGATCACCGTTTCCTGCTGAAGTTCAACCGCGATCTGGTCGGCGACCTGAGCCCCGAGCTGCTGCTGTATCGCGACGGCAGCCGCACGCGCTTCGGCGCCAACGTGACGCATGAGCTGGGCGGTGGCGTGATCGCTTATGCCGAATGGGCCGGCGGCAACCGCGCCAGCCTCGCCGAGGAAGCCGATCGATATGGCCGGAAGACCGGAACCATCCCTGCCGCCATACCGCGGATCCTGCCCGGTGACCGAAGTGAGCGCTTCTACAGCGACCTCTCGGTCGGTGGTTCCTACACCACCGACTTCAAGGTGATGGTGAACCTTGAGTACCACTATCACGGCGCCGGGCTGTCCAGGCAGGACTGGCGGAACTGGGTCGATATCGGCGGCGCCAGTGCCGGTGTTCCGGCGGTCACCAGCCAGCTCTGGTATCTCCGCTCCTATGCGCTCGAGCAGCAGGAGCCGCTGACCCTGCACACCGCGTTCCTGCGCGCCGAGTGGAGCGACGCGTTCGTCCCGGGCCTGAAGCTGGCCGGGCTCACCAGCGTCAATCTCTACGACGGCTCCCGGCTGGTGCAGGTCACCGCCGATTACTTCTGGTCCGATCTCTGGACGTTCGGGGTGCTCGCGGCATCCAGTTCGGGCGGCAGCCGCTCCGAGCGCGGCAGCACGTCCCAGGCGCATGGCGTGATCTTCAAAGCGGCTCGATACTTCTGAGCCGGAGGCGGAGGAGGCTTCTTCCCATGACCATCGACCCCGGCACCGCTGCGGCCTCCCTGCAGGACATCGCCGATACCGAGCGTCGGGCGCGCGAGTCGCTGTTCTACTCGGTCAGCAGCTCGATCCTCATCCTCTGGGGCGTGCTGGTCGCCTCGGTCCAGGCGCTGATCTTCTTCCTGCCGCCGTTCAGCCGGTCGTCGGGGATCTTCATCGCCTCCTGGTGCGTGTTCTATGCGGTCGGCATGGGCGGCACCTATGCGATCCTGCGCGCGCGCTACCGGCCGCGCACGCTTTCGCCGATGGCTCGGCGCCTGATGGGTGCCATGGTGATCCTGATCGCCTACGGCGTCCTGTGGACGGCGCTGCTGGAGCCGCCGGCCGGACGATGGTTCAGCGTCTTCTGGCCGACCCTCTTCATGTTCGGCTTCGTTCTCGCCGGGCTCTGGGTCGGGCGCGTCTTCGTCGCCTGCGGTCTGATCGTCACCGCCCTGGTGGTGGCGGGACATCTCTGGCTTGGGCCGTGGTATCCGCTCTGGCTGGCCGCGGTCCAGGGCGGCGCGCTGATCGTCAGCGGACTTTGGATGCGCCACATCGGGATGAACCGATGAGCGGGGCCGACGAAATCATCCACCAGGCGATGCGGCTCCGCATCATGGCGGCGCTGAACGTGCTGCACGCGGAAGATGCCGTCGAGTTCACGCGTCTGAGGGAGCTGATCAAGGCGACCGACGGAAATCTCGGCGCGCATCTCGAGACGCTGGAGAAGGCCGGTTATATCGCGATCGAGAAGCGCTTCGAGGGAAAGCGGCCGCAGAGCCGCATCAAGGCGACGCCGACCGGGCGCCGGGCCTTCGCCGAGCATGTCGCGTATCTGCGCGAGATCCTGGACAGCTCGGCCCAGAAGGCGACGCCGCCGAGGTAACCGCGGATGTGCGACACTCCGCGTCCGGCTTGGACGGGAGGACGTACGTGGAGATCACCAGCGAGAAGGTTTCGTTCCCCGGCGCAGGCGGCGCCCTGCTCGCAGCCCGGCTCGACCGGCCGGTCGGGCCGGCCAAGGCGACGGCGCTGTTCGCCCATTGCTTCACGTGCTCCAAGGACGGACACGCCGCCACCCGCATCTCGCGTGCGCTCGCCGGCCTCGGCATCGCTACGCTCCGCTTCGACTTCACCGGGCTTGGCGGCAGCGACGGCGACTTCGCCAATTCCGGCTTCTCCTCCAACGTCGGCGACCTGGTCGCGGCCGCCGACTTCCTCCGCACGCGCGGCGAGCCGCCGCGGATCCTGATCGGCCACAGCCTCGGCGGCGCTGCAGTGCTGGCCGCCGCCGCCCGCGTGCCCGATGCGAAGGCGGTCGCCACCATCGGCGCACCGGCCGATCCCGATCACGTTCGCCACCTGCTCACCGACGCCGCACCCGAGATCGAGGCGAAGGGTGCGGCCGAAGTCGCGATCGCCGGGCGGCGCTTTCGAATCGCCAAGAGCTTCCTCGACGAAATCGGCAAGCATCCGCTCGGTGAAGCGATCGGACAGCTGCATCGCGCGCTGCTGGTCTTCCACGCGCCGACCGACGACACCGTCGGCATCGACAACGCGACCAGAATCTTCGTCGCCGCCCGCCATCCGAAGAGCTTCGTCTCTCTTGCCGGCGCGGATCATCTGCTGAGCCAGGCGGCGGACGGCGCCTATGTCGCATCCGTCCTCGCGGCCTGGGCGGCGCGCTACGTGCCCGAGCTGTCCTCGGCGGAACAGCCGGCGGCACAGGTCGTACCGTCTCCGCCGGAGGGATGGATCGAGGTCGGAGAAACCCGGACGGGGCGCTTCACCCAGAAGATCCGCATCGGACGGCAAACGCTGACCGCCGACGAGCCGGCAAGCGTCGGCGGTGACGACGCCGGGCCCGGCCCCTACGACCTGCTGACTGCCGCGCTCGGCGCCTGCACTTCGATGACTTTGCGGATGTACGCCGAGCGGAAGGGCTGGCCGGTGGAGCGCGTCACCGTGCGCCTCCACCACGACAAGGTCCACGCCAAGGACTGCGTCGACTGCGAGAGCGAGTCGAAGAAGATCGACCGTATCGAGCGGACCATCCGTATCGAAGGGCCGCTCGATGCCGAGCAGCGCCAGAGGCTATTGGAGATCGCCGACAAGTGCCCGGTGCATCAGACTCTGCACCGGAAGAACGAGATCGTCAGCCGGCTGGCGGATTAGGCGAGTCGACGCCGTCGACCAGCATCAGCCGGCCGGTCGAGGCGCCGAGCCGGATCTTCAGGATCTCCTGATAATCGGGCGCGTCGTAGAAGCGCTTGGCAGCGGCGCGGTCGGGAAACTCGATGACGACGACCCGGTTGGGAGTGCTGCCCTCAAGCGCCTCGCCGTTGCCGCCGCGGACGAGGAAGCGCCCGCCGTACTTCTTGATGACGCCGGGAGTTTGTGCTGTATAGCGCTTGTAGGCTTCCGGATCGGTGATCTGGATCTCGCCGATGATGTAGGCCGGCATCCGGCTACCTCGTCTGCAGGCTCTTGGTCTTGTCGCGGAGCGCGACGATGAGGCCCTGGATCTTGCCGCCGCCGCGCTGGATCACCGAGGCGAACTCCGAGCGCTGGGTGACGCTCATGCTGACGCCTTCGACTACCACGTCGACGATCTTCGGGGTTCCCTGGCCGTCGGCGATGCGCCAATCGATCCGGATCGGCGGATTGCCGCCGATGCGGTTGATCTGGCTCGTCACCAGCAGGAAACGGTCTTCGTCAGGCCGGCCTTCGAGGACGGTCAGCGTCTCACCGGAATATTCGCTGAAGCGGCCGGCATAGGTGGCGACGATCAGGTCCTCGAAAAGCCTGAGATACTCCGCCTGCTCGGCCTCGGTCGCATCGCGCCAATAGCGCCCGAGCACGAAGCGCCCGATCGCCGCGACATCGAAGCCGCGCTTGAACAGCTCGCGGAACTTCTGCGTCCGCTCGGGCGCAGGCAGGTCCTTGCGGGCCATCAACAGGATGGCGTCATTGGCGAGCGAGTTGATGAAGGTCTTGGCCGACTCGGGCTCGGCGGCACCGACCGCTCGCGGGATCGCTCCCAGCGCCAGCGCCGTCGCCGACATCAGCAGGGAACGCCGATCGATCATTTCAGTTATTCGCTACAGGCGGAGCCTGCTCCTTGAAGGCGAACGTCGCTTCGACGCCCAGCGCCCGCGGCGTCGGGCCGGTCGCCCGGTTGCGGATCTCATCGTTCCGTCGCTGACGATACACATCGCGAATCGCCGCGTAGTAGTCGAGTGACGTACGCTCAAGGTCGTCCGTAACCTTGATCGTATCGACCCGGGCGGTGACCACCCGGGCGGCCGTGCGGCCATAGGTCAGGCCGTCCCACTGGTTGGCGCGTGCGGCCCAATAGACCGGATCGATGAACCAGTCGACGACGAGGCCGATCGCGTCGCGAGGATTCGATGGGCCGATCAGCGGCAGCACCAGATAGGGGCCGTCTTTGGCGCCCCACACCGCGAGCGTCTGGCCGAAATCCTCATCATGGAACTGGACCCGCGGCGCAGCGACGTCGACGAGGCCGAGCGTCAGCGAGTTGTAGGCGAAGCGCTCGACCGTCTCGCCTGCGCGCTTCCATTCGCCTTGCATCACGTCGTTGGCGAGGATGACCGGGGACTTCAGATAGTTGAGAAAATTGTTCACCGCCGTCTTGACGGGGTCCGGAACCAGATCGCGATAAGTCACAGCGATTGGACGGAGGATCACCACGTCGACGGCCTGATTGACGGCGAAGATGTGGCGGTTGAGCGGCTCGAAAGGATCCCTGGCCTCGTCGTTCATCGAGGCGCAGCCCGACAGGATCGCGGCAGCGATCAACGGTGCGGCGAGAGAGGAAACCGAGGGACGGGCGCGGACCATGCGGGGTTCTCTGACGAGGTTTATAGCGCGTTTGAGCTTACCGACGGGCAAATCCAGAGGAACCGTCCGGGTACCACAGGGCCCATGAAAACGCCATACGGTTAACCGCTTCAAAGGGGTAGCGGGCCGGGGCCTGTGGCCGCAAAGCGACAGTTGCGCTCATAGAGGCTTTCGCATATAAGGATGTCCTTATATGATTGAGGGCGTGGGCACTTTGGATCGAATCCTCACCATTCTAAGGGCTGCGGCCGAACCGACGAGGCTTCGGCTGTTGGCACTGCTTGCCGAGGCCGAGCTCACGGTGAGCGAGCTTACGCAGGTACTGGGCCAGAGCCAGCCGCGGATCTCCCGTCACCTGAAATTGATGGGCGAGGCCGGGCTGCTGGAACGCCACCAGGAGGGCAGCTGGGCCTTCTTCAGGCTGGTGGGCGAGGGAACGACCGCCGGGCTGGCCCGTGAGTTGGTGGCGGCATTGCCGGCGGAAGACCCCACCCTGCACCGAGACCGGACCCGACTCGCCGAGATCCGGCGGGCGCGCGCCGAGGCGGCATCCGCCTATTTCCGCACCAGCGCCCCCGAGTGGCATCGCATCCGTTCCCTCCATATCGAT
>CAMDFP010000167.1 GCA_945897335.1 Asaia bogorensis | reverse complement strand
CTCGTCGAAGGGGAGGGTGTCGTCGACCGGCGTCGCGGTTGCCGCTGAAAGCGCGCGCCGGAACCAGGCGTCGGCGATCTCGTCCAGATCCAGGTAGTGGGCGATGACCAGCTCGGGCCCGCCGCCCAGGCGGCCGCCGATGGCACGGGCGGAGACCTGCGGCCACCCGATCTCGTCGGCGAGCGAGAGTGCCGCGTCGAGAACGTCTTCAGCTGTCGAGGGGGAGGTCATGAACGTGACCTGGGCACGTCCATGACCTCCGACAAGTCTCGGGTCAGCCGCCGGCGGCCTTCTTGACGAAGCGGTCGACGAAGGTCTTCGGCAGATCCTCGTCCTTCACCGCCTTCAGCTCTTCGTCGAACTCCTTCAGCATGCCGAGCGCGCTCTTCATGCCGTCCAGGGGGACGATGCCGGTGCGGGAGTAGGTGTCGAGCGAGGCCTTGACGGCGCGGATGTAGAGATCTCTGTCGCCGAGCCAGTAGGCCTCGGGCACCGCCTTGGCGATCTCCTCCGGGCTCGCCGAGACGATCCACTTCAGCGCCCGGTAGTGAGCGGTGACGATCGCCTGGGTGGTGTTCGGGTTCTTCTCGATGAAGTCGTTCTTGAGATAGACCACCGCCGCCGGATTGGAGCCGCCGAAGATCGCCTTGGTGCCGGCCTCGGTCCGCGAGTCGGCGAGGATGACGACGTCACCGTCCGTCTCCAGCTTCGAGATCACCGGATCCAGGTTGGAGATCGCGTCGATCTCGCCCTTCTTGATCGCGGCGACGGCGGAGAGGCCGGTGCCGACGCCGATGAAGGAGGCGTCCTGGTACTTGGCGCCGGCCTTGGCCATCAGGTAGTTGACGAAGAAGTTGGTGGAGGAGCCCGGCGCGGTCACGCCGATCTTCATGCCCTTCAGGTCCGCGGGCGACTTGATCTGGCCGGCCTTCTCCTTCTTCACCGCCAGCACGATGCCGGGGAAGCGGCCGAGCTCGAGCACGGCGCGGACGTCCTGGCCCTTTGTCTGCATGCGGATCGTGTGCTCATAGGCGCCGGTGACGACGTCGGCCGAGCCGCCCAGCAGTGACTGCAGCGCGCGGGCGCCGCCGCCGAAATCGGTGATCTCGACCTCGAGCCCGGCGTCCTTGAAGTAGCCCTTGCTCTCGGCGATGGTGAGAGGGAGGTAGTAGAGTAGCGGCTTGCCGCCGACGCCGATGACGATCTTCGGCTTCTCCGGCGCCTGGGCCAGCGCAGGCCCGGCGAGCAGCGCCAGAGCGGCCGCGGCGGCCAGCAGTTTCATGATCCTCATCTCTCGTCTCCTCCTTGATTTCAGTCAGCCTTGGGCGGTGGTGGACTGCGTTCCCGGCCGCCAGACCAGCAGCCGATTTTCGATCGCCGTGACGAACATGTCGATGATGATGACGAAGATGGCGAGAATGACCATGCCGGCAAACACGCCGGTCACATCGAAGACGCTCTCGGCCTCGTGGATCTTGTATCCCAGGCCCGCCGAGGAACCCAGATACTCGCCGACCACGGCGCCGACGAGCGCGAATCCGACCGAGGTGTGGAGCGAAGAGAACATCCAGGTCAGCGCCGCCGGCCAGTAGACGTGGCGCAACAGCTGGCGCTCGTTCATGCCCAGCATGCGGGCATTGGCGAGGATGGTGGGGCTGACCTCGCGGACGCCCTGGTAGACGTTGAAGAAGACGATGAAGAAGACCAGCGTGAAGCCCAGCGCCACCTTCGACCAGATGCCGAGCCCGAACCAGAGCATGAAGATCGGCGCCAGCACGACGCGGGGCAGCGCGTTCGCCGCCTTGATGTAGGGATCGAAGACGGCGGCGACGATCGCGCCCCGGGCGAAGACGAAGCCGAAGACGATGCCGCCGATGGCGCCGGTGATGAAGGCGAGCACGGTCTCGAGGAGCGTGATGCCGAGGTGGCGCCAGATCGTCCCTGAGTAGAAGTCCTTCCATACCCGTGCCAGCACGTCGAGCGGGCGGGAGAAGAAGAAGGGATCGAACAGCGGCTTGCCGCCGACGGGCACGGTGACCAGCAGGTGCCATGTCGTCAGCAGCGCCAGCGCCACGCCGATGCGAAGCCCGAACAGGGTCCAGCGGTTCATGCGGACCTCCCTTCGCCGAGCGCATAGGCCTTCTGCACCTCGCCCCGGAGCTTCGCCCAGATCGCCTTGTGGATCTCGTGGAAGCGGGGCTCGGTCCGGATCTCGGCGATGTCTCGGGGGCGCTCCAGCTCGACCGGATAGTCGCCGACGATGCGGGCGGCGGGGCCGGCCGACATCACCACCACGCGGTCGGCGAGAGCGATCGCCTCTTCCAGGTCGTGGGTGATGAACAGCACCGCCTTCCGGTCCTGGGCCCAGAGGTCGAGAAGGAGGTTGCCCATGATCTGCCTCGTCTGGGCGTCCAGCGGCCCGAAGGGCTCGTCCATCAGCAGGATCGCGGGATCCCGGATCAGGATCTGGGCAAGCGCGACCCGCTTCTTCTGCCCGCCCGAGAGCATGTGCGGGTAGCGCTCGGCGAAGACCCGCAAGCCCACGCGGTCGAGCCAGCTTCGCGCCTGTTCCAGCGCTGCCGCGCGCGCCACACCCTTCGGCTCGAGCGCGACCGCGACATTGTCGATGGCGGACTTCCAGGGCATCAGCGCGTCCTGCTGGAAGAGATATCCCGACGCGCCGTTGAGGCCGGTGAGCGGCTTTCCGAAGACTTCGGCCTGGCCCGTCGACGGCCGGATCAGGCCGGCGGCGACGTTCAGCAGTGTCGACTTCCCGCAGCCGGTCGGCCCGACGATGGCGACGAACTCGCCGGGCGCCACCACCAGGTCGGTCGGCGCCACGGCGTCGTAGACGCCGCCATCGGTGAGGCGGAAGGAAATCGAGACGGCACGGAGCGCCACCGCGGGCGGTGTGGAAGCATTGTCCCCCATGCCCCGTTCATATCATCAGCCTCCGCGGACGGCGAGCCACCAGGAGGTCTCGGATGCGGCCTGGGCCTGTTCGCGGGTGATGCCGATATCCTTCAGCATCTGGTCGCTCATCTCGGCCAGCCGGCGGCGCTGGCGCGACCGGTCCGCGGCGGCGCGGTTCCAGGCGAGTAGGTCGCCGAAGCCGAGGAGGCGGGGCAGGCGGATCGGGGCGGCGAAGCGGATGCGGACGGCCATGTGATGTCTCCGGGGCAGGGGTGAACCTGGCCTGAGTATCCCCGCCGTCCCTTAGCCGATGTTTCGCCCGCGGACGAAGTATGGCGGCGCGCCGGCCGCACCGGCATGATCGTCAGGCGAACGGGGAGGGACGATCATGGCCAAGGCCAAATCGCGGATCTGGACGGACCTCGACTTCAAGAAGGAGGGCAAGCAGGTGGGCAACCTGCACCTGCCGCATTCGGTGACGCGGTCGGCCTACGGCACCATCGCCATCCCGTGCGCCGTCATCCGCAACGGAACCGGGCCGTCGACCTTGCTGATGGCCGGCAACCACGGCGACGAGTACGAAGGCCAGATCGCACTCTGCCGCCTGATGCGCGAGCTGGAGCCGGACGACATCAAGGGCCGGATCATCATCGTGCCGGCGATGAACCTGCCGGCGGCGCTCGCCGGCGCCCGGGTCTCGCCGATCGACGACCTCAACCTCAACCGCTGCTTTCCCGGCAACCCCGACGGCCGGCCGACCGAGCAGATCGCCTACTACATCGAGACCGTGCTGGCGCCGATGTGCGAGGTCTGGGTC
This sequence comes from Asaia bogorensis, assembly GCA_945897335.1. Classification (GTDB taxonomy): domain Bacteria; phylum Pseudomonadota; class Alphaproteobacteria; order SHVZ01; family SHVZ01; genus SHVZ01. The sequence goes on along the minus strand of CAMDFP010000167.1, from coordinate 6,919 downwards.
GACCTGCATTCCGGCGGCGGGTCGCTCGACTACCTGCCCTATGCCCAGGTCATCATGTCCGGCAACAAGAAGCTGGACGACGGGGCGCTCGCGGCGCTCCAGGTCTTCGGCGCGCCGATCAGCGTCGTCCAGTCGTTCAACGGCGAGACAACCATGGCCAACAGCGCGGCCATCCGGAACAAGACGGTCTATTTCGGCACCGAGGCCGGCGGCTGCGGCACTGTCAACCCCGACGGCGTCAGGCTGGCCTATGAGGGCACGGTGCGCGTGCTGTCTCATCTCGGGCATCTCAAGGCCGGCAAGGGCGTGGCGGCGCCGCCACCGGCCAAAACGACGCGATGGGTCGAGATCGCGTCCCGCGACTACTATGTCTACACCCCGCAGGCAGGACTGTTCGAGCCGGTGGTGAAGCTCGGCGACTCGGTGAAGAAGGGGCAACTCTACGGGCGGGTCCATTTCGTCGACGACCCGATGCGCGAGCCCGTGGCGGTCCACTTCAAGGCCACGGGCATCCTGATGTGCAAGCGCCATCCCGGCCGCTGCGAGCGCGGCGATTGCCTCGGACACCTGGTCAGCGACATCAAGCGGTGAATCCCGAGCCGGAGGGTGCGTCATGATCATCGATTGCCATGCGCATGTGTTTCAGAACTGGCAGGAAAACTGCGGCCACCCCTCCGTGGCGACGCATCTCAAATACCTGCAGAAGACGGTGACGCGGCCGGCGGCGAAGGCCTTTCGTGCCCGCGACGGCAAGCCGGTCAAGACCGACATGCTGTTCCGCCCCGAGGACAACACCTGGGCCGGGCTCACCGACGTCAATTTCCGCGTCGGATCCTTCGGCCGTCTCTGCTTCACCTGGGAGGGCGAGGACCACTACGTCCAGTACATGCCGGTCGGCATGCAGGAGATGGTCTGCTCGCCCGAGTTCATGATCGCGCAGATGATCAGCGCCGGGGTCGACCACTGCATCCTCCAGGCCGGCGGCGGCTACGGCGTCATGAACGACTACAACGCCTATGCCCAGTCGCAGCATCCCGATCGTTTCTCCGGCCTGATGAACATCGACGAGGGGATCGCGGACAGGCCCGAGACACTGGCCGAGGTCGACCGCGCCGTCCAAAGGCTGCGGCTCAAGGGCATCCACTACAGCCAGGACATGTCGCGGCACGGCTTCACCCGGAACCTCGACCACCCTGACTTCGTTCCGTTCTGGGACAAGGTCGCCGGCTACAAGCTGCCGGTGTTCCTCGAGCTCTACGCCTGGCCGGACTATGACCGCGCCAGCTATCTCGGCAACGTGCAGGCCTTCGGCAAGCTGGTCAGGCGCTACCCGACCACCAGATTCCTGATGGTGATGGGGCCTTCGGTCGGGCACCTGGCGCCGAAGGGCTTCTGGGAGTTTCCCGACGACGTGCGAGCGACGATGAAGCTCGACAATGTCTCGATCGAGGTGATGTTCCCGATCTCCTGGGGCGGCGTCTGGGACTATCCCTATCCGGAGGCGCAGGCGCTGATCCGCGAGATGCGCGACCAGTTCGGCGCGGCGAAGCTGGTCTGGGGCTCCGATATGCCGAATGTCGAGCGCTTCTGCACATATCGGCAATGCGTCGACTACGTGCGCCGGCACTGCTCCTTCCTGACCGCCTCCGAGAAAGACCTGATCCTCGGCGGCAATGCGGCAGACCTGATCGGGCTCAAGACCTAGGCGCCACCGGCTGCTAGTCTCGCGGCCCCCGTTCCACACCTCCGAATGGACTTCCGATGATCGACCTCTACACCTGGGGCACGCCCAACGGCCGCAAGGTCTCCATCATGCTCGAGGAAGTCGGGCTGCCTTATGCCGCGCACAAGATCGACATCGGCAAGGGCGACCAGTTCAAGCCGGAATTCGTCGCCATCAACCCGAACTCCAAGATCCCGGCGATCGTCGATCCGGACGGCCCGGACGGAAAGCCGATCTCGGTGTTCGAGTCCGGCGCCATCCTGATCTACCTCGCCGAGAAGACCGGCAAGCTGCTGCCATCCACGGTCCGGGCGAAAAGCGAAGTGCTGCAGTGGCTGATGTTCCAGATGGGCGGCGTCGGGCCGATGTTCGGCCAGAACCATCATTTCCGCCGCTTCGCTCCGGAGAAGATCCCCTACGGCATCGAGCGCTACGGCAAGGAGACCGAGCGGCTCTACGGCGTCATGGACAAGCGCCTCGGCGCCGTTCCCTGCCTCGCCGGCGATTATTCGATCGCCGACATCGCCACATATCCCTGGGTCTCCCGCCACGACTATCAGGAGATCGACCTTGCCCGTTTTCCTCATGTGAAGCGCTGGTTTGACGAGCTTTCGGCTCGCCCGGCGGTTCAGAGGGGGATGAAGGTTCCCTGAACCACGGATGGACAGGGGACGGGGCGGTCTTTAGCCTGACCTCGCGCGTGCCTGAAGCCCCGGTCAACGGAGCTCGGCGAAAACAGTATGGGAGGATACCGATGACCTTCGTCGCAAGACTTGCCGTCCTCGCGCTCGGAGCCGTGCTGCTTTCGCATCCGGCGGCCGCCCAGCCCAAGTCGCTGACTCTCGGCACCGCCTCGGTCGGCGGCGTCTTCTTCGTCTATGGCCAGGTCTGGGCCAACATCGCCGCCGACGCGATCAAGGTGCCGATCTCGACGCGCCAGACCGACGGCCCGAACCACAACATCATCCTGGTCGAGACCAAGCAGGTCGACCTCGGCATGACGACGATGGGCGTGGCGCTGCAGGCCTGGAAGGGCGAGGGAGCGTGGACGCAGGGGCGCAAGTTCCAGAGCATGCGCGCCATCTTCCCGATGTACGACACGATGTTCCACTTCGTGTCGCTGCAGAAGAGCGGCATCAAGTCGGTGGCCCAACTCGCCGGCAAGAGCGTCGGCGTCGGCCCCCGCGCCGGCACGCCCGGAACCTATATCCCGCTGATGCTGGAGGCGCTCGGCATCAAGGTCGGCTCGATCCGCAACGGCGGCGGCAGCGACATGACCTCGCAGCTAGGTGACGGCCTCCTCGACAGCTTCGGCTTCGCCGCCGGATTGCCGTTCCCGGCATATTCGGAGGCCGAAGCCTCCAATCCGGTGAGCTTCTACGCCTTCACCAAGGAGCAGATCGCGACACTGAAGCAGAAGATGCCGGAGCTGTCGGATGCGGTGATCCCGAAAGGCACCTACCGGACGCTCACCGAGGATCAGCCGACGGTCGGCGTCTTCAACTTCGCCATCGCCCACAAGGACGTGTCGGCCGACATCGTCTACGGCATCGTCAAGGCGGTGATGGAGAACAACCCGCGGCTGGTCCAGGGGCATTCGGCGGCCAAGGAGACGCTGCCCGAGAACGTCACCAAGAACACCTTCCTGCCGTTCCACCCGGGGGCGGTGAAGTATTTCGAGGAGAAGGGCTTCAAGATCCCGGCAGAGCTGAAGGGCTAAGGCCCGGGGACAGGTTGGGGGCGCCCGGTGACATACGGAAAGGGTGGAGCGACGACGCCGGATATGGCGCTTTCGGGGGATGCGGCCGAGAAGGCGCTCGAAGTCGAGTACGGTGCCCGCAAGCGACCGCTCTCCGGTTGGACCGAACGGTTCGTCTTCTGGCTCGGCGCTGCCTATGTCGTCTTCCACCTGGTCGTCCTCAACCTTCACCCGATCGATCCCTGGGTGTTCCGGACGTTCCATGTCTCGATCGGCTCGGTCATCGGCTTCGCCATCTATGCGGCGCGCGCGGGCGATCACCGCAGCGACATTCCCTGGTACGACTGGGGGATGATGGCGGCCAGCGTCGCCATCCTCGCCTACATCGCGATCAACCTCGACGCTCTCCTTTTCCGAGCAGGCGTGCTGCCGACGACGTGGGACCTGGTCGTGGGCGCGTTGGGCACCTTCATGGTGCTGGAACTCACCCGGCGCGCCGCCGGCGCCGCGTTGCCGATCCTGGCCATGGTCTTCATCCTCTACGCCTTCGTCGGCCCCTGGATGCCGGGCGTGCTGCATCACAACGGCATCTCGGCCGATGTGTTCTTCAGCTACATCTACTCGATGCAGGGGATCCACGGGATCACCACCGACGTCTCGGCGACCTACATTATCCTGTTCATTGCCTTCGCCTGCTTCCTCAACGCCTCCAAGGCCGGCAACTTCTTCAACGACCTCTCGATCGCGCTGGTCGGCTGGGCGAGGGGCGGGCCGGCGAAGGTGGCGGTGGTCTCGGGCATCCTGTTCGGCACGATCTCGGGCAGCGCTGTCGGCAACGTCGTCGCCTCCGGCATGATCACCATCCCGATGATGCGCCGCGTCGGCTATGACCGCTCGACCGCGGCCGCGATCGAGGCGACGTCGTCGACCGGGGGGCAGATCACCCCGCCGATCATGGGTGCCGGCGCCTTCATCATGGCCGAGATCCTCGGCATCCCCTACACCGACATCGCGCTCGCGGCGATCATCCCAACCCTGCTGTTCTACGTCGCCTGCTACGTCCATTGCGACCTGCACGCCCGCAAGAACGACCTCCACGGCATCCCGCGGGACGAGCTGCCGACACTTCTCTCGGTCCTCAAGCGCGGACATCTGCTGCTGCCGATCGTCCTCTTGGTCACCTTGCTGCTCATGGGCTACTCGATCTTCCGGGCAGGGTCGGTCGGCATCATCTCGGCCGTGGTGGCAAGCTGGCTGTCGGGCCGTACCGAAGCCATGGGACCGCGCGCCGTCCTCGACACGCTCTCGCTCTCGGCACGCGAGGCGGTACAGCTGATGGCGATCTGCGCCTGCGCCGGAATCATCGTCGGCGTCATCGCGCTCACCGGCATCGGCGGCCGCTTCTCGAACATGGTGATGGCGATCGCCGGCGAGAGCCGCTTCCTGGCGCTGGTCTTTGCCATGCTGATCGCGCTCGTGCTCGGCATGGGCATGCCGACGACGGCGGCCTATGCGGTCGCGGCCTCTGTGATTGCCCCCGGCCTGGCTCAGCTCGGCATCCCGCCGCTGACCGCGCATCTGTTCATCTTCTACTACGCGGTCATCTCCGCGATCACGCCGCCGGTAGCCCTGGCCTCGTTCGCCGCCGCCGGCATGGCCAATGCCGATCCGTGGAAGACCTCGTTCATCGCCCTCAAGCTCGGGCTCGCCACCTTCATCGTCCCCTTCATGTTCGTCTACGGCCCGGAACTGCTGTTCAAGGGCGAGACCCTGGTCGTCCTCGGATCCTTCGTCAGTGCTTCTTTCGGCGTCTTCCTGCTGGCCTCATCGACCGAGGGCTGGTACGCGGCCGGCCCGATCGGCTGGCCGGCGCGCGCGGTCCTGTTCGCCTCCGCGCTGTGCCTGATCGTTCCCGGCCTCGTCACCGACCTGATCGGCCTCGCAGGCGCCCTTCTGGTCCTGGCCTATCAGAGGCTGGTCGTTCGCCGCGCGATTGCCTGAGACTCCTGGGGCCTCCCCTCCTTTGGTCGGGCCTCGACCGGCCTTGCGACTGCCCGAAGGACCCGGTTAAGTACGGCATGCGCGGACTGCGCCTCCGGGGAGACACGCACACATGACTGTCCGATGATCAAGTCGCCCCAGGATGCCGGCGCCGGGGTGTTCCTGCTCGCGCTCTCCGGGATCGCGCTCTGGCTCAGCGCCGACCTTCCCGTCGGTAGCCTGCGTCAGATTGGGCCGGGCATGTTTCCTCGCGCGGTTGCGATCCTGGTCGGCATCGTCGGCTTGCTCATCCTGCTGGACTCGTTTCTGGAAAAGGGGCCGCGGCTGGAGCGCTGGACGTTGCGGGCACCGGTCTTCATTCTCGGTGCCGCGGTCGCCTTCGGCTTCGCCGTCCGTCCGCTCGGCCTCATCGTCGCTGCCCCGCTGGTCATGGTCATCGGCGCCTATGCCAGCCCCGAGACGCGCTGGCGCGAGGTGCTGATCTTCGGCGGCGGCATGACCGTCTTCTGCGTCGGCCTGTTCAAGTTCGCGCTCGGCCTGCCGATCCCGGTGGCGCCGTGGCTCATCGGCTACTGACGGGGATCGCCGATGGGTGACTTCCTTGGCTACCTCCACCTCGGATTCTCGACCGCGCTGTCTTTCCAGAACCTCGGGCTCGCCCTGGTCGGCTGCCTTGTCGGCACGCTGGTCGGCGTGCTGCCGGGCGTCGGGCCCATCGCCACCATCGCCATGCTGCTGCCGCTCACCTTCCAGGTCGATCCGACCGGCGCGCTGATCATGCTGGCCGGCATCTATTACGGCGCGCAGTACGGCGGCTCGACCACGGCGATCCTGATCAACATCCCGGGCGAAGCGACCTCGGTCGTCACCACGCTGGACGGCCACCAGATGGCGCTGAAGGGCCGGGCAGGGGTGGCGCTGGGCGTCGCGGCGCTGGGCTCGTTCTTTGCCGGCACGGTGGCGACCCTGGTGATCGCGGCGCTGGGCGCGCCGCTGACTCGCGTGGCGCTGCTGTTCGGCCCTGCCGAGTATTTCTCGCTGATGGTGCTCGGCCTCGGCCTCGCCGTGGTCCTGGCCCGGGGCTCGGTGATCAAGGCGATCGCGATGATCCTGGTCGGCCTCCTGTTCTCGACTATCGGCAGCGACCTCGACACCGGCCAGGAGCGGATGACGCTCGGGCTCTCGGCGCTCTCGGACGGCGTCGACTTCGCCGTCCTCGCCATGGGACTGTTCGGCTTCGCCGAAATCCTCCGGAACCTCGACAATCCGGAATCGCGGGCGGTGGTCAAGGGGACGATCGGCCGCCTGCTGCCGACGCTGGCCGACTTGAGGACCTGCGTCGGGCCGGTGCTGCGCGGCACGGGTCTCGGCGCCATCCTTGGCATCCTTCCCGGCAACGGCGCCGTCCTCGGCCCCTTCGCCTCATACTCGCTCGAGAAGAAGCTGGCGAAGGATCCCAGTCGCTTCGGCAAGGGCGCTATCGAGGGAGTCGCGGG
>CAMDFP010000166.1 GCA_945897335.1 Asaia bogorensis | reverse complement strand
CGCCGTCGCGGTCGAGACCCTCAAGATCTACGAGGAGCGGAACATCCTCGAGCACGTCCGCCGGGTGGGTCCGCGGATGCAGGCGGGCTTGCGCAAGTTCGCCAGCCATCCGCTGGTCGGCGAGGTGCGCGGCGTCGGCCTGGTCGCCGCCGTCGAGCTGGTGAAGGACAAGGCGACCAAGGAGTCCTTCGACCTCAAGTCCGGCGTCGGAACCTATCTCTACAAACGTGCCCAGGCGCACGGACTCATCATCCGCGCCATGGGCGACAACATCGCCTTCACCCCGCCACTGATCATCAGCGAGGAGGACATCGACCTGATCCTGGCCAAGTTCGGCCAGGCGCTGGACGAGACCGCGACCTGGGTCGAGGCGCAGAAGTTCAGGGCGGTGGCGTGAAGCGCTACTCCTTCGTCCAGCTTCTTCGGAACGCGGTCGGACTCGGCGACGGCTGGCAGCAGGCGTGGCGCAGCCCCGAGCCGAAGTCCTCATATGACGTGGTGATCGTGGGCGGCGGCGGGCACGGTCTCGCCACCGCCTACTATCTCGCCAAGAATCATGGCGTCCGCAACATCGCGGTCCTGGAGAAGGGCTGGCTCGGCGGCGGCAACACCGGGCGTAACACCACGGTGGTGCGCTCCAACTATCTCTGGGACGAATCCGCCGCCATCTACGAGCATTCGCTGAAGCTCTGGGAAGGCCTGACCCGGGACCTCAACTACAACCTGATGTTCAGCCAGCGCGGCCTGGTGATGCTGGCGCATACCGAGCACGAGCTGAACGAGGCGAGCCGGCGGGTGCATGCCAATCGCCTCAACGGCATCGACGCCGAGATCTGGAGCCGAGAGCAGACGCTGGCCTTCATCCCGATCCTCAACGGCTCGAAGGACATCCGCTATCCGGTGATGGGCTCCTCGATCCAGAAGCGCGCCGGCATCGCCCGCCACGACGCCGTCGCCTGGGGCTTCGCCCGCGCCGCCGACGCGCTCGGCGTCGACATCATCCAGAACTGCGAAGTGACCGCCATCCGCCGCGACGGCAGCCGCGTCGTCGGCCTCGACACCACGCGCGGCTCGATCGATGCCCGCAAGGTCGGCCTGGTCGCCGCCGGGCATTCCAGCGTGCTCGCCGGTCTCGCCGGGTTCCGCCTGCCGATCGAATCCCATCCCTTGCAGGCAATGGTCTCCGAGCCGATCAAGCCGGTGCTGGACACGGTGGTCATGTCCGGCACCGTGCATGCCTATGTCAGCCAGTCCGACAAGGGCGAGCTGGTGATGGGCGCCGGCATCGACGCCTTCAATTCCTACGCCCAGCGCGGATCTCTCCCGATCCTGGAAGAGATCGCCTCGGCCATGATCGAGCTGTTTCCGATCGTCAGCCGCCTCAAGGTCCTGCGCAGCTGGGGCGGCATCGTCGACATCTGCCCCGATGCCAGCCCTATCATCGGCAAGACCCCCGTCGACGGCCTCTACATCAATTGCGGCTGGGGCACCGGCGGCTTCAAGGCGACGCCGGGATCCGGCTGGGTGCTCGCCGACACCATCGCCAACGACCGCCCGCACCCGCTGGCGGCACCCTTCAGCCTCAACCGTTTCTCCTCCGGCCGGCTCATCGACGAGCACGGCGCCGCCGCGGTGGCCCACTAAAGATGCTCCTGATCCCCTGCCCCTATTGCGGCGAACGGGCCGAAGGCGAGTTCCGCTACGGCGGCGAAGCGCATTTCCGCCGGCCCGAGAACCATCTCGAAGCGACCGACGACGCCTGGGCCGACTACCTGTTCATGCGGAAGAACCCGAAGGGCTGGCACCGCGAACGCTGGCTGCACCTCGCCGGCTGCAAGCGCTGGTTCTACGTCGTCCGCCACACCGTCACGCATAGGATCGCCAGCGCCTACAAAGTCGGCGACGCGCATCCGGACCTGCCCGCATGAGCCAGGACTATCGCCTGGCCCAGGGCGGCCGCATCGACCGCGAGGCGCCGCTCCGCTTCCTCTTCGACGGCCATGCCTATGACGGCTTCGCCGGCGACACGCTGGCCTCGGCATTGCTCGCCAACGGCATCCATCTGGTTTCGCGCAGCTTCAAGTATCACCGCCCGCGCGGCATCTATGCGCTGGGCGTCGAGGAGCCGAACGCACTGGTCGAGACCGGCATCGGCGCCGGCATCGAGCCCAATGCGCGCGCGACCACGGTCGAGCTTTCCGACGGCCTGATCGCCAACAGCCAGAACCGCTGGCCGTCGCTGCGCTTCGATCTCGGCGCCGTCGCCGATCTGGCCTCGCCGCTGCTCTCGGCCGGCTTCTACTACAAGACCTTCATGAGTCCGGCCGGCGGCTGGAAGATCTACGAATGGCTGATCCGCCGCGCCGCCGGCGTCGGCCGCGCCCCGGAGCTGCCCGACCCCGACCGCTACGAGCACAGCTACGCCCATGCCGACGTGCTGGTGGTGGGCGCGGGTCCTGCCGGCCTCGCCGCCGCGCTCGCGGCCGGACGTGCGGGCGCGCGGGTGATGCTGGTCGACGACCAGGTCGAGCCGGGCGGGCAGCTGCTGAACACGCCCTACACCATCAATGGCCGGCCGGCACCGGAGTGGGTCGCCGAGGCGACGGCCGAGCTCGACCGGCTGCCCGATGTCCGCCGCCTTGCGCGCACGCTGGCGCTCGGCGTCTACGATCACGGCTATGTCGCCTGCGTCGAGCGGGCGATCCCCGTCTCGCAAGGCCGCGCCCGCTGGCGCGAGCGCCTGTGGCGGGTGCGGGCGAAGGAGATCGTGGTCGCCACCGGCGCGATCGAACGCGCCATCATCTTCGACGGCAACGACCGCCCGGGCACGATGCTGGCCTCGGCCGCACGCGCCTATGCCGTCCGCTACGGCGTCGCCGCCGGTAAGCGCGCCGTGGTCTTCGCCAACAATGACGACGCCTACCGCACCGCCCTCGATCTTGCGAATGCCGGCGTCGAGGTCGCGGCCGTGGTCGATCTCCGCCACGATCTCACGGGCGCGCTGCCGGGCATGGCGCGCGAGCGCGGGCTTCGCGTGCTGGCTGGCCACGGCATCGTCGGCGGCCGCGGGCGCACCCGCATCAAGGCGGTGGAAGCCGCGCCGATCGACGATCCGTCGAACCGCCAGATCATCGAATGCGACCTGCTCGCCGTCTCCGGCGGCTGGAACCCGGCGCTGCATCTCTACGCCCATGCCGGCGGCAAACCCGCCTATGACTCAGGGCTGGCCGCCTTCGTGCCCGGCGCGCCGGCCGACCGCATGACTATCGCGGGTGCGGCCGCCGGCCGCTTCGCGCTGACCGACTGCCTCGCCGATGGCGCCCGCCTCGGCGCCGATGCCGCCCGCCGGGCCGGCTTCGGCAGCGGCCCTGCCCTGGTGCTCGACGCGCCGGAGCCCGAGCACGACAACCGCATCGGCCCGGTCGCGAGCCCGAGCCGCGGGGGAAAGCGCTTCGTCGACCTGCACAACGACGTGACGGAGGCGGACCTGCGTCTCGCCGTCACCGAAGGCTATCGCTCGGTCGAGCACGCCAAGCGCTACACCACCTGGGGCATGGGACCGGACCAGGGCAAGACCGGCAACATCCTCGGCCTCAACGTGCTGTCCGATGCCCTTGGCCAGCCCGTGCCGCAGGTCGGCACCACCACCTTCCGCCCGCCCTACCATCCCGTCAGCTTCGGCGCGCTCGCCGGCCGCGAGACCGGCGACCTGGTGGTGCCGACGCGGAAGACGCCGATGGATTCCTGGCATGCGGAGGCCGGCGCGCTGTTCGAGCCGGTCGGCCAATGGCGCCGGGCCAAGGCCTATCCGAGGCCGGGCGAGAGCATGCATGCCGCGGCCGACCGCGAGGTGCGCGCCGCCCGCGAAGGCGTCGGCCTGTTCGACGCCTCGACGCTCGGCAAGATCGACATTCGCGGCCCGGGCGCCGAGGCGCTGATCGAGCGCGTCTACTGCAACAACTTCGCCTCCCTCAAGCCCGGCCACGCCCGCTACGGGTTGATGCTGGGCGAGGACGGGATGGTAAAGGACGATGGCGTCACCGCCCGCCTCGGCCCCGACCATTTCCACATGACCACCACCACCGGCGGCGCCGCCGGCGTCTATGTCTGGATCGAGGACTGGCTGCAGACCGAGTGGCTCGACCTCGAGGTGTACCTGACCTCGGTCACCGAGCAATGGGCGGTCGCCACGCTGTCCGGGCCGAAGGCGCGCCAGGTGCTGGGGCCGTTGACCGATGTCGATCTCTCGGCGGCCACCTTCCCGTTCATGGCCTTCCGCGAAGGCCGCGTCGCCAACATCCCGGCCCGGATCTTCCGGGTCAGCTTCTCGGGCGACCTCTCCTACGAGATCAACGTGCCCGCCCGCCACGGCCTCGCCCTCTGGCAGGCGTTGATGGAATCCGGCCGGCCGCACGGCATCACCCCCTACGGTACCGAGGCACTTCACATCCTCCGCGCCGAGAAGGGCTATATCGTCGTCGGGCACGAGACCGACGGCACCATCACCCCGGCCGATCTCGGCATGGAGGCGATGGTGTCGAAGAAGAAGGACTTCCTCGGCCGCCGCTCGCTCTCGCGGTCGGGCATGAGCGGACCCGAGCGGAAGCACCTGGTCGGCCTGATGACCAAGGACCCGGCCCGCGTGCTGCCGATCGGCGCCCAGATCCTGGAACGGCCGAGCGAGGCGCGGCCGGCGCCGATGATCGGCCACGTCACCTCCAGCTATCACAGCCCGACATGCAAGCGCGGCATCGCCATGGCGCTGGTAAAGAACGGCCGTGCGCGGATGGGCGACACCGTCTACCTGCCGTTGCTCGACGGCCCGACGGTCGCGGCCGAGGTGGTGAAGCCCGTCTTCTACGATCCGGAGAACGCCCGCCGTGACGGCTGAGTGCGCGCCCCTCGACAACGTCGTCCGCCCAGGCGAGGCCAACGGCCCGTCCGGCATCGCGCTGACCGACCGGCGCTTCGTCGGCCAGGTGAACCTGCGCGTGCGGGGCAGCGGCATCGCCGCCGCCGGCCGGGCGCTCGGCTACGCACTCCCGATGGCCGCGAACACGACCGCCGGCGATGCGACGTCGCGTGCCTGCTGGCTCGGGCCGGATGAATGGCTGATCGTCTGCACCGACGGCAAGCAGGGCGAGCTGATCCAACATCTCTCGGCCGCGCTCACGATCGATCCGCATGCCGTCACCGACGTGACCGACGCGCGCGCCGTGCTGCGCATCGCCGGCGCCTGCGCCCGCCCGGTGCTGGCTAAAGGCTGCACCCTCGACCTGCATCCTCGCGTCTTCGGCGCCGACCGCGTCGCCCAGAGCCTGATCGCCCGCGCCCAGGTGATGATCCTGCCGATCGAGGTCGGCGGCTACGACCTCTTCGTCGCCCGCAGCTTCGCAGGATACCTTTGGGACTGGCTGCTGGACGCCGGCGCCGAATACGGCATCCGCGTTGAGGGCTAACGATCCGACGGTGGCGCCACCTCGACACCGATGACGCCGCTGCGCTCGATCGCCGCCTTGAGGAATCCCGAGGCCCGGGCCTCGTCGATGAAGCGGTTGACCGTCATCAGCACCGAGGGCTCGTCCTTCGGCACGATGATGGTCTGCGGCACGCCGTAGAGGTTGTCCGGCAGCACCCTGTAGCCCCGCATGTCCTTGACCGCGGTGGTGAGGCGCTGGCGGTTGGCGCCGAAGGCATCGATCTCGCCGGATGCGAGCATGCGCCGGCCTTCGACGAAGCCGTCATCGGGGCAGGCGACGAACGTCGCCTGGGAGAGCATGCGCTTGAGGAAGAGGCCGATCGAATCCGAGCGGCCGGCACCGATGCGTTGTCCGGTCACGTCGATGTCGGCGACCGAGCGGATCGGGGACGCCTCCGGCACCACGAAGGTCTGCCCCACCACCATGTAGGTCTGCGAGAACTCGACCGCCCCGGCACGCGACTCTTCGTAGGCGATGAAGCCGATGTCGGCCTTGCCGGTCCTGACCGCGTCGATCACACCCTGGACTCCCTGAGTCGGCAGCATGGTGACGGGCACGTCGGCCTGACGGCCGAGCTCGCGGGCGAGGTCGGCCGAGGCGCCGCGGATCTCGCCGGTGGCCGGGTCCTGGACAGCCTGGGCCGGGTTGCCCTGGAGATAGGCGGCGCGGAGCGTGCCGGTGGGCGCGAGCGTCGTGTCGGCGGCCTCGGCCATGCCCGCCAGGCCGACGCAGAGAAGAAGCACGGCTGCGAGGCTCTTCATGATGCGGTCCTCACTCGCTCTCTCGGATCGCCGCCATGCCGAGGCCGGCGGCGATCAGGAAAGTTCCGGCGATGCGGTCCGTCCATCTGGCGAAGCGCGGATTGCGGGCGAAGCGGCCGAGCCGTCCGGCGAGCCCGCCATAGGACAGCAGCACGCCGAGCTCGATGACGACACTGGTGACGGCGAGGATCGCCACCTGCATCCCGACATCGCCGGCCGGGTCGATGAACTGCGGCAGGAGGGCGACGAAGTAGAACAGGGTCTTGGGATCGGCGAGCTTCATCACCAGTCCGGCGCGGAAGATGCCGAGGCGGCTCCCGGTCTTCGGCCCGCCGCCGACCGAGAGGCTCGGGTGGCTGCCGAGGAAGGTCTGCAGCCCGATCCAGACGAGATAGGCGACGCCGATCCAGCGGACCAGGAAGAAGACCTCGTGCGAGGCCAGGATCAAGGAGCCGATGCCAACGACCGAGAGCGCAAAATAGACCGCGTTGGCGCCGAGGATGCCGAGGCTGGCCCATCCCGCCGCGGGCGCGCCGCGGGTCATGCCGACCGACACCACCATCAGCACGGCGGGGCCGGGAGCGACGCAAAGCAGCGTCTCGGCGACGACGAAGACCAGCCATGCGTTCAGATCCATGTCGGCTCCCCGCGATCCGGCGCCAGCCTAGCGCACGATCCGACGGCATAGAAACCCTCGCCGGCGAAGCCGGCGTCATTGACGCCGGCACGCCATATCGCCATGTGTCTGCTCCCAAATCGCGGGACCAGGAGCGGACAAGTGACAAGTACAGAGACGGAAATGACCGATGGCTGGCGCGACGCATTGCGGCGATGGCTCGACTCGCCGGCGGTCAACCGGTTCATTATCGGTCTCATCCTGCTGAACGCGGCGACGCTCGGCCTCGAGACGTCCGAGACCGTCCTCGGATTCGCTGGTGGCGCGATCCATCTGGTCGACACGGTCATCCTCGCCGTCTTCGTCCTTGAGCTGACGGCCAAGCTCGTCGCCCTCGGTCGCCGGTTCTTCCTCAGCGGCTGGAACATCTTCGACCTCCTCGTCGTCGGCGTCGCGCTGGCTCCGGTCGGCGGGGCGCTTTCGGTCCTGCGGGCTCTTCGGGTGCTGCGCGTGCTGCGCCTCATGTCGATCGTCCCGGACCTCCGGCGGGTGGTCGAGGCCCTGCTGCGCTCGCTGCCCGGACTCGGCGCCATCGCCGGTCTGCTGGTGCTTCTCTTCTACGTCTTCGCGGTGATGGCGACGATGCTGTTCGGCGACCTGCATGAGGAGGCGTTCGGCACGCTCGGCCGCTCGCTGTTCACTCTTTTCCAGATCATGACGCTGGAGGGTTGGGCCGACATCGCGCGCAAGATCATGGAGGAGATGCCGCTGGCCTGGGCCTTCTTCATTCCTTTCATCCTGGTGACGACGCTGACCGTCCTCAATCTGTTCGTCGCCATCATCGTCAACTCGATGCAGACGCTGCACGACGAGGATCTGAAGCGCGATGCCGTGACCGCGGATCACCAGCACATCGAGCTGCTTGCCGAGATCAAGGCTCTCCGTGCCGAAATGACGGAAATGCGTTCGAGGACGACAACCCCGTCGTAGTTGCGAGAAATTCGCAACTGATCTAGGATTAAGCCATGTACCGTGACAATTCCCTGATCCCGACCGAGGCCGTCCGCCTGGCGGCGCTTGGCGAGCTCGCGCGGTCGCCCCGGCACTATGCCGACCTCGCCGTCGCGGTCCGCCACTTCGTGCAGCGGCTGGCCGGCCCCTCGCTCGATCTCCTGGGGCCGTCGCTGGAGCTCCTGAAGATCGAGGGGCTGATCGCCCCCGTCGCCGGCCGCGGCTTCGACGACAACGCCCTGCTCGAGCTGACGGAGGCCGGCCGCGCGGCGCTGTCCCGCCTGCTGCTGGCGCCGCTGAAGATCCAGGGGAGCGAGCTCAACCGGCTGGTGGTGGCGCTCAAGCTGCGCTTCCTCGACCTGCTCTCGGCCGAGGACCGCGCCGATCAGCTCGACCTCCTGGCCGATGCACTGACCGGCGAGCGTGCCCGCCTCGCCGATCTCAAGGCTGCGACCGACGCCGCCTCGCCGCTGGGATCCTGGCTCGACCTCGAGCTCGGGCAGATCGACGCCAAGATCGCCTGGTGCGAGCGTCTCAGGACCGCGGTCTAAGCCTCAATAGAGGTGCTGGCCGCCGGTGATGAAGATCTCGGTGCCGGTGACGTAGGCCGACTCATCGCTCGCCAGGTAATGGATGGCCTTCGCCACCTCGTCAGGCTGGCCTAAGCGGTGCAGGGGGATGCGGGGCAGCATCACCTCGGTCTCCGGCGACAGCATCGCCGTCTCGATCTCGCCCGGCGCCACCGCGTTCACGCGGATGCCGAGCTGCGCCAGCTCCGCCGCCATCTCGCGCGTCAGGCCCGAAAGCGCCGCCTTCGAGGTCGAATAGGCCGAGCCGGCGAAGGGATGGACGGCATGGCCGGCGATCGAGGTCACGTTGACGATCGCGCCCTTCCCCCGGTGCAGCGCCGCGGCGAAGCCGCGCGCCAGCCTGAGTGGCGCGAAGAAGTTAAGCTCGAAGACCTGGCGCCAGCCCTCGAGGTCGCCGTTGAGGATACCGAGACGCTCCTTGAACGGGGTCTTTGGCGACCAGCCGGCATTGTTGACCAGCGCATGCAGCGGCGCGTCGCCCAGGGTCTCGTTGGCCTCGGCAACGAAGCGGGCGAGGCTGTCGGGTTCGGCGAGATCGGCGACGATGTGGCGGGTCCAGGCCGGGTCGCGCAGGCAGTCCGGCGGCACGTCCTCGCGCGAGGTGGTCAGGATACGCCAGCCGCGGGCGGCGAACAGCCGGGCGGTCGCGTGCCCGATGCCGCGCGACGCACCGGTGATGACGGCGGTCCGGCGATCGTCGGCGCTCATGTGCGGATCTCCGGCTCGATCGCATCGGTCGGATCCTGATGGGTCAGGATCTCGGCGCCGGGAAAGGCCTCGTACAGCTTCGCCTCGACCTCGTCGGCGATCACATGCGCCCGGGAAAGCGTCAGCTCGGCGGCGAGCACCATGTGCAGCTGGATGAAGATCTTCGGGCCGGAGCTCCGGGTGCGGAGGTCGTGCACCGCCAGGACGGCCGGATGGCTCCGGACGATGGCCTGGATGTGCTGGCGCACGTCTTCCGGCAGCTCGCGGTCCATCAGCATGTCGAGGGCGGAGAGCGCGATCCTCGCCGAGCCGACCAGCATGTATCCTGCGATCGCGATGCCGCAGACCGCGTCGATCCAGGTGAGGCCGAGCCACTCGGTCAGCGCCAGCGCGGCCAGCACGCTGCCGTTCATCAGCAGGTCGCCGGCATAGTGCAGCCGGTCGGCGCGGATCGCGACCGAGCCGGAGCGGCGCACGACATAGGCCTGGAACCGGACCAGCGCGAAGGTCGCGACCAGGGAGAAGGTCATGATCCCCATGCCGATCGGTGCGTTCACGATCGAGTGGGCATGGGGATTCAGAAGGTTTCCGGCCGCCTGTAGAACCACGAGGACGCCCGAGCCGGCGATGAAGGCGGCCTGGCCGAGGGCCGCCAGCGGCTCGGCCTTGCCATGGCCGAAGCGATGGTCGGCGTCGGCCGGCTCCAGCGCCTGGCGGACGGCGAGGAGGTTGATCACGGAGGCCGCGGCATCCATCAGCGAATCGACCAGGCTCGACAGCACGGCGACCGAGCCGGTCGCCTGCCAGGCGACCGCCTTGACCAGAGCCAGCAGGACGGCGAGGCCGACCGCCGCATAGGTCGCGAGCCGCATCAGCCGGCCGGCCGACCGCGAAGGTGCCGCGGCCCTCGTCACGGGAAGAGCCGGGTCGTCGCCCACCCGCCCGCGATGCGCCGATAGACCAGCCGATCGTGTAGACGGAACGGTTTGTCTTGCCAGAACTCCAGGGCGCTCGGCACCACCCGGAAGCCCGACCAGTGGGGCGGCCGGGGGATCGCGCCCACCAGGTGCCGGGCCGTCACCTCGGCCACCCGCCGCTCCAGGTGGAAGCGGCTCTCCAGCGGGCGGGACTGGTCGGACGCCCAGGCGCCGATCTGGCTGCCGCGGGGCCGGCTGGAGTAATAGGCGTCGGCCTCGGCAGCGGTGACGGGTTCGACCCTCCCTTCGATCCGCACCTGGCGGCGGAGCGACTTCCAGTGGAACAGCAGGGCCGCCTTGGGATTGGTCCGAAGCTCATCGCCCTTCCGGCTTTCGAGGTTGGTGTAGAAGACGAAGCCGGCCGAATCGGCGTCCTTCAGCAGCACCATCCGGGCCGAGGGCTGCCCGGACGCGTCCGCCGTCGCCAGCGTCATCGCCGTCGGGTCGTTGGGCTCGCTCGCCTGGGCCTCTTCAAGCCAGCGCTTGAAGAGCAGGATCGGGTCGGTCTCGTCCGT
>CAMDFP010000165.1 GCA_945897335.1 Asaia bogorensis | reverse complement strand
ATGGCGAGCGCCACTGGCCGGGTCATCGTCTCCGGCATGGGCAAGTCCGGCCATGTCGCCCGCAAGATCGCCGCCACCCTGGCCTCGACCGGCACCCCGGCGCAGTTCGTCCATCCGGCCGAGGCGAGCCACGGCGATCTCGGCATGATCGCCCGCACCGATGCCGTCCTGGCGCTGTCCAACTCGGGCGAGACGCCGGAGCTGGGCGACCTCGTCGCCTATACGCGGCGCTTCGACATCCCGCTGATCGCCATGGTCGGAAAGGCGCCCTCGGCTCTGGCCGAGGCCGCCGACGTGGCTCTGGTGCTGCCGCGCGTGCCCGAGGCCTGCCCGCTGGGTCTGGCGCCCACCACCTCGACCACGCTGATGATGGCGCTCGGCGACGCGCTCGCCGTCTCCTTGCTGGAGCGCCGGGGATTCTCCGCCGACGACTACCGCCAGCTGCATCCCGGCGGCAAGCTCGGCGCCCGCCTGCTGAAGGTCGAGGACCTGATGCACAAGGGCCCGGAGATGCCGCTGATCGGCGCCGACGCCCGCATGGCCGACGCCGTGCTGATCATGACCGAGAAGCGCTTCGGCTGCGTCGGCGTGGTCGAGCCGCCGACCGCTGCCGGCCGCCTGATCGGCCTGGTCACCGACGGCGACCTCCGCCGGCACATGGCGCCCGATCTGCTGGAGCGGCCGGTGCATCAGGTGATGACCCGCGGGCCCTGGACCATCGGACCGCGCCTGCTGGCGGCCGAAGTGCTGAAGGAGATGAACGACCGCAAGCTCTACCGCGCCTTCGCGGTCGATGACGGTCGCCCCGTGGGCATCGTCCATGTCCTCGACCTGCTGCGGGCCGGGGTCGCGTGACCGGCATGGCCGCCCGCCCCCTCGCCCAGCCACCGAAGCAGGCGCGGACAGTCCTCGGATCGGTGACGCCGCGTCCGCCGTCGTCAGGCGTCGCCCAGCGGCTGAGCTCGCGCGCCGTCACCTTCCTCAAGGTGACGCTGCCGCTGATCGCGCTGGTGCTGCTGGGCCTGGTGCTGGCCTGGCCTCGGCTCAACCCCGACCCGCGCGAGTTCCGGCTCGGTGCCGGCAACATCAGCGCGACGGTCGACGCCGACTCCTCCCGGATGATCAAGCCCCGCTATGTCGGCCTGGACGAGAACAACCAGCCCTATGCCGTGGTCGCCGACACCGCGACCCAGGCCGCCGGATCGGCCGACAACATCCTGCTCGCCAAGCCCAAGGCCGACGTGACGCTGAAGGACGGAAGCTGGGTTGCGGTGGATGCCCGCGAAGGGCTCTACGACCGCGTCCGCCAGACCCTCGGGCTCCGCGGCCAGGTTCACGTCTTCCACGACGCCGGCTACGAGTTCCACACCGAGTCAGCCGATCTCGACATGCAGGCCGGCACCGCCTCGGGGAACGTGCCGGTGGAGGGCCAAGGCCCCTTCGGCTATCTGAAGGCCGAGGGCTTCCGCATCACCGACAAGGGCGGGCGCATCCTGTTCACCGGCAAGGCGAGGCTGGAGCTTCGCCCGGAGGCGGCCAAGAAGGCCGCGCCGCAGCGATGAGGCCGGAACTCCTCGCCGTTCTGGCCCTGCTCGCGGCCTCGCCGGCCATGGCCCAGGGCCTGGCGCTGGCGGGCGGTGCCTCGAACCAGCCGATCCAGGTCGATGCCGACCAGGGCATCGAGTGGCTGCGCGACCAGAACGTCTACGTCGCCCGCGGCAACGCGACCGCGAGCCGGGGCGGCGTCACCGTCCGCGGCGACAAGCTGACCGCGCGATATCGCACCAAGGGCGAGGGCGGCAGCGAGATCTACCAGCTCGAGGCCGAGGGCAATGTCCGCATCGCCTCGGCCAACGAGACCATCCTCGCCGACCGCGCCGTCTACGACGCCGACCAGTCGGTGCTGGTGATGACCGGGAAGGCGTTGAAGCTCACCACCCGCACCGACGTCATCACCGCCCGCGACAGCCTGGAATACTGGGAGAAGCGCCAGCTCGCCGTCGCCCGCGGCAATGCCGAGGCGGTGCGCGACAAGAAGCGGATCAAGGCCGACGTGCTCTCGGCCCAGCTGGTCGAGGGCGCCAACAAGGAGATGAAGCTGCGCCGCGTGGACGCCTTCGGCAATGTCGACGTCCGCACCGACCTCGAAGTGGCGAAGGGCGAGAAGGGCGTCTACATGGTCGAGCAGGGAACCGCGACCCTGATCGGCGACGTCCGCATCACCCGCGGCACGAACCAGCTGAACGGCGCGGTCGCCGAGGTCAACCTCAACACCGGCGTGTCGCGCCTGCTCTCGGGCCCTCAAGGTTCGTCCCGCGTCCGCGCCCTGGTGGTGCCGAACAAGGAGCCGCAGCAGAGCAAGCCCGCGGGGACCGGCGGATGAGCGACACCCCCGCCTCCCGCCCCGGCCCGAAGCTGGTCGCCGCCAATGCCGGCCTGGTCGCCCGCAACCTCGGCAAGCGCTTCAAGAAGCGGCCGGTCGTGCGCGACGTCTCGATCACAGTCCAGCGCGGCGAGGTGGTGGGACTGCTCGGCCCCAACGGTGCCGGCAAGACCACCTGCTTCTACATCATCACCGGGCTGATCGCGCCGGACTACGGCCTGATCCAGCTCGACGGCCACGACATCACCGACCTGCCGATGTACCGCCGCGCCCGGCTCGGCGTCGGCTACCTGCCGCAGGAGGCCTCGATCTTCCGCGGCATGACGGTGGAAGCCAACATCCGCGCCGTGCTGGAGGTGGTGGAGCCGGAGCTCGACCGCCGCCAGGCGATGCTGGACGACCTGCTTGCCGAGTTCTCCATCAGCCATCTCAGGCGGACGCCGGCGCTGGCGCTCTCCGGCGGCGAGCGCCGCCGCGTCGAGATCGCGCGCGCGCTCGCCTGCCAGCCGAGCTTCGTTCTGCTGGACGAGCCGCTCGCCGGCATCGACCCGATCGCCGTCAACGACATCCGCGACCTGATCAAGCACCTGAAGGACCGCGGCATCGGCGTGCTGATCACCGACCACAATGTGCGCGAGACCCTCGACATCGTCGACCGCGCCTACATCCTCCATGACGGCCGCGTCCTGATGGAAGGACGGCCGAGCGAGATCGTCGCGCACGAGGACGTGCGCCGCGTCTATCTCGGCGAGCGCTTCTCGCTCTGAGTCTCCGCCGATGACGATCAATCAGCGCCTCGACCTCCGCCAGGCCCAGACGCTGGTGATGACGCCGCAGCTGCAGCAGGCGATCAAGCTGCTGCAGCTCTCCAACCAGGAGCTTTCCGAATACGTCGAGCGCGAGATCGAGCAGAACCCGCTGCTGGAACGCGACGACGGGCCGGACCCGGACGTCTCGCTCCGCACCATCGATACTTTCGCCGACGGGCCGGAAGCACCGCCGCCGGCCGACCTCGCGGGCGAGGTCGCCTTCACCGCCAGCATGCCCGAGAGCAGCGACTCCCCGGTCGATGCCAACGACGCCAATCTCTACGAATCCGCCGAGGACTACCTGCCCTGGAAGGGCTCCGCCGGATCGGCCGATTTCGACGAGGACAGCCGCAGCCTGGAGGAGACCGCGGCCGCCAAGCTGCCGAGCCTTCGCGAGCACCTGTTCGACCAGCTCAGCGTCGACATCGAGGACCCGGTCGACCGGCTGATCGGCTCGCACCTGATCGACCTCGTCGACGAGTCGGGATATCTCACCGGCGACCTCGCCGAGGTCGCCGACCAGCTGGGATGCCCGCTGGAGCGGGTCGAGGGTGCGTTGAAGCAGCTGCAGCGCTTCGATCCGGCCGGCATCTTCGCGCGCTCGCTCGCCGAGTGCCTGGCCCTGCAGCTGGCCGAGCGCAACCGCCTCGACCCGGCGATGCGGACCTTGCTCGACCGGCTCGACCTTCTCGCCAAGCGCGACCTCGCCCAGCTGATGAAGCTGTGCCAAGTCGATGCCGAGGACATGAAGGAGATGATCGCCGAGATCCGCACGCTCAATCCGAAGCCGGGGTCGATCTTCGACCACGCGATGGTGCAGCCGGTGATCCCCGACATCATCATGCGCCCGCAGCCGGGCGGCGACTGGATCATCGAGCTGAACGCCGAGACGCTGCCCAAGGTGCTGGTCAACACCCGCTACTACGCCCGCATCACCAAGGACGCGAAGAAGAAGGAGGAGAAGGACTATCTCTCCGAGCGCTATCAGGCGGCGAACTGGCTGGTGAAGTCGCTGCACCAGCGCGCCACCACCATCCTCAAGGTGGCGAGCGAGATCATCCGCCAGCAGGACGCCTTCTTCCGCCGCGGCGTGCAGCACCTGAAGCCGCTGATCCTGCGCGACATCGCCGACGCCATCTCCATGCACGAATCGACGGTCAGCCGCGTTACCACCAACAAGCACATGGCGACGCCGCGCGGCCTCTACGAGCTGAAATACTTCTTCACCGCCGCGATCCAGTCCTCCAGCGGCGGCGAAGCGCATTCGGCCGAAGCCGTGCGCTCGCGCATCAAGGCGCTGATCGACGCGGAGAAGCTCGACGACGTGCTCTCCGACGACAAGCTGGTCGAGATGCTGCGCTCGGACGGCGTCGACATCGCGCGGCGCACCGTGGCGAAGTACCGCGAAGCGATGAAGATCCCCTCCTCCGTCCAGCGCCGGAGAGAGAAGGGGAGCCAGATCTAGAGCGCCGACGGTACGTCGAACGGTGTCGGAACGATGGGATTGGCGTCGAGATCGAAGGCATATTTCAGGAAGTGAGACATGGTGTAGGGCTGGTCGCGAACGGCGCCTCCGGCCGGAGCCTTCGGTCTCCAGCTCGGGTCCTGGCTGAGGAAGGACTCAGGATCACGCCAAAGGACGCCGACCAGCGTCTCGATGACGATCCGGCGTCCCAACTTGCCGAGACACTTGCCGCCCTCCGTCTCCGCCGCCTCCTTGAGGATGTAGTAGAAGAGAGGCGTCGCGGTTTGCAGGCTTTGCGGGAGCTCCGGGAAGCTCAGAATGTCGGCCGGATCGATTCTGGCTTTTGTGGCGACCGCCTGAGCCGTGGGCAAGTCCCTGTCCGCAAGGAGATCGCGCTCGATCAATGAAGGAGGCCCGCCGTCACCCTGGGGCGGCAGCCCTCCGAACACTCTCAAGAGTCGAGGCAGGATGAGCATACTCGCCTGTGGGCCTAGGAACGCCTCGGGATTGGAGCCGTCGGCGAGGGTCGCTCCGTGTTGCCACGGGGCGAGCGGTACATCGAACGGAAAGAAGTACGGCCAGCTCACACCCCACTGCTGCGAGATCCTCTGGCGGCCACGCAGGTCCAGATCCTTGCGGAAACCGCCTTTAGGATCGAGAAACGGGATAGGTTCGTGGATTGGAGGCTTTGCACCGTTGGACGGCCCCCGCAGCCTGTCATTTAGGCGATATGTGGGCCTGACCATCGCATGGCCGAAGCGAAAGACCGCGCGCGAAAACTCGTCCGGAATGCAAGGTCCGGCGTCGCGGGGCTTGTCGAACAGAGTGAACGCTTTTTCGGGCGTCGAGGCCGTGCGAAGGCTGGAGAGAAGGGCGTGGACCTCGGCGCTGCCACCGCAGACGCGCGGGAGGAAGTCCCAGAGAACCAGCCACTGATAGTGCCAACGCACCACCGTTCTTGCCGCCTCGAAGGCCTTCGGCCCGGACACGTCGTCGAGCCCCTCAGGGGCGATGTCGCTGAGCACGCGGTTGTGGAACATGCTGAATGACGAATGCAGCTGGGCGATGATGACGTTCTCGTCGTTCCGAAGATCCCCGATCTCAGGCTTGTCCTTGTTTCCGGGGTCCCGGTAGAAGTCCTGGATATGCGTGTCCGTCCCGCCGATATTCTTGCTGAGACGCAGATGCCAGCTGCTCATGCCTTCAGGCATCGTGCTTGGCTGGAAGTAGATGGATGGCTGGTCGACGGGCCCCCGGCCATAGAGCGAGCTCAGATCGAGGGCTGCCGATGACGGCGGGCCGGCGCCGTGAGTCGG
Source organism: Asaia bogorensis (assembly GCA_945897335.1). Classification (GTDB taxonomy): domain Bacteria; phylum Pseudomonadota; class Alphaproteobacteria; order SHVZ01; family SHVZ01; genus SHVZ01. The sequence goes on along the minus strand of CAMDFP010000165.1, from coordinate 4,961 downwards.
CCGCGTGCTCGGCGTGATGTCGTGATTGATGAACTGGCCGAAATAGGTGTAGCCGGACGGAATCTCCCGATTGTCCTCCTCAAGAGCGTCAAAGGGCGTGTCCTGCCGGCGCGGTTCGGGCGCCGTGAGCAGTTTAGCGAGCGCCTTAAGCTCGTCGCTCAGCCCCGTTCCTCCAGGACCCGGCGGATCCCCGCTCGTGATCGGCTGCCCCAAGGTGACGACATCGCATGCCATGACTCCCCCCTCCCCTTTGGTTCACATGTCAGAAGACCATCCGCCGCGGATTCAGGTCAGACGTCGCACGTTGCGACGAGAGCCATCCCATCGCGACCGGCACATCGAAGAGCCGACCCGGACCGAATCGCTTCTCCAGCGAGCGCAGTCCGGGGATGAATACCCGCCCGACCGGGATACCGATCCACGATCGAGTCAGGTCGAGGTGAAAGACGTCGAGGTCATGATGGGCGGCCACAGCCAGGCAGCGCGCCAGCCTCTCCGAAGGAGACGGCGAGTCCGCCCATTGCGGCGCGGGAACCGCATCAGCGTCCGCCAAGAGATATGCTTCGTCGCCGATCGCGACATCTTCGAACCAGCCGAGAGCAGCCTTAGTCGACTCCGACGGTTCACCGGGGACGAGCCCGCGGAAGCGCAGGCTCAGCTCGATCATCGCCTGGAACTGGATCATCTCGAGACTGGCCTTGATCGCCGCGACCGCCGGATCGAAGTGGGCGCCGAAGCCGACGGCGATGCCTCGACCGGTCACGTCGCAGGACACCGCCGCCACGACGGGGATGCCGAGATCTGAGGTCAGATCGAGATGGTGAAGGCGGCGCCCGCGCCGATGCTGCCAGGCGGCGATCGCCCGAACCGCATCGAGGTCGCCCATCTCCGCTGGGACGCTCGGACGGCGCAGGCGATTGAACCACCAGATCGCCACGGCGTCGCGCTCGACCAGTTCGAGGAAACCACGAACCACGACGTCGTCCGTCGAGACGCCGCTGGCACAACCGCTGCTGTCCGCCGGGCATGTCCAGACCGACCGGTCGCGGACAGCCGATCGGTAGCAGTACTCTGCCGGCAGCCAACGCGTTTCGCCGGTTCCGACATGATGCGCCACGGCCCAGGAGATCGGGGTCCGGGCGTCCAACGGCGTCACGGCCGGATCCGCCGGCTCATTCAGAAGGAGCCGGTCGGGAGGAACCGCGTCGTCGCCGAGGTCGGCGAGTGCGGCGGTCCTTACCGACTCGTCGCCGGCGCGCATCTGCGAACAGCGCTCGGCCACTTCGAACAGGCATGAAGCGGCGGCGGCGCGCCGGCTGAAGCCGGTTCCCGCCGCGCCACCCCAGGCGCGCAGATAGGGTGACAGCCCGTCGCCGCCGTCCGGAACAGCATAAACCGTGAGCGGGCAGTCCTCTTCCTTCGGCAACCCGATCAGAGCACGGGCCGGTCCATCGCGGAGCGCGACCAAGCGCCTCAGCAATTCGGGTGGCTCAGGCCCTGCCCACTCGATCACCCCCTCACGGGGTTCGACGAGGCCGATAAGCTCAAGGCCGTCGAGGATCGCCGCCGCCGCCGAGCGCTCCTGGTCCATGTCGAAGCAAGCGAGGATATCGCGACGGCTGCGATGGTCATCAACCAGCTCGGCCACGGTCACATGACGCGCCGTCATTGCCATCAGTGCCGCTCCGTCCATTCCTGCACACTCCGCCATGCCGCGAGACGCGGACCTGGAAAGAGTGAGATCTAACCAGGGTCCGGGCACCAAGCCATCCTCCGTCTTGAGGATGGATCGGCAAAACACCCCTGCTATTCTTGTCAATGTTGTCCGAAATTCCAAATATCGGAAGGGAGCACCGCAAATGGCTACACGTCAGGGGAAAAACGCTGCTGCTCAAAAGCCGCGCGGAAAAGGGAAAACGGGAAAGAAGAAAAAGCGGAACGTCTATATGAAGGCTTACCTCTCTCTCACGGCGGAGCCGAGACCAGTCTACGTGGAGGACATGAGAGACTTGCTGGTGGCGGTCTGGAAAGACGAGAAGGCCATGGCCGAACTCGCCATCAAGCCTACAGCTGTGTTCAAGCGATACGGACTTTTGCCCCAGGGCTCCAAGACCGTCATCGTTCCGCATTTCCAGGAGAAGGGTCGCTTCGACGTGGTGATCCCGCCCAAGCAGGACCTCAATGACGAAGACCTGTTGATGCTTGCGCATCACCTGATCCGTTGCTGCGCCGCCTGCTGACAACGGGCATGTCGGTCACCTCGAAGACTGCTGACGAAGCTTTCGCGCCTGGCGGTCCGGAATGGCTGTCCGCGCGCCCTCGATCTGCGAGGAGCGTGCGGACAGAAGCTGCCGGGTTTCATCCTGGGGCTGCCCGCCCATAGGCCCACCCACCGGAGTATGATACGCATGCCCCGGGAATAATGATCGCAACCGGGGGCGCGGCTGTGCATCACTGATGCGCAACCTTCTCCACGGGAAGTGATCAGACCGTCGGGGGTGGGTGGGGCGTGTTGACCGGTACCGGCCAGGGCCGACTGACAGCTATTCTGATCGCCGATGCTGTCGGCTACAGCAAAGGCATGAGCGGCCGCGAGCGCGAGACGATCGCGTCGCTGGTGGAAGGCCGCAGCATCATGGCCGGCGTGGTGGCCGGCCTCGGAGGCCGTGTCGTCGGCACCCAGGGCGACTCCTTCCTTTCCGAGTTCCCGAGCAGCACCGACGCGGTGGTGGCCGCGCTTCGAATCCAAGCCGCCCTCGCAGCACCAGGCGGCGTACCGGCAACAGGCTTGACCTATCGAATTGCTGTGAGCCTCGGTGACGTCTACGACGTCGCCGGCGATATCCACGGTGACGGCGTCAACATCGCCGCGCGGCTGCAGGCCTTGGCGGAGCCCGGGGGGATCCTGGTCTCCGGCACCGTCCACGACCTCGTGCGCGACCGGGTGGACGCTGACTTCGTCTTCGCGGGCGAGCACGTCCTGAAGAACATTTCCGGACGTATCCGCGCTTACCGCCTGACACCCAAGACCTCGCCGTCGTCCCGCCCGGCGGCGGCAAGCAATCCGGCGCCTGGCTATGAGAGACCGGCCGTCGAGATCCAGCGCTTTCGCGTGATTGGTGGCGGACGCGCCGCCCGGCGTGCCTGCGACCTGGTTGCCGAAGAACTGACCTCGATGCTGTCGTCGGTCTCCGGCATCCTCCTGATCCGAAAGGATCTCACCAATCCGGCCGACGACGAGACCGGCGCGCATACCGTTCGCCACCATCACTACCGGCTGACAGGCAGCGGCTCGGCTGCCGACGGCCGCTTCAAGTTCAGTGCCCAGCTCGTCGAGAGTCACACCGGGCGCATCGTCTGGAGCGACCGCAGCGATGTCGACCTGGAGAGCGTCGTCCGCATGCCTGATGCAATCGCCCGCGAGGTCACGACATCGCTGCAGGTGACGTTGACGGAAGGGGAGCGCGCCCGGCTTTGGAACAGCGGGACGCGGGATACACGCGCCTGGGAACAATACCAGCGGGGACGCGAGAAGGCGCGCGAGTTCGTCAAGACGGGACATCGCGAAGCCGCGCGGCTGTTCCGCACGGCCCTTGCCTACGACCCGAGCTACCTCGCGGCGACGGTGACCCTCGGCTACTGCCTGATGGACAACATCCGGCACAACTGGAGCGACGACGTCGACGCGATCTGGCCGCCTCTTCGTGCGCTCCACCGGCGGGCCCTTCATCTCGGACCGAGCTACCCCGACACCCACGGTCTCGGTGCCTACCTTCTGGTTCTCGAGCGTCGCTTCGACGAAGCCATCGAAGTCATGCGGCATGCCATATCGCTGTCGCGCGGCGATTCCGAGCTGATGGCGATGCTCGGGCTCATCTACTCCTACGCAAACCGCCTTGAGGACGCGACCCTCTGCTTCGAGCGCGCCGTCCGCATGAACCCCTATGCACCGCTCTGGCTTCGTCACAATCTGGCTTGGGTCTACTGGCAGTCCCGCCGGCTGAACGAGGCGCTCGACGCGTTCCGTGAGGTTCTCAAGCGCAATGCCGGGTCCGTCCGTTCGCTGATCGCGCTCACGAGCGTGCAGTGCCAGCTCGGGTGGCTCGACGAGGCGAGATCGACGGCGGCCGAGGTCATGCGGCTCGAACCGCTCTTCAGCGTCGATCAATGGGCCGGGCGACTGCCGAACGTCGACGCCGGCTGGGTCGAGGAAGTGAAGGAGAGCCTCAGGAAAGCCGGCCTCAAATAGCCGCCCCGGCCTAGCTTCGCCGGCGCAGCACCAGCAGCAGCCCATAGGCGAGCGCGAGCGCGCCGAAGATGATGGCGTCGCGGATCCACCGCGTACGGCTGAGATCGGAGAGCAGGTCGGTCACGTCCTGGTAGATCTCGAACACGCTGTCGATGCGGCCGGCGAAATCGGCGATCGGCACGTAGCTGGAGAGCAGATTGCGATCGACGACGATCTCGTCGAAGGCGCTGAACTGGTCGCGGAAGATGAGCTCGGTCGCAACGCCGCCGGCCATCGCCGTCTTGAATCCGGGGTTGGCGCTCTTGTCCTCGCCGATCTGGATGCGATCGGTCGAGAACACGGTGAGACCGCGGGCGTCGTAGATCTTCACCTTCGCGATCGGCAGCCCGACCAGGTGGAGCTGGAGCGCGTTCCGGAAGCTCGCCGCCCGCGGGTCGTTGCGGAGCGCCTGGGCGTCCATGACCGTGGCATCGGCGAGGAACTGGCGGATGTCGCGCCGGAGCGTGCTGGCCAGCGTCTTCGACAGGCCGACGTTCTGGCGCTCGGCCTGCAACAGCGCCTGATCCGTCGCTCCCCGGTCGAGGAACCAGGAAAGCGTCGAACCGAGGGCGACCAGCAGGATCGCGGCGAGGAGAGCGAAGCGGCGACCGGGAGACATGAGAGCGAGTAACCACAAATGCAGCAAAAATCCAACCAACTCAAGGTGGTGCGG
>CAMDFP010000164.1 GCA_945897335.1 Asaia bogorensis | reverse complement strand
CGACATGCAGCGGGTTCAGTCCCGGCCTCCCCGGGAGGTCGGGCCGCTGCTGGCCGGCCTCGTTGCCTTTGGCGAAGGTCGAGCAGACGGAGATCATCGCGACCGTGCCGGCCGGCGAGGTGTGATAGCAGGGCCGCCTTGCATCCTCGAGAGTGCGGCCGACGCCGGCGAAGGAGAGTCCGCGCGCCTCCAGCGCCTCGATCGTGTGCACGAGGCCCGAGATCGAATAGTCGAGCGCGTGGTTGGTGGCGGCGGCGAAGAGATCGAATCCGGCATCCTTAAGCTCGTCCAGTACCCAGGCCGGCGCGCCGAAATGCGAGCCGCCGCTTTCCAGCGCCGGATCGCCGCGATAGTCGTTGGCGAGCACCTCGAGGTTGGTGAAGGCGACGTCGGCGGCGCGGACCTGGTCGAACAGCGGCTTCAGCTCGGCGTCGTCACGGCTGTTCAGCCGGCGCTGCAGGATGGAATCGCCGGACAGGAGGAGCGTCAGACTCATGCGCCGGACTATGCCGAGGCGCGATTTATCAAGTCAACCGAGCAACGGGGACTATGCGGTGTCAGTCAGGAGAAAGGCTTCTCCGGCGACATGGTCTGGCCGGCCGCCCAGAGCCAGGCATCTCCCACCTTCCGGAAAGCACAAAGCGACAGGAACGTCCGCGCCCGACTTCCTCCCGGGTGGAGAAACGTGTCGTGCACCGTCATCGTCGCGATCGCGAAGTTTCCGAACGCGCGGACGTCGAGGTCCTCGATGATCTGACCGCCGAAGCTCCAGTCCGCGGATTCGGATACGCGAGCGACGTATTGCGCCTTGTCGGCCTTTCGTCCGGTCGAACTGACGTAGACGAAGGACGGGTCGATGATCTCGAGCAGCGTCTCGACCGACTTCCGCACCAGCGCATCAGACTTGCGCCGTAGCACCGCTTCTATGGCATCGCGCGTGTCCACGGATCCCTCCAACGAACGTTGAGTGTTGCCTCCGGGCTTCTAACCTGGGGACATGAGTCCCGCACTCTCCGCGCCCGCCCGCGAGGCTCAGCCGCGCCGGGCCGCCTTGATCGCGGCGACGTCGATCTTCCGCATGGTCATCATCGCATCGAAGGCGCGCTTGGCCTCGTCGCCGCCGGTCGCCAGCGCCTCGGTCAGCACGCGCGGCGTGATCTGCCAGGAGACGCCCCACTTGTCCTTGCACCAGCCGCAGGCGCTCTCCTGGCCGCCATTGCCGACGATGGCGTTCCACAGGCGGTCGGTCTCGGCCTGGTCGTCGGTGGCGATCTGGAAGGAGAAGGCCTCGGTCTGCTTGAACATCGGCCCGCCGTTGAGGCCGATGCAGGGAACGCCGGCGACCGTGAATTCGACGGTCAGCACATCGCCCTTCTTGCCGGAGGGGAAGTCGCTGGGGGCATGGAATATGGAGCCGAGCCTGCTGTCGGGGAATGTGGCGGCATAGAAGCGGGCCGCCGCCTCGGCGTCCGTCTCGTACCAGAGGCAGATCGTGTTCTTCGCAATGGGGGGCTTCGCCATGGTCGGGTCCTTTCGCTTCGTCGGGGGCCGGTCTCGGGCTTAGGCCGCTTTCCTGAAGTGGCCGATCTGCGCATCGACCGCCCGCCTGAAGGCGGGCCGCGCGGTGAAGCGGTCGCCGTCGCGATAGGGTTTGTCGCCGAGCGAGGCGGAGAGCGTGATCATGCGACAGGCGTGCTTTGCCGGCGCCTATAGTTCACCAGTACGGAAAGTATTGGGACGAGAGGCCCGGCTGTCAACCCCGGCCGCCGCCTCCCTCTCGGCGTCGTCGGGGGGAGGGGGGTCTCGACCCCGGCCTTGGCGACAGTCGGATCCGAAACGCGCGTTAATCTTATGTTAACTACTTTGGGTGGATGTTCTACGGAGTTCAGTTTCGCATCTCCGCCGTCATCCACATCCGACGGGCGAGGCGGGGGCACACCGGGGGGAGGTGCCGATGTCGGCCATGACCGACGAGGCGGCGGCGGAAGAGGTCATTCCGCGGCACGTCGCCGACGTGCGATCGGATGCCATCAACGTCCTGCCGCTGTCCATCATCCCGTTGCGGCTGAAGGGGTTGAGGCGGCTGTCGCTGACCAAGAATGTGCGGCTGGAGACGGTCGTCGAGATGTTTCGCACGGAAGACGGGGCCGGCGGCCTCGTCCAGATCAGCGATCTCGGCAAGTATTTCAGCGACCATGAAGCGCTGATGCAGGACATGGCGATCCTGCAGAAGCTCTCGATCCTTCGCAGCTTCGACGTCTACACGCTGCGCGCCCATCTCCGCCGCCTCGGCGTCGCCGTGACGTCGTCCGAGAAGCTGCAGCTTACGGATTCGAAACGGGCCCAGCTGATCGACTTCATGCGGGAGTTCACCCGTCCCCTGCTGCAGAGGGTCTATGGCGGGCAGACCAATGCGATCACCGATTTCGAGCAGCTTGTCGGGATGTTCTCCCAGCCCAACAAGGACGAGGCGCTCAGGAACCTGAGGCTGCTCGCCAGCCATCTGCAGGTCTCGCTGAAGGAGATCCCGAGCTTCCTCGAGGAATACGGCGACGTGTTCCTGTCGATGGCCTATTTCCGCTCGATCTTCAGCACCGTGCTGCCGATCGCCACCGACCTGCAGTCCTGGTCGCGCGAGCTCGCCAAGGGCTACCAGTTCAAGGACGACAAGGCGTTCCGGCGCTCCTGCGACGGCATGATCGAGAACCTGAGCAACGTCGCGGGCTCGGTGACGACCATATTCGACGGGTTCGACAAGACGGCGAAGGGCTTCTGGGACGAGCTCACCATGGTCTCGTTCAATTCGCTCCGCCTCGCCGTCTCCCAGCAGCACACGACCATGGGCGCGCTTCTCTGCGGGCTGTACGTGAAGACCAGCGCCTGGGACCGGCAGTTCAACCGGGGCCGCCGGGCCGCGCCGCAGAAATGCGCCGACTACATCCTGTCGGAGATGATCCCCGGCCTGAAATCCATGCGGGACTCCCTCAGGCCGCGCGCATCCATCATCTATCCCCCGCAGGTAGGTATGTGACCGGGGAGCGTTGAGGCGGCCTCCTCGAGCGCCTAGCGAACCCGCGTATCGCGCGCCAATCCCCTGCCGCCATCGGGCGAGCGCTCGAAGGCGGTGAGGGTGATGGTCATCCTTGAGGATCCTTCTTGGGCGAAGATCTTCGGCTGGGCGGCGGGCTGGCTGTCAAGGCGGACACGCACGTACCCAGCGTAGAGGTGGACTTGCCTCGCCCCTCGTCGAAGATAGCACCAGGCGCTACATATAGTGCATGGCCAATTCCGCCTCGAAGAGCGAGCGGATATTCAAAACCGCCTGGTTCTCGAAGGCGGCGAGAAAAGCCCACATCGATGATGAGGAGCTATGCGAGGCCCTCAAGCAGATGATGGTCGGCCAGGCAGGCGACCTGGGCGGCGGCGTCTTCAAGAAGCTGACCTGCCCCCGGGATTTCGGACCAAGGATTACGTGAGAGACTGGCTCCCTCCATGCCGGGAGCCAGTCTCTCCTGTAATCCTTGGTCCGAAATCCCGGGGGCAGGTCACCGTCGCTTCGCCGGCAAGCCGGATAGGGCGGCCCGGCCCGGTTGCGGCTCGACGAATCGGATCTTGACGATCTCGCAGGACTTCGAGCCGAAGGGGGCGGGAAAGTCCGCCCCCTCCCCAACCGCTATCGGATGACCGGCAGGCCCTGCTTGTTCCACTCGTCCATCCCGAGGGCGTAGTAGTAGATCTTCTTGTAGCCGAGCTCGATCGCCTTCTCCGCGGCCTTGGCGGCCCGGCCACATTTGAGGCCGTTGCAATAGAACAGCACCGGCGCGTCCTTCGCCTTGACGGTCTTGGCCAGCGAATCCGCCGAGACGTCGGTGTCGATCAGTCGCACGGCACCCTCGATATGACCGGCGGCGAAATCCTCCGGCTTGCGGGTGTCGAAGATCACGAGATCCGGGGTCTTGGTGACGAGGTCGATGATCTGCTGGGCCGTGACGGTGACGGCGCCATTGATCTGGGTCGGTGCCTCCTGGGCCGCCGCCGGAACGGCGGTGGCGGCGAGGGCGACGAGGGCGATCAGCCAGGTGCGAAAGCGTGTCATAAGGAACTCCTTCTGGGATGAGAGATGTGAGGAAGGACGACTAGGCGGCGCGGACGGTGGTGAGGAATTGATCGACTTCGCCGCGCAGCGCCGCCGCCTGTCGAGACAGCTCGCGCGATGCCTGCAGCACGGTGCCGGCGACATTTCCTGTCTCGGTCGCGGCTTCGCGGACGCCGCCGATGTTGCCCGCCACCTCGCGCGTGCCGCTGGCGGCCTCCTGGACGTTCCGGGCGATCTCCTGCGTCGCGGCACCCTGCTGCTCGATCGCCGCGGCGATCGAGGTGGACGCCTCGCTGATCTGCGCGATCGTCTCGTCGATCCGCTGGATCGCGGTCACCGCCCGGCCGGTCGAGGCCTGGATGTCGGCGATCTGGGTGGCGATGTCCTGGGTCGCCTTCGAGGTCTGGGTGGCGAGCGACTTCACTTCCGACGCGACGACGGCAAAGCCCCTGCCGGCCTCGCCGGCACGCGCGGCTTCGATCGTGGCATTGAGAGCCAAGAGGTTGGTCTGGCCGGCGATGTCGCTGATCATCTTGACCACGTCGCCGATCTTCTGGGCGGCCTCGGAGAGGGCCTGGACGGTCTGCGACGTCTCCTTCGCATCCTCGACCGCCTGGCCGGCGATGGCGCTGGATTGCGCGACCTGCCGGCTGATTTCGGCGATCGAACCGGAAAGCTCCTCCGAGGCGGAGGCGACCGCCTGGACGTTGGCGGAGGCTTGATCGGAGGCGTTGGCGACCGCAACGGCCAAGGTCGATGTTCGGTCGGCGGTCCCGGTCAGGACTTCGGCGCTCGCCGTCGCCTGGGTCGACGTCGAGGAGACGATTTCGACGACCGACTTGACGCTGGCTTCGAAGGTGTCGGCCAGCTTCAGCAGGTCGGCACGACGCCGCGCCTCAGCCTCGCGTTCCCCGTTCTGGCGGGCAACATCGGCCTCCTTTTGCTGCTGTCGCTGCGCTTCGATCTCGGCATTGGCGGCGGTCTCGCGCCGGCGTACCTGGCGGATGAACAGCGCGACGAAGACGACCGAACCCGCGCCGATGCTGCCGCAGATGAGAATGAAGATGGAGAAAGACCACAGCGCGGCTTCGTCGAGCGCATTAGATAGTACGGTGACGTCCTGTTGCACCTTGAGGTCGGCGATCGCTTCGCCGTCCGGCGCATGCACGGCCAGCCGGTTCTCACGCACCTTGGCATCGGCCGGAATCTGGAAATTGGTCGGGGCGAGCAGCGTGCGGGAGCCGCCGCGGGCGAGAATCTCGACGGCCATTCCGAGCCGCTCGTCGAGAGAGGTCAGCGCGTGAATGGGGTCGGCGTGGATCCCGACATAGCCGACGAGACGCAGGCCGCCGACCGGCACGAACGCGCTGAGCCGGGGCTCGTCGCCGTCCATCCAAACGCGCCAGATGAGCTTCAGGCGTTCGCCGCCCTCGCGTTTGGCGACGGCATCACGGACCGCCGCGGGCAAGGTTCCCGGCTCGCCGCGCCAAGACTCGGCGACGGGGGCCATCGTCGCGTCATAGGTCGACAGCCCGAGAGCCTTGACCTGGCCGCTCGAAATCGCGCCGCGGCCGAATTCATCCGCGAGCATGCTCTTGAGCGCGGCGCCGTCCTTGTCGGTCAGCGCCGTGCGCAACGCGGCGTTCTGCGCAACCTGGCGGCCGATGTCGCTCACCGCGGCGGCGTATTCGCGCCAGGCGAGGTCGGCGACGCCGGCATCGGCGATCCTCTGGGTGTTGCGGGCGTTGAAATCGTAGACGAGGCCGACATAGCGACGGGACATGTCCCAGCCGACGCCGGCGGCGGCGAGAAGCATGACCGTGGTGGCGATCGCCAGCAGGTGAACCAGGTTGAGTTTGCGGGTCATGGTGGGGTCGCCTGCTCGTATTTCGGTGCCGCTCAATTTGCAGAGCGGCCCGCGGCGGCCATATTATGCGAAAGGTGTAGGCGACCAGGACGAGCGGGCTGCGGGCGGCCTATCTTCCCGCCGGTCTCGGTCGAGCAGCCTTGCCCGCGCGCGGGGCACCAGCGCCGCCGCATCGCGTCGGGCCTACCTCGCGGCCGCGTCAGCCCGTATGGGGGGCTGGTCGTTAGGCGCAGTGGCCGTCGTTTGGGCGGGTTTCTCCAGATGCAACCCGGTTCCGAACGCCAGAGTCGGCATTCGCGCTCCCTTCGGCAATCTGGAGTCCGTTGATCAACTGCGATCGTCGTCGCTTGCCGCCACGAGCGTCGTGAACGACCATTTCGTGCGGCTGATTGCTCTGTTTCCCGTCCCCAAGGCACACCTCTCCCGTCGCTGCCCATCGCGCCGGCACCACCCGCCTCAAGCTGGAGCCGGCGGTGCCCGGAGTTGGGCTATCAGCCGCGGAATTTCACCGAACAGGCAGCCACGTGACCTCGCGCAGACTGAAAAGCCATGAGAAACTTGGTAGACTTGTTACCTTTCCAAGCCGCTTTCAAAGGTCCGCTCCGGGTCTCGGTCAGAAGCCGACATCAGCGGCTTAGCGCTTCCACCCGACCGGCCTTGCCCCCGCCTCACGCGCTCAGCGCCCGCATCTCCTTATAGAGATCCGACTTGCCCTCGAAGCCGATGCCGGGGAGGTCGGGCATGGTGATGTGGCCCTGCTCGACCGTCACGCCGTCGGGGAAGCCGCCATAGGGCTGGAACAGGTCGGGGTAGCTCTCGTTGCCGCCGAGGCCGAGGCCGGCGGCGATGTTGAGCGACATCTGATGCCCGCCATGCGGGATGCAGCGCCGGGGCGACCAGCCATGCGTCTCCAGCACCGCCAGCGTCCGCTGGTATTCGCAGAGACCGTAGGAGAGCGCGCAGTCGAACTGGAGGAAGTCGCGGTCGGGGCGCATGCCGCCGTAGCGGAGCAGGTTGCGGGCGTCCTGGTGGCTGAACAGGTTCTCGCCGGTCGCCATCGGGCGGGGATACTCCTCCGCCAGCTGTGCCTGGAGCCGATAGTCCAGCGGATCGCCGGCCTCCTCGTACCAGAACAGCGGATATTCCCTCAGCATCCTTGCATAGGCGATGGCGCGTTCGAGGTCGAAGCGGCCATTGGCGTCGACGGCGAGCTGGGCGTCGCTTCCGATCTCCGTCAGCACCGCCTCGATGCGCTGGCGGTCCTCGTCCAGCGAGGCGCCGCCGATCTTCATCTTCACCACCGTGTATCCCCGGTCGAGATAGCTTCGCATCTCGCGGCAAAGCGCCGAGTTGTCCTTGCCCGGGTAGTAGTAGCCGCCGGCGGCATAGACGAAGACGCGCGGCTCGGCCGTCCGCCCGCGGCGCTCGGCCAGCAGGCGGAAGAGGGGCTTATCCGCGATCTTCGCCACCGCGTCCCACACCGCCATGTCGAGCGTGCCGACCGCGACCGAGCGCTCGCCATGGCCGCCCGGCTTCTCGTTCGCCATCATCGCCGACCAGACGCGGTCGGGATCGAGGTTGTCGCCGCTCGCGTCATTCATCGCCTTCGGATCGGCTTCCAGCAGGCGAGGGGCGAAGCGTTCGCGGATCAGGCCGCCCTGGCCGTAGCGGCCGTTGGAGTTGAAGCCGTAGCCCACCACCGGCTTGCCGTTCCTCACCACGTCGGTGACGACGGCGACCAGGCTGGTCGTCATCTTCGAGAAGTCGATATAGGCGTTGCGGATGGGAGACGCGATCGGCTTGGTCACCTCACGCACGTCGACGATACGAACCGGCATTGAAGTCTGTTCCTCAAAGGATCTCGAAGGCGCCATCGTAGCGCAGGCACGGCCTCCGGGCGGAGGCTTCCCGTTCCGCCGCCCATCGGGCACCCGGGACCTTGAGGAAACGCCACGCGACACGGCCGCGCCTTTCGGCGACGATCGCCGCCGATCGACCCGCTCACGCTCTCGCTGCCCCGCCTCCGGCACCGACGGCCTGAGGAGTCAGGGAGGCGATGATTTGCGGACCGCATGTGCGTAGACTGAGGCCCGGGGATGTCGTCGCTGCGACGGATACCAAGATGAGAGCCACGCGTCTCCATGGTCTGCTCGTTCTCGTGGCCATTGCCGGGTTGGGCACGGCTCGGCCGGCGAGCGCCGTCGACGTGCAAGGCCCGGCCACGGCGCTTGCGGGCGATGTCGTGCGGATCGGCGGCAGGGAGATCGCGCTGTACGGGGCGGCGGCACCGCAACCGCAACAGCGATGCTTCGACAATGCGTTGCCATGGTGGTGTGGCAGGAACTCGCAAGAGGGCCTTGCAAGACTGGTCAAGGGCAAGGAGGTCCGTTGCCTGGACAAAGGCCGCGACGCCGAGGGCCGGATGCTCGGCCTTTGCCGGGTCGGCACAGTGGACCTCGCGGAGTCCCAGATCAGCAACGGCCTGGCGGTCGCCGACGGCACGCGGGGTTCGGCCTATCTCGCGGCGGAACGGACCGCGCGGCAGACTCAGACCGGAGTCTGGCACGGCAATCCCAGCGGTCGCTTCGCTCCCTAGAGCGGTCTCATTGCGCAGGTCCGTATCCGTCGCAGAGCGGACGGTTTCTCAGCGAGCATCGGGACCGCCTAAACTAGCCAGAAACGGACATTCTGCATGCTAAGGCGAATCGATGGAGTCGTTGTGGGCTTTGTGTCTTAGATGGAAGATGACCTCAATGCCATCTGCCACTCACCGCGGGAGAGAGGAAGAGGCGGTTGATGAAGGGTTCCGGAAAGCTCGCCGATCCGTCCCGGCTGAAAGATCCGGCAGGATGGAAACCGCTACCGCCACGCGGCAGCGTCGATATCGCCGCCATCGAGGCGATCTGCGCGAGTGAGGCCGCTCGCGTCCTAGCGCGCGAATACAAAAGTATGCTGAAGGAGAATGCGGGCCGGCCGCCGTCCAAGACGGGGCTCGACATCTCACGCTTCGGCAAAGCAGTGAACCAGTTGTTCCTGATGGCCGTGACCAAACCGGACACCTGCACGGTGCGTCTAGCCGCCGTTGGCGCGCGTCACCATAGCGGGAACCCCTCCAAGGACGGCGACTACTACGCTAATGTGCCCAAGGGGCGGCAGGCCGCTGCCCAGCGCTCCATGGCCATGGCGGTCGACACGCCCTGCGGCTTCCGGGTCGATCTGGTGCACTACTATGATTTCGGCCGCACGCGGCGCTTTGAAAGCCTGGTGCTGCCGCTCTCCTCCGCCGAGCCTGGAGTCGACGGTTTTCTCATCGGTTCGAGCCAGCCGGTTGGAGAGGAGGCACGCATCGTGCTGCCAGGACAACGCAGCTATGGCAGCTTGGTGACCGTGCGCGATTTGGTCGATATAGGCTTCGGGGTGGACGAGGGCTTCCGTGATTTGGTGCCACCCGGTTTCGCCTAGAGCGGGTCGGACCGGCGAGGCATTTTGGGTAGACGGCGGAGTTTTTGCCGGTCGCATGTATTTGCGGCTGAGCTGACGTGGCTTCTAGGTCCGCTCCGGGTCAGACTCAGGCTTCGGATCGAGAGCCCGTTTATGTCCGTTCCTGGCGCGTAGCCGCCCTCTTCAGCGGGTGCCGAATGTCTGGTCTTATCCCCTAGGATAGGGGCCGGCCCGGGCGGCTTTAAGAACGCCGGGCGTGGGAGTAGGGAGACGCCATGCCCGTCGAGCCGAAGAGCCTGCCGCAAGGCTTCTACAACGCCGCGCTCGACCTGCTCGACCGCAACCTGGCCGAGGGCAACGGCGAGCGCATCGCCGTGATCGACGACCGCGGCGCCACCACCTATGCCGAGTTGACCGAGCGCGCCAACCGCTTCGCCAATGCGCTGGCCGGGCTCGGCATCGAGCGCGAGCAGCGCATCCTCGTGGTCCTCCAGGACAGCGTCGACTTCCCCATCGTGTTCTTAGGAGCCATCAAGGCCGGCGTGATCCCGGTCGCGGTGAACACCAGCCAGACGGCGAAGGACTACGACCTCCTCCTGGAGGATTCGGGCGCGCGGGCGCTGGTGGTGTCGAGCCCTCTGGTGGAGACCATCCTTCCCGTCACCCAGCGCCACCGCTCGCATCTGGCGCATGTGATCGTCAGCGGCAGCGAGCCGGTCGGCGGCATCCCGCTGGACGATCTGCTCGCCCGGAACGCACCCGAGCACGACCCGGCGATGACCGTGCCCGACGACATCGCCTTCTGGCTCTATTCCTCGGGTTCGACCGGCAGCCCGAAGGGGGCCGTGCATCTGCAGAGCCACCTGATGGAAACGGCGCGGCTCTACGGCAGGCCGATCCTCGGCATCACGAAGGACGACGTCGTGTTCTCGGCGGCGAAGCTGTTCTTCGCCTATGGCCTCGGCAACGCGCTCACCTTTCCCTTCGCCGTCGGCGCGACGGCGGTGCTGATGGCGGAGCGGGCGACGCCGGTCTCGGTCGCAGCTGCGCTCGCCCGGCACCGGCCGACGCTCTTCTTCGGCGTGCCGACGCTCTATGCGGCGCTGCTCGCCGGGACCGCTCTGCCGGAGGGCGGGCGGCTTCGTCTCTGCGTCTCGGCCGGCGAGGCGCTGCCGGCGGATCTCGGCGAGCGCTGGCAGAAGCGCACCGGCGTGCCCGTGCTCGACGGCATCGGCTCGACCGAGATGCTGCACATCTTCGTCTCCAACCGGCCGGGCGAACTCCGCTACGGCACCTCGGGCAAACCGGTCGAGGGCTACGAGGCCCGCCTGGTCTCGGAGACCGGCGGCGACGTCGCCCCCGGCGAGATCGGCGACCTGCACGTCGCCGGCCCGACCTCGGCGGTGATGTACTGGCGAAAGCGCGAGAGGAGCCGCGAGACCTTCCTTGGGCGATGGACGAAGACCGGCGACAAGTACCGGGTGACCGGGGACGGCTGGTGGGTCTATTGCGGGCGCTCCGACGACATGCTGAAGGTCTCCGGCCAGTACGTCTCGCCCTTCGAGGTCGAGGCGGCGC
>CAMDFP010000163.1 GCA_945897335.1 Asaia bogorensis | reverse complement strand
GATCATCTCCGAGGATGTCAGCTCGACCGAGAAGCCCTTCTTGTAGTTGACCGCGCGCTTCCTGAGCTCGCCGGTCGGCTGGATGATCTGAACCTTGCTGCGCCCAGGAGGGCGACCCCGGCCGGTCATCAGTTGCGCCGGTTAGGCCCGGTATAGGCCTGCTGCCGGCGACGCCGGTCGGGCCCGAAATACTCCGGTGAATTGACGAAGGCGCGGGGCCTGGCGATCACCGAGGCGATGCGGCGGTAGAGCGAGTCGACGTTGAACGGCTTCCCGAGGAACTCGGTCACGCCCTTGTCGCGGGCCTCAGTCACGTATTCGGGCTCCGAACGTGCCGTCAGCATGATCACCGGCAGCAGGCGGTCCAGGGACTCGCTCGAATGGCGGATATAGTCGACCAGCTGGATGCCGGTCTCGGGCTCCAGCTCGCGCTCGGTGATGACGACGTCGATGTCGCCCTCTCGAAGCGCGACCTTCGCCTTAGCTGAATCCGAAGCACGGCGGATAGAAGTCGTGCCGAGCATACGCAGAATGTCCTCCAGCATTTGCAGGGCAAGAGAGTTGTTGTCCACGATGAGGAAGCGGACTTTGCTGAAGTCGATCTTCTCCGCCATCTCGCTTTCTGACCTCGGCTGATCTCCCCGGGGGGACGGGGCCCGAGAATTCGTCCGGAGTTTAGCGAAATCCGACGGCGAGGCTAGTGGGTGATAGGGTTAGCCGACTTGCGGCCGATTCGCCGAATCCGTTAACCGGATGGCAGCGACGAGGCGCCCGCGTATACTCCCGCCTCGCCGATAGGAGGACCCATGGTGAACCCGGCCGATGCCGGCCAAGCGCCGTCGATTGCAGCGGGCCTGTCGAACAGCCGTGCCGTCATGGCCGAGCTCGAGAAGAAGGTGCTGTGGCTGTCCGCCTGGATGATCCACAACGCCAATCATCTCCGGCCCAGCCGCGACGGGCTGAAAGTCGGCGGTCATCAGGCCTCGTCGGCCTCGGTTGCGACCCTGATGACCGCTCTCTATTTCGACGTGCTCAGGCCCGAGGACCGCGTCGCGGTCAAGCCGCATGCGAGCCCGGTCTTCCACGCCATACAGTACATGATGGGCCGGCAGTCGCTGGACGCGCTGAAGCGGTTCCGCGGCCTCGGCGGCGCCCAGTCCTATCCGTCGCGCACCAAGGACCACGACGAGGTCGACTTCTCGACCGGCTCCGTCGGCCTCGGTGTCGCCATGACCATGTTCTCGTCCATGGTGCAGGACTACGTGCACCTGAAGAAGCTGGCGCCGGCCGGATTCCGCCCCGGCCGCATGATCGCGGTGATGGGCGATGCCGAGCTGGACGAGGGCAACGTCTACGAGGCCCTGCTCGAGGGCTGGAAGCACGACGTCCGTAACCTCTGGTGGGTGATCGACTACAACCGCCAGAGCCTGGACGGCGTCGTCTCCGACCGGCTGTTCCAGAAGATCCGCGGCTTCTTCGAGGCCGTCGGCTGGAACATCGTGCTTCTGAAATACGGAAAGAAGCTGGAAGCCGCCTTCAAGCGGCCTGGGGGCGAGCGCATCCGCGACTGGATCGACAGCTGCCCGAACGACCTCTACTCGGCGCTCACCTTCAAGGGCAGCTCCGGCCAGCCCCAGGTCTGGCGCGAGCGGCTTGCCGTCGACCTGAAGGACGTGCCGGGCATCGCCGAGATCCTGGCCGATCACGACGACCAGCGGCTCCACGAGCTGATGACCAACCTGGCCGGCCACGACATGGACGCGGTCCGGGAAGCCTTCCGCGGCGTCACCGACGACACCCCGCAATGCTTCATCGCCTACACGATCAAGGGGCACGGCACGCCGCTGGCCGGCCACAAGGACAACCACGCCGGGCTGATGACCGTCGACCAGATGGCCGGCTTCAAGCAGGCGATGGGCATTCCCGACGGCAAGGAATGGGATCCCTTCGCCGGACTCGAAATCGCGGAGGAGACGGCACGCGAATTCCTGAGCCAGGTGCCGTTCCGCCAGGACGATGCGCGCGTGCGCTCGGCGCCGCCTGTCGCGGTGCCGGCGAAGCTCGAGTTTCGCATGTCCGAAACCATGTCGACCCAGCTCGCCTTCGGCCATGTGCTGAACGAGCTCGGCCGCAACGACACCGAGCTGTCGCGCGCCATCGTCACAACCTCGCCGGACGTGACCGTCTCGACCAATCTCGGCCCCTGGGTCAACCAGCGCGGCATCTTCGCCCGCACTGTCCGCGACGACGCGTTCCGCGAGGAGAAGGTGGTCTCGGCCCAGAAGTGGCAGATGCACCGCCAGGGCCAACACATCGAGCTCGGCATCGCCGAGAACAACCTGTTCCTGATGCTGGCCTCGATGGGCTTGAGCCACGAGCTGTTCGGCACGCGGCTGATGCCGATCGGCACGCTCTACGACCCGTTCATCGCCCGCGGCCTGGATGCGCTGACCTATGCGCTCTACCAAGGGGCGCGGTTCATCCTGGTCTCGACGCCGTCGGGCATCACGCTGGCACCCGAGGGTGGTGCGCACCAGTCGGTGACCACGCCGCTGATCGGGCTCGGCCAGCCGGGGCTCAGCTATTTCGAGCCCGCCTATGTGGACGAGCTGGAGGCGATCCTCCGCTGGAGCTTCAACCATCTGCAGGGCGTCGACGGCGGTTCTGTCTATCTCCGCCTGACCACGCGCCAGCTGCAGCAGACCAAGCGGCCGATGATCGAGGCCGACGTGCTGCAGGGGGCCTATTGGGCGAAGCCGCCGGCGCCGGGCGCCGAGCTGGCGCTGGTCTATATCGGCGCGGTCGCGCCCGAGGCGATGGAAGCGGCCGCGATCCTGGCCGAGGACATCCCCGGCCTCGGTGTGCTGGCGGTGACCTCGCCGTCCCGACTCTATGCCGACTGGCGGGAGGCGCAGCTTGCCGGCAAGCCGTCCCATCTCGACCGGCTGTTCTCCGACCTAGCGCCGGATGCGCCGCTGGTGACCGTCATCGACGGCCACCCGGCGACGCTGTCCTGGCTCGGCGGCGCCGGCGCGCGCGCGATCTACCCGCTCGGCGTCGACCGCTTCGGCCAGTCGGCCGACATCCCCGACCTGTTCCGGGTCCATGGCATCGACGCAGAGGCGATCGTCGATGCCGCCGCCGGCGCCCTGCTCGGTCGCCTCAGAAAAGGGTGAGCCACATGCTCGTCGGCGTTCCCAAGGAGATCAAGGTCCACGAGTACCGGGTCGGCCTGGTGCCGGCCAGCGTGCGCGAGCTTGTCCATCGCGGCCACAAGGTGCTGGTGCAGAAGGGCGCCGGGCTCGGCATCGGCTTCGACGATGCCGACTACAAGGCCGCCGGCGCCCAGATCGCGGCCACGGCCAAGGACGTCTTCGCCAAGGCCGAGATGATCGTGAAGGTGAAGGAGCCGCAGCCGGCCGAGATCAAGATGCTGCGCTCCGACCAGACTCTGTTCACCTACCTGCACCTGGCCGCCGATCCCGACCAGACCAGGGGGCTGATGAAGGCGGGCACCGTCTCCATCGCCTACGAGACAGTGACTAGCGCGCGGGGCGGGCTGCCGCTGCTGGCGCCGATGAGCGAGGTCGCCGGCCGCATGGCGATCCAGGTCGGCGCCCATTGCCTGGAGAAGGAGCCGGGCGGCATGGGCGTGCTCCTCGGCGGCGTGCCGGGCGTCGCCGCGGGCAAGGTCGTCATCCTCGGCGGCGGCGTCGCCGGCACCAATGCCGCTCGCATGGCGATGGGGCTCGAAGCGCATGTCGTCGTCATCGACAAGGCGATCGAGAAGCTCTACGCGCTCGACCTCCAGTTCGGCAGCCGGCTCCACACCGTCTTCGCCACCATCGATGCGATCGAGACGCATGTGCTCTCCGCCGACCTCGTCATCGGTGCGGTGCTGGTGCCGGGTGCCGCGGCGCCGAAGCTGGTGACCCGCGACATGGTCAGGCGGATGAAGAAGGGCTCGGTGCTGGTCGACATCTCGATCGACCAGGGCGGCTGCTTCGAGACCTCGCGGCCGACGACCCATGCCGACCCGACCTACATCGTCGACGGCGTCGTCCATTACTGCGTTGCCAACATGCCGGGCGGCGTAGCGCGCACCTCGACCTTCGCATTGAACAACGCGACGCTGCCTTTCGTGCTGGCGCTCGCCGACAAGGGCTACCGCAAGGCGCTGGCCGACGACGTGCATCTCCGCGCCGGCCTCAACGTCATGGG
This sequence comes from Asaia bogorensis, assembly GCA_945897335.1. Taxonomy (GTDB): domain Bacteria; phylum Pseudomonadota; class Alphaproteobacteria; order SHVZ01; family SHVZ01; genus SHVZ01. Next base: position 6,820 of record CAMDFP010000163.1, on the reverse strand, counting down.
CGGCCGCGTCACCTACAAGGCCGTCGCCGATGTCTTCCGCATGAAACACACGCCCGCCGAGGAGGCGCTCGGACTATGACCGTGATCGCACGCTGGACCCTCGCTCTGCTGCTGCTCGCCTGGCCGGCCGCGGCCCAGGAGCAGAAGCTCCTCCATGTCTTCAACTGGTCGGACTACATCTCCGAAGAGGCGATCGAGGACTTCGAGAAGGCGACCGGGATCAAGGTCGTCTACGACACCTTCGATTCGAACGAGGTGCTCGAGGCCAAGCTGATGGCCGGCAAGAGCGGCTACGACATCGTCGTGCCGACCGCGTCGTTCATGCAGCGCCAGATCGGCGCCGGCCTCTTCCGCAAGGTCGACAAGGCGAAGCTCCCGAACCTGAACAACCTCGACAAGTCGCTGATGCGGATCGTCGCCAACCACGATCCCGGCAACGCCTATGGCGTGCCCTATCTCTGGGGCACCACCGGCATCGGCTACAACATCGACAAGATCAAGGAGCGCCTGCCGAACGCGCCGGTCGACTCCTGGCGGCTGATCTTCGATCCAGCCGTGGTGGCGAAGTTCAAGGACTGCGGCGTCGCCATGCTGGACACGCCGTCCGACGTCATCAAGTCGACGCTGCGCTATCTCGGCCGCGATCCCAACACCACCAAGCCCGAGGACGTGAAGGCGGCCGAGACCCATCTCCTCAAGATCCGGCCCTTCGTCACCTACTTCCATTCCTCGAAATACATCAACGATCTCGCCGCCGGCGACATCTGCCTGGTGCTGGGCTATTCGGGCGACATCGTCCAGGCCCGCAACCGCGCTGCGGACGCCGGCAAGAAGGTCGAGGTCGGCTACGTCATCCCCAAGGAAGGCGCGATGGTGTGGTTCGACATGATGGCGATCCCGGCCGATGCGCCGCATCCGCAGAATGCGCATGCCTTCATCAACTACATCCTGACGCCCGAGGTCGCCGGCGCCATCTCCAACGCCGTCTCCTATGCCAGCCCCAACGCCAAGGCGCTCGAGTTCGTCGACGAGGAGCTGAAGAACGACTCTTCCGTCTATCCCAACGCCCAGGTGAAGCAGCGGCTGTTCGCCGACAAGACGCTGAACTCTGACGTCGACCGCGCCTTCACCCGGGCCTTCACCCGCGTCAAAGCCGGCAAGTAGGGTGACGCTGGGGGCGCTGTCGGTCGAGGGGGTCGAAAAGCGCTTCGGGGGGACGGCCGTCCTCGACGGCCTCAGCCTCTCGATCGCCGGCGGCAGCTTCGTGGCCCTGCTCGGCGCGTCGGGCTCGGGCAAGACCACGCTGCTCCGCCTGATCGCGGGATTCGAGGCGCCGGATGGCGGCCGCATCCGGCTGGACGGTGCCGACCTCGACGGCATCCCGCCCTATCAGCGGCCGGTCAATCTGGTCTTCCAGTCCTACGCGCTGTTCCCGCACATGAGCGTCGCCGACAACATCGGCTATGGCCTCAGGCGCGAAGGCATGGCGGCCGACGAGGTGAGGCGACGGGTCGGCGACGCGCTGGCGATGGTGCGCCTCGACGGGTTCGGCGACAGGAAGCCCCGTCAGCTCTCCGGCGGCCAGGCGCAACGGGTGGCGCTGGCACGCGCGCTGGCCAAGCGCCCGAAGCTGCTGCTCCTGGACGAGCCGATGGCCGCCCTCGACCGCGGCCTCCGCGAGCACACGCGGAACGAGCTGAAGCGCCTGCATCGCGAGCTCGGCACCACCTTCGTCCTGGTGACCCATGACCAGGAGGAGGCCCTGGCGCTGGCCGACCGGGTGGCACTGCTCGATCGCGGCCGCCTTGCCCAGGACGGCACTCCGGAGGACTTGTACGAACGCCCGGCCTCGCTCGCCGTCGCTCGTTTCGTCGGCCGCATCAACCTGATCGAAGGCCGCACCAGCGACGGCGGCACCGTCGAGATCCCGGGCCTGGGCTCGATCCGTGCGCCGGCGCGGTTGCCGGTCGGTACCGTGGTCGTCGTCGGCATCCGGCCCGAGAAGATCGATATCGGTGCCGTCGGGTGGCCGGCGACGATCACGGACGTGGCCTATCACGGCGATCAGTCGGTCTATCGCCTGGCGCTGCCGGGCGGCGTCGAGATCCAGGCGAGCCGGCAGAACCGCTCCGGACAGCAGGCGGAAGCGGGAGAGACCGTCGGCGTCTCCTGGCCGGAATCGGCGGCGCTGGTGTTCCCGAAATGAGCGGCCTCTTGCGGCGCTTTCTGGTGGCGGTGCCGGCGCTGTGGCTGCTGGTGTTCTTCGGGCTGCCCTTCGCCTTCATCCTGAAGGTGGCGCTGTCGCAGGCCGTGGTGGCGCAGCCGCCGTTCACGCCGCTGTTCGCCGACGGCGCCTTCCAGGGCAGCCTCGCCAACTTCGCCCTGCTGGCCGAGGACGAACTCTACCTCGACGCCATCCTCGCCTCGCTCCGTCTCGCGATCACCTCGACTGTGGCTTGTCTCCTGCTGGGCTATCCGATGGCCTGGGCGATCGCCGGCACGAGGAAGCGCTGGCGGGCGGCGCTGCTGGCGCTGGTGGCGCTGCCCTTCGCCACCTCCTTCCTGATCCGGGTCTATGCCTGGATCGGCCTCCTGCGCCCGACCGGGCTTCTCAGCGAGGCGCTGCAGTCGCTGGGGCTGATCGACGGGCCGCTGGCGCTGATGCCGAGCGACTTCGCGGTCGCGCTCGGCATGACCTACACCTACCTGCCGTTCATGGTGCTGCCGATCTATGCCAGCCTGGAGAAGATCGACCCGGCCTATGCCTTGGCCGCCGCCGATCTCGGCGCGCGGCCGGGGCGGGTCTTCTGGTCGATCACGCTGCCGCTGTCGCTGCCGGGCGTGCTGGCGGGATCGCTGTTCGTCTTCGTGCCCTCGGTCGGCGAGTTCGTGGTGCCCGAGCTGCTGGGCGGGCCGGGCACGCCGATGATCGGCAAGGTGATCTGGCAGGAGTTCTTCAACAATCGCGACTGGCCGCTGGCCTCCGCCTTGGCCGTCGTGCTGCTGGTCCTGCTCGCGTATCCGATCGCCCGCGCGCAACGAGCCGAGACCGCGACGGCGCGGGGTCTTTCGTGAGCCTGCGCCTCCTGATTCTGGGCTTCGTCTTCGCCTTCCTCTACGGGCCGATCCTCTGGATCGTGGTCTTCTCCTTCAACGAGGGGAGGCTGGTGACGCTGTGGTCGGGCTTCTCGACCAAGTGGTATGGTGAGCTGATGCGGAACGACCGACTGGTCGATGCCGCGGGCCTCAGCCTGTTGATCGCCGCCGTCTCCGCTACGCTCGCGACCGTGCTCGGCGCGCTGTCGGGCTTCGCGCTGGCGCGCCTCGGAAAGTTCAGAGGCCGGCTCCTCTTCGCCGGTGCGCTCGGCGCCGTGCTGACCTTGCCGGAAGTGATCTTAGGATTGGCACAGCTGCTCGCCTTCGTCGCCCTCGACGACCTGCCGGGCTGGCCCGGGCGTGGGGCGGCCACCATCGTCGCCGCGCATGCGACCTTGGGCATGGCCTATGTCGCGCTGGTGGTACAGGCGCGGCTGGCCGACTTCGACCGCTCGCTGGAGGAGGCGGCGCTGGATCTCGGCGCCACGCCGGCCATGGTGTTCGCGACCGTGACCCTGCCGCTGATCCTGCCGGCGCTGGGCGGCGGATGGCTGATCTCCTTCATGATCTCGCTCGACGACGTGGTGCTGGCCAGCTTCGTCTCCGGCCCCGGCGCCACGACGCTGCCGATGGTGGTCTTCTCCTCCGCCCGCCTCGGCCTCAATCCGCAGATCAACGCGCTCGCCACCCTCATGGTCGGCGTCGGCGCCATCGCCGTGCTGTCAGCCGTCTGGCTGCTCGGCCGCAAGCAGGAACATGTCCGATGACAGTGCCGACCATCGAGAGCCAGGGCGGCACCGTCCGCTGGCTGGAGGCCGACGACGGCACCAAGCTCAGGACGGCGGCCTTTCCGCCCAAAGGCCCCCAGGGAATGGCGAACAACCAGGGCCGGCTGTTCTTCCTCACCGGCTTCAGCGAGTTCATCGAGAAGCATCTGGAGTCGATCGCCGACTGGCAGAAGCGCGGCTTCGCCGTCTGGACCATGGACTGGCGCGGGCAGGGGCTCTCCGACCGCCCGCTGGAGAACCGCGACAAGGGCCACATCGCCGACTTCGATCGCTTCCTCGCCGATCTCGACCTGGTGCTGGCCGAGGTGGTGCCGCATGCGCCGATCACGCTGGTCGGTCACTCGATGGGCGGGCACCTGGCGCTTCGCCTCGCCCATGACCGGCCGGCCCGGATCGCGCGCCTGGTGCTGATCGCACCGATGATCGACCTGGTGCTGCCGATGGGGACCCACGGCCTCGCCCAGATCGCCACCCTCGGCCTCTCCTGGTTCGGCTTCGACGACCACTACGTGCCGGGGGGCCAGGACTACGGCCTCTGGCGCGAGACCTTCGAGGGCAACATCCTGACGTCCGACCGCGCGCGCTTCGAGCGCACCGCAGCGCAGGTGCGCGCCAACCGCCTGCTCGGCATCGGCGCGCCCACGATCGGCTGGACCCGTGCGGCGTTCCGCTCGATCGACGAGGTGCGACAGTCGGGCTATGTCGAGGGCGTGTTCGCACCGACCCTGGTGGTCGGCGCCGGCCGCGACGCGCTGGTGGATACGGAGGCGGCCAAGGCGCTGATGCGCCGGCTGCCGCGGGGGCGCTTCCTGGTGATCGAGGAAGCGCTGCATGAGATCCTGCAGGAGCGGGACGAGATCAGGGCCCGCTTCTGGCAGGCCTTCGACGGGTTCATCGAGGAGACGGGAGGGGGCGATGGCGGACAGGCTCAAGGATAAGGTGGCGCTGGTTACCGGCGCCGGTTCGATCGGCCCGGGCTGGGGCAACGGCAAGGCGACGTCGGTCCTGTTCGCGCGCGAGGGCGCCAGGGTCGTCTGCCTCGACCTCAACCTGGAGGCCGCGGAGGAGACCGCCAGCATCATCCAGGCCGAGGGCGGCGAGGCGATCGCGCTCAAATGCGACGTCGCCTCGGCCACGGACGTGGACCGCGTCGCCTCCGAGACGGTGAAGCGCTACGGGCGCATCGACGTGCTGCACAACAATGTCGGCATCGCCAAGCTGGTGCCGATCGAGGAGATCACCGAGGCCGAGTGGGACCGGGTGATGTCGATCAACCTGAAGAGCATCATGCTGACCTGCCGGCGCGTGCTGCCGGAGATGGTGCGCCAGGGGAAGGGCGCCATCGTCAACATCGCCTCGATCGCCGGCATCCGCGATTCCGGCGTGCCCTACATCACCTATTCGACCAGCAAGGGCGCGATCCTGGCATTCACCCGCACCATCGCGCTCCAATACGCGAAGAAGGGGATCCGGGCGAACTGCGTGCTGCCCGGCCTGATGAACACGCCGATGGTCCATGCCGGCCTCCAGTCGGCCTATTCCGCCACCGCCGACACCGACGAGATGGTCCGCCGCCGCGACGCCCAGTGCCCGATGGGCCATATGGGCGACGCCTGGGACGTGGCGCACGCGGCGCTGTTCCTGGCCAGCGACGAAGCGAAGTACGTGACCGCGGCCGAGCTTGTGGTGGACGGGGGGATCACGGCGCGGTTTGCGTGAGGGCATCTCCGGGGGAGACATGACTGACGCATGTCGACGCGGTCTGACTCGGCAGGGCGCCGGCCTGATCCTGGCGTTGCTGATTGCCATGGTGGTGCTCGCCGGCTCCGCCCACGCTCAATACGCCGGCCCGGTCCACACGACCGCCGACATAGAGCGTTTCCAGACATACACCGGGCCGGTGAGCGGCGACGCGCAAGGCGCGTGGCGGGACGCGTTCCTGGGCAACCGCTTCAACCGCGCCATGGCGGTGACGCCGAAAGGCATCCGTGGGATCGGCCAAGGCTATCCGACCGAGGAGGAGGCGATCGAGGCGGCGATGCGCTTCTGCGCCGACCGGGCGAAGCAGGCGAAGTCGACCGAGGCCTGCCGGCTCTATGCGGTGAACACGCGCATCGTCTATCCGGGCCACGAATTCGCGCTGCCGTCCCTTAACGTCGCCATCGGCGACTTCATCTTGCGGAACGAATACGTCTTCCTTGGACCGCAGCGGGCGAAGGGCGTGATCGTCTGGCAGCACGGCTACAACCGCCGCTGCGTTGAGGCGCGGAAGAACGCAGCCTGGTCGGTGATCTCGCGCTTCAACGTCGCCGGCTGGGACGTGCTGCGCTTCGATCGCGATCCCTGCCTCGACGGCGATCTCGCCTGGATCCAGTCGCGGCTGGTCGAGTCGGTGCCGAAGCTGCGCCAGGCCGGCTACCGGAAGATCGTGCTGGCCGGCCAGTCGCGGGGCGCCTGGCAGTCGGTCGAGTTCCTGGCCAAGGGCCAGCTGACCGAGCTGGTCGACGGCGTGCTCGCCTTCTCGCCGGCGCGGCATGGCGAAAGCACCAGCGCCGCCAGCCTGAGGGCGCCCGCGGACTGGCGCCGGCTGATGGAGGCCATCCAGCCGAAGTCCTTCGTCTTCGCCGCGGTGTTCTTCGGCTGGGACGCCTTCGTCCCCGAGGCGGTTCACGAGGCGAGGACCGCCCGCGCCGCGCTCTCGGACAAGGGCATCAGGAACGCCGTCATCTACGAGGAGGGCGACGACGTCGTTCCCCTGAAGGACGGCAAGCGCAACGGCCACTCCGCTGCGTCCAGCTCCGCCTTCACCAACCGCTACGCCGCCTGCCTGATCCGCTTCATCGAGGCGGGGGAGAAGACGGGGGCGTGCAAGTAGCGCCATCGTACTCCCTCTCCCGCGTCGTACGCGGGGGAGGGTTGGGGTGGGGGCGAGCGTA
>CAMDFP010000162.1 GCA_945897335.1 Asaia bogorensis | reverse complement strand
GACGGCGTCCAAGCGACCCAGGCGATCCGCCATCTCGACGAGCCGACGCGGCACCTGCCGATCATCGCGATGACCGCCAATGCCATGGCCGGCGATCGCGAGTTCTACCTGGGCTCCGGCATGAACGACTACATTCCGAAGCCGCTGGTGCCGAGCAAGTTCCTGGAGGTGGTCGCCCGCTGGGTCGAGACCGGTGCCGCCACCGTGGCGGAAGCCGCGCCTGCGGTTCAGGAAGCGATCGAGGACAGCGATCGGCCGATCCTCGATCATTCGCTCCTTGATCAGCTCAAGCGCAAGGTCCCGGAAGAGACCTTCCATGAGCTGCTCAACTACTTCCTCGACGGCGCCCTCGCGAGCCTGGCCAAGATCGATGCCCTGACCGAAGCCAAGGATCTGCCCGGGCTGGGCATGGAAGCCCATGCGCTGAAAGGCATGTCAGGCAATTTCGGCGCGGCGCGCCTCGAAGCCCTCGCAGGCCGCCTGCAGAAGGCCTGCAAGGCGGGCGATGAGATCTCCGCTACCGAGATCGCCACGAGGGTGCGGGCGCAGTTCGCCCAGACCCGCACCCTGATGCGCGAGCTATTGGTGACGACCGCCTAGGCCCGGTCGCGCAGCTCCCTGGCGCCGGCGTGCCCGGCGCAATCGGCGCAATGGACGCAGCAGAACATCTTGCCGTCCTTTTGCAGTCCATGCCCGATGATCCGGCATTTGCAGCGGGAGCAGCGCGGCGCCGCCGCTTCGATCGCGCATTCGAAGCTGTCGAAAGTCCATTTGCGGCCGGCCTGGATCACCTGGAAAGCCTTGTCATAGTCGTTGCCGCAGACATCGCATGTGGCCATGGCGCCGGCTTGTCGTCGCGAAGTCCGACGAAGGCAGCGTGGCGCAGGATCCCGTCCGCGGTCCAGGACCGGAACTCGACATCGGCCACCAGCTCCGGCTCGACCCAGACGACCTGGCGGTCGCCGGCCTGCCGGCTCGCGAACGGCGAGCGGTCGGCCTTGAGCTTATCCAGCTTGAGCTTGAGATCCTTCGCCAGCGTCTGCGAGAAGCCGGTGCCGACCCGCCCTGCCGGCTTCAGCGTGCCGCCCTCGAAGTAGCCAACCACGAGCGAGCCGATGGCGCTGCGCGACGCGGTCGACGGCACGTAGCCCGTGACGACGAATTCCTGGCGCTGGGTGCATTTGGACTTGATCCAGTCGCCGGTGCGGCCGCTGCGGTAGGGCGCGTCGCCGCGCTTGGAGACCACGCCTTCGAGTCCGAGGCGGCAGGCCTGGTCGAGCGTCAGCGCGCCATCCTCGCTGAAATGCTCGCTGTAGCGGGAGCCAACGGTGCTGGGAGACACCTTGTCGCCGAAGAGCCGGTCCAGCGCCTGCTTCCGCTCGACCAGCGGCTGCTTCCTCAGATCGGCGCCATCCAACTGCAGCAGATCGAAGGCGAAGAAGACGAAGAAGTCCGTCCGCCCTTCCGAGAGATCCTCCTGCAGCGCCGAGAAGTCGGCGACGCCGGTCTCCGTCAGCACCACGATCTCGCCGTCGATGATCGCGCTCTCGCAGGGCAGCGCCTGCAGTTCGGCGGCGATCTCGCGCCCGAAGCGCTTCGACCAGTCGAGCCCGGTCCGGGTCATCAGCCGGACAGTCCAGCCATCGATCAATGCCTGGATGCGATAGCGGTCGAACTTGACCTCGTGCAGCCATTCCTTGCCGCTCGGCGTCTTGTCGAGGCGCGCGAGGCAGGGCGGGACGAACGAAGGCTTGGCGCCGCGGCGTCTGGAAGGCTCCTTCGCGGCCTCGGCCGACTTGGCCTTCGCCGGCTTCCGAGCCTTCGCTTCGCGCGGCTTCGCCTTCCGGCCCCCGGCGATCTCGGCCAACGTGCGGCCGGATTTCACCGACTGGGTCGCGGTCTTGGTGATTTCGCCCCTGGCGCCGGGGACGGCGTAATCGTCCTTCGACTTGATCAAGAGCCAGTTGTCCCGTTTCTCGTTCGGGCGCCGCTTCATGCGGACCAGGTGCCATCCGCCCTTCAGCTTTTCGCCTTCCAGGGTGAAGATCAGATGGCCCTTCTTCAGTCCCTTGGCCGCATCGCCCTCGGGGATCCAGCGGCCGCGATCCCATTGCGAGACAGTGCCGGCGCCATAGTTGCCCGCGGGAATCAGGCCCTCGAAGGAACCGTAGTCGAGCGGATGATCCTCGACCTGGACGGCGAGCCGCTTCTCCTCGGGATCGAGACTGGGGCCTCGCGTCACCGCCCAGGAAAGCAGGACACCGTCATGCTCCAGGCGCAGGTCGTAGTGGAGCCGGGTCGCATCATGCTCGTGGATGACGTAGAGGCCGCCCCTCGACGACTTGACCTGGGCACCTTCAGGTTCCGTCGTTCGGTCGAACTGGCGCTTGGCTCGATATGTGGCGAGACGATCCACGGCGATGCCTCGAAAGATTGCCCGCTAGATGCAGGTAACCACCGCCGCCGGGGCTTCGTTCCCTCGAACGACGCGCTGGATTTCGTCGCTCCGCACCTCAATTTGACCCGGCCTCCCGAGCGTCACACCATCGCGATTGCCCTGGATTTCCAGCTGCAAAAGGTGGAGACCGCGATGACGTCCACGGTAACGCTGAACCGCTTCGTCTCCAAGGGCGTGCCGGTCGAGGAGTCTCTGGTCGGCGAATACCGGGACAGCACCGATCTTCTGGGCCAGCCGGAGCGGCTGCGCGAGCGGCTGGCGGCCGACGGCTATCTGCTGCTCCGTGGTGTGCTCGACCAGGCGACGGTTGCCGCGGCGAGGCGCGAGATCTTCGGCCGGCTGGCCGAGGTCGGCGAGGTGAAGAAGCCGGCCGTCGACGGCATCGCCACCGGGACCAGCCTGAGGCGCGAGACCCATCCGGATCTCGGCCGGTTCTGGCAGTCGGTCTGCGAGGGGCCGGCTCTGCGCTCGGTCTCCCACGGCCCGGCGATCATCGGCCTCTTGACGGGAATCTTCGGCGAGCCGGCAGTCGCCCTCGACTACATCGCGCTCCGCACCGCAGCCAAGGGCAAGTCGACCGGGCTCCATTTCGACGGCCCCTACTTCACCCGCCATCACGACCGGGTGCTGACCTGCTGGATGCCGCTCGGCGACGTGGCCCCCGTGGACGGGCCCCTGGTGGTGATCGAAGGCTCCAACCGCTTCGACGACCTGATCGAGGAATTCCGCGACTTCGACATCGCCGTCGACACCACGCGGCGGGCCGACATCGCCGAGGATTTCGGCACCTTCGCCAGGGCCCGCGGCGCCCGCGTGCTCACCACGCATTTCCGCCCCGGCGACGTGCTGGTCTTCGGCATGTTCACGCTGCACGGATCGCTGGACAACGCCTCGCCCGTCGACCGCATCCGGCTCTCGGTCGATGTCCGCTACCAGCCGGCCTCGGCGCCCAAGGACGCCCGGTATTTCGGGCACAACCCGGCCGGCCGCTCCGGCGGCGGCTATGGCGAACTGAACGGCGCCCGCCCCCTGACCGAGAAGTGGCACGACCTGACCGGCAACACGCATTCGGACAAGAAAGTGGAGTGACGCCTCAGCGCGGCTTCAGCGAGGTCGAGTCGAAGACCGCGAGCTCGGGCGTGTCGAAATAGGTCTGGAACGGCGCCGAGGGATGACCCCAGCGCCACTGCAGACGCTCCAGCACGGTATTCGCCGCCCGCGTGCTGGGGCGGCCGGCGATGGTGATGCGCCCGACATGATCCGACGCGAGGTCCGGCGTGCCGAGGCGAGCGACCGCGACATCCTTCGGCGTCTCGAGGCCGCAGCGTGCCAGCGCCTCCATGACCGCGCGCCCATCGACGAAGCTCGCGACCACGATTGCCGTGAACGGCAGGCGCTTGGCGCTGCCCTTGAGGCCGGCGATGACCGCCGGCAGATCGCGGATGCCGAGCTTGTCGCGGTCGGGTTCGGCCGCCACCACCGGACAGTCCTCGGCCGAGCGGCCGGCGCCGCGGCAATAGGTGCGGAAGAAGCTGGCGGTGCGGTTGAAGAAGTAGTTGCCACAGTCCTCCATGATCCAGGCGATACGCCGGTGGCCCTGCTGGAACAGGTGCGAGACCATCAGATCGACGGTCTTCTCCGGATCGTTGGAGACGGCGTCGACATCCAAATGCTCGGCCGCCTGGCCCTCGATCAGCACATGGTCGGCGCGCTGCTTCAGAAGCGCCAGCAGCGAGACCGAGAGGATCGAGGAGCGAGGCTGCACGATCGCCGCGTCGTAGCGGGTACCCGACTTCAGCAGCTCCATCACATGGGCGGCGTTGCTGTAGGTCAGCATCAGGGACTCATGCCCCTCGATCGACAGCCGCTGATGAACGATGCGGGCGATCACGTCGCCCCGCTGGTAGGGGTGCTGGTAGAGCAGCGTCAGCACGCTGCGGGTCCGCCGAGCGGTGCTCGGACCGCTGCTGACGAAGGTGCCGCGGCCGACGTGGCTCGAGATGATGCCTTCCTGGCGCAGCTCGTTCATCGCGCCTTGGATCAAGTGCTGGCTGACGCCGAACTCGGCCATCAGCTGGCGGACCGTGGGGCAGCGGGCGCCGGGAGCGAAGCCGGCGACGAGGGCACGCAGGCGCTCGACCACCTCCTGGCGAGTGCGGGGAGCCGATCTGCCGGAGACCGGGTCGAGGGTGGCGGTCACCGACCGATCACTTCATCAGGCCGAGATACTTCGGCAGCCAGAGCGTGATCTCTGGGATGAACATGAGGAGGGCCAAAGCGAATAGCAGGACTCCGCAGAAAAACCAGACTTCGCGGATGATCTCGCTGACGGGAATTCCCGTCACCGCCGACATCACGAAATGCAGCACTCCATAGGGAGGAGTGAGCATGCCTATCATCATGTTGACGGTGACGACCAGACCAAAGTGGACGAGGTCGATGCCGAGCATGCGGGCGGTCGGCAGTAGCACCGGCACGAGCACCAGCAGCATGACGGTGGTGTCGATGAAGCACCCCAGAATCAGGAACAGCACCATGACGCCGCCGAGGAATCCGACCGCCGAGAGGTTCATCGACAAAAACCAGGCGGCGACCATGTTGGGCAGCTGCTCGGCGGCGACCGCGTAATTCACCAGGAAGGCGCCCATGATGATCGTCATCACCGAGGCGCTCTGCACCAGCGACGTCCGGAACGATTCGTAGAGCTCGGGGAGCTTCACGTCTCGGTAGACCGTCGTGACCAGGACGAGCGCGTAGAAGGCGGCGACGGCGGCACCCTCGGTCGGGGTGAAGGCGCCGATACGGATGCCGCCCAGCACCAACACCGGCAGGCCGAGCGGCGGGAGCGCGCGCAGCAGGACGCCGGGCAGCGCGGCAAGGGTGACGCCTTCGCCGCGCGGGAAGTTGCGATGGGTGGCCTGCCAGGCGACCGAGAGCATGAGCAGGGTGGCGATCAGGATTCCCGGGACGATGCCGGCGGCGAACAAGGCGCCGACCGAAACGTTGGCGATGACGGCATAGAGGATGAAGGGAATCGACGGCGGGATGATCGGCGCCAGCGTCGCCGCCGCGGCGGTGAGCGCGCCGGCGTAGCCGCCGGTGTATCCGGCCTTCCGCATCATCCGCACCAGCACCGCGCCAGGTCCGGCGGCGTCGGCGACGGCGCTGCCGCTCATGCTGGCGAAGACCACATTGACCAGGATGTTGACGTGCCCGAGGCCGCCGGGAATCCGTCCGACCAGCGCCTGGGCCAGTTCCATCAGCCGGGTGCCGATGGTGCCGACGCTGATGAGCTGGGCGCAGAGGATGAACATCGGGATCGCCAGCAGCACGTCGGACTGCAGCATGGCGTTCATCACCTGCTCGGCCGCCAGGCCGACGTCGGCGCCCTTGACGATCAGATAGAGGAGGCCTGCCACCAGCATGGAGATGCCGATCGGCACGCGCACAAGGCCGAGCGCGACGAAGGCGACGATCAGGACGATGAGCTGCTTCGACATCAGGCCTCGGGCTTCCACCAGATCGCGCGGCCGATGTCCCAGAGCGCGCGCACGCCGAGCGCCCCGATGAAGATCGCGAAGAAGGCGAAGACGAAATCGAGCCGCACCCGAAGGATGGGCGTGCTCAGCACCTTCATGTAGAGGGCGAAGTCGACGATGGCCGGCAGCGCCCAGAACGTCACCCCGGCGACGACGATGCCGGCGACCAGCGTCATCAGCCGGCGTACCGGCTGTGGCACCGCCTCGTAGACGAGATCGAAGTAGATGTGATCCTTCACGGTCAGGCTGAACGATGCGGCCCAGAGCGCTGCGACCGAGAAGGCGAGAGTCGGAAATTCCTCGCTCCAGCTCACCGGCCGGTTGGCGATGTAGCGCATGAACACCTGGATGTTGATCGCGACGAAAACCGAGGCGAAGCACAGGACGCCGAAGGCGTCGAGTGCTCCGCGCAGTTTCCAACGCATGGGCTGCCCCAGGCGGACGCTATCGGTTTTCTACTTCACGAGGCGTTCGATGCGATCGAGCCAGCCCGCCGGTGCCTTCTGCACGTATTCGGAGTCGGCGAAGACCTTGAGCACCTGGGTGCGGAACGCGTCGATGTTGGGCTTGGTGATGGTGAGACCGGCGGCGCGCATCTTCTCAAGGGTCTCGTCGTCGTCGCGGAGCTTGTTGGTGTCGTTGAACACCATCGCCGCCCGTGCGGCGTCCTTGAAGATCGCCTTCTGGCGGTCCGAAAGCTTGCCCCAGGCAGCGTCGCTCATCGCCAGCATGTTGGCCGGGATCGAGTGATAGGTGAGCACGATCTGCTTGGTCGCCTCGTAGAACTTGGCGCGGAAGGTGGTCGAGATCGGGTTGTCCTGGCCGTCGATGGTGCCGGTCTTCAGCGCCAGGTAGACGTCGGGCAGCGGCATCGGCACCGGGTTGGCGCCGAGCGCCTTGCCCATCAGCAGGAACGCCGGCGAGCCCGGCATGCGCAGCTTGACGCCGGCGAGATCGGCCGGGGTCTCCACCTTGCGCGCTTCGCGCAGGTTCACGATGCGCGGGCCGGCATAGTAGTAGTCGAGGATCTGCACCTGGAGATCCTTGGCGATCCTGGCCTTGTATTCCTTGCCGATGTCGCCATCCATCGTCGCCTTGACGTGATTCCAGTCCTTGAACAGGTAGCCCACGGTCATGACGTTGTATTCGGGGATGCGGTCGGCGATGTCCCACCAGCTGAGGATGGTCATCTCGATCGAGTTGCGCTGAAGCGCCACGACCTCGGTGCCCTGGCGCACCAGCGTGCCGGTATGGTGGACCTGGAAGTCGAACTCGCCCGGCGCCGAGCGATCGACCCATTCCTTGAACACGTACATCATCTCGACCGGCAGGTCGCCGCCGATGCCGGCGGTGCCGAAGCGGACGAGCTGGCGCTGCGGCGCCTGCGCTGCGGCATCCGAGATGCTGCCGGCGAATGCGGTCCCTGCAATGAGCGCGGCTGAAACGATGGCCGCGAGGCGGCCCCTCGATGCATCCATCATGTGCGTTCCCCTCCAAGAGGCCGGTCGTGACGACCGCGTCGAGGCGGCCGGTGCCAGCTAGACCGCCATCCTAGGCTGCCGCTTTCTTACATTCAATACATTCATCCGCCTGATTGTAAGCGTGCCGGCCTCGCAACATTCACACACGGCGCATAAATGCTGCATTGCGGCATTGGAAAGCGATTGGAGCGTAGGGGAAATTGTATTGATTGCATCGACAAGATGGGGCCTAGTGCCGTCAAAGTCGCGCAGAGGGAGTATAGAGACATGCCGAAAGCCGCCCGCAAGACGCTTCCGCACGGGATCGTCGCCTCCTCGGTGACCCCGTTCAAGCCGGACGGGTCGATCGACTTTCCCCGGATCAAGCCGCACATCGACTGGCTGATCGAGGAGCGGGTCGCCGGCATCTCTCCGCTCGGCAGCTCGGGCGAGTTCTTCGCGATGGAGTCGGATGCCCGGAAGCGCCTGGTCGAGGCGGCGCTGGAGGCCGTCGACGGCCGCGTTCCGACCATGGTGGGTTCGCATCACTACAGCACGCGGATCGCCGTCGATCTCTCGAGGCATGCGGAGAAGGCCGGCGCGGATTCGCTGCTGGTGGTGCCGCCCTATTACGGCCTGCCGACGCCGGAAGGCGTGATGGACCACTATCGCGCCATCGCCGATGCCGTCTCGATCCCGGTGGTGATGTACCACAACGCCGCCGGCACCAATGTCGACCTCGGCACCGAGCATCTGGTCAAGCTGTTCGAGGAAGGCGCCATCAAGGGCGTGAAGATGTCCCACCTGATGCCGGACCGCATGGTCGAGCTGCTGCAGCGGAACCTGAAGAACGCCACCATCTACGCCGGCATAGACTACGTCGCCTTCGAGGGTCTCGCCCATGGCGCGCATGGCTGGATCTCGGCGATCCCCAGCATGACGCCGAGGCTGGCGGCCGAGATGTACGAGACGCTGGCGATCAAGCGCGACCTGGTGACCGCCCGCAAGCAATGGGCGAAGCTGGCGCCGCTGATGCGCTTCGTCTTCCAGGGATCGCACATCGCACGCAACGCACCAGCGCCGCACTGGGCCGCGATCATGAAGACGGGGCTCAGCCTGATCGGGCCGGATGTCGGCCAGCCGCTGCCGCCGAGCACGCCGCTCGATCCTCAGAACACGGCAACCCTGGCCGCGCTCCTCAAGAGCCTCGGCTACCGCGTTAAGCAACCGAAGCGAAAGGGCTGAGCCGCAGGCGGAAGACAGACGGCGCGAGCGGTACTAGGCTCGCGCCATGAGAACCCTTCTCGTCCCTGTCGCCGTCCTACTGCTGGCGTCCGCCGCCCTCGCGGCCGAGCCCGAGTTCCGGAAGGACGGGGTCGATGCCGCCGCCTATGGCATGGGCGCCGGATACCCGCTCGGCACCCGCTTTTCCATCGGGGCCCAGCCGACCCTCATCGGCGCGCTCAGCCGCTACGACGAGCTCCTGCCGGCACGGACGGTGGTGAAGGGGACGAGCACCTGGTCGTTCAAGCGCGACGGCACGCTGCCGGCCATCAGCTACCTCTACCAAGGCACGCAGCGCGACCTGCAGGACTATCTCGACCGCAATCCGGTCACGGGGTTCCTGGTCGCGCACGACGACACCATCCTGTTCGAGCGCTACCAGTACGATCGCACCGATGCGCATCGCCTGACCTCGCAGTCGATGGCCAAGACGGTGACGGCCATGCTGATCGGCATCGCCGTCGGCGAAGGAAAGATCCGCTCGATCGACGACTTGGCAGAAGCCTATGTCCCGGACCTCGCCGGCAGCGCCTATGGCCGGACGCCGATCCGCGCCCTCCTGAACATGTCGTCCGGCGTCGCGTTCGAGGAGCGCTACGACGGCAGGGGCGACAGTGCGAAGATGGCGCGAGGACTTTTCGTGGCCGGCGTTGGCGAAAGTTCGGCCAAGGTCATGGCCCAGTTCACCATGCAGGTGAATCCGCCCGGCCGTGTCTTCCACTATGCCGGCAGCGAGACGATGGTGCTGGGCTTGGTGCTGCGCGCCGCGACCGACCAACCCGTCGCCGGGTATCTCTCAGAGAAAATCTGGCAACCCATCGGGGCCGAGGCCGATGCCAGCTGGGTCACCGATGTCTTCGGGCAGGAAGCGACCCTGTGCTGCTTCAATGCGGTGCTTCGCGACTATGCGCGCTTCGCCCGGCTACTTGCCCATGAGGGTGCCTGGAACGACCGCCAGCTGATCCCGCGGCAATGGGTCAAGGATGCCACCACCGTCCGCGCCGAGGACGAGCATCTCAGGCCCGGCCGGGTCAGCGGCAGCTTCGGCTACGGCTACCAGGTCTGGCTGCTCGGCAACCCAGCGGGTACCTACTCGCTCCGCGGCATTCGCGGCCAGGCGATCTTCGTCGATCCCGCGAGCAAGTTGGTGATGGTGCAGACCTCGGCGCGGCCGCAGCCGACCGACCTCGGCACCTTCGAGAACGTGCTGGTGTGGCGGGCCCTGGTGGAACAGGTCCGGCGCTGAGCCTCTCCGCTTGACGTCCGGCTTCGGCGCGGGTCCAGTCCCCTTAAGCCCGCATGCCGCCCCGCCCGCTGTCCCTCCCGCTCCTCGCCGCCCTGCTCTGCCTCACCACGGCCGCGACCGGCTCGTTCATGAACTGCTTCATCCGAATCGTTTCGGACGAGCTGCATCCGTTCGAGATCGCCTTCTTCCGCAATCTCTTCGGCTTCCTCACCATCCTGCCCTTCGCGCTTTATCGCGGCCTCGGTACCTTCCGGGCGCGGCGGCCGGGCAAGCTGGCACTGGCGGCGTTCATCAACCTTTTCTCGATGCTGTCGTTCTTCAGTGCCGTGCCGCTGCTGCCGCTGAACGAGCTGACCGCGCTCAGCTTCACCCAGCCGCTCTTCCAGACCGTGGGCGCGGTGCTGATCCTGGGCGAAGCGATCCGGCGCTGGCGCTGGATCGGGACGCTGGTCGGGTTCCTCGGCGTCCTCGTCGTCGTCCGCCCGGGGACCGAAGCGTTCTCGCCGGCCTCCCTCCTCGTCCTTTTCGGTGCGTGCACCTATGCCGGCGTCTCGCTGGTCATCAAGTCGGTCGCCGACAGCGAGAACTCGATCACCACCGTCCTCTACGTCTCGGGCCTGATCGGCCTGATGTCGCTGCCGATCGCGGCGACCGTCTGGACCTGGCCCAGCCTCCACGCCCTCATGATGATGGCGGCGATCGGCGCGCTCGGCACCACCGGCTGGTTCGCCTTCGCCTATGCCTTCAAGCTGGCCGACGCCTCGGCGCTGGCACCTTACGACTTCATGCGGCTCCCCTTCATCGCGGTACCTGCCTACCTGTTCTTCGGAGAGGTGCCCGATCTCTGGACCTGGGTCGGCGCCGCGGTGATCTTCGGCTCGAGTGCATTGGTCACCCGCGCCGAAGCCCGGAATGCCCGATAGATCACCGTCCGCGCCGGGAACTGCCATTTAGCCCCCGCGTTTTGACGGACTAGGGGCTTACCGGCGGAGTGACCTTCCTTGAACAGACGCGCAAAGATCTGGCTCGGCGTACTTGGCGGACTGAGCGCGCTCATCGTCGTAGTCGTCGTGAT